>JAILCP010000006.1 GCA_024680055.1 Lachnospiraceae bacterium | reverse complement strand
GACCGCCTCCGGAACTTGAACTTGGAGGCGCTCTGAGGTTTTGTTGTGCTGGAACGCCTCCGGGGCTTGTACTTGGAGGCGCTCTGGCAGTTTGATTTGCTGGACCGCCTCCGGAGCTTTACTTTGGAGGCGGTCTGGGATTTTGATATGCTGGAACGCCTCCGGGACTTGAACTTGGAGGCGCTCTGGCAATTTTATTTGCTAGAACGACTCCGGAGCTTTACTTCGGAGTCGGTCTGAGGTTTTGTTATGCTGGACCGCCTCCGGAACTTTACTTTGGAGGCGCTCTGCCAGTTTTTTGTGCTAGACCGCCTCCGGGGCTTTACTTGGAGGCGGTCTGGCAGTTTGATATGCTAGACCGCCTCCGGGATTTGGCATCGGAGGCAATCTGACGATTATAATAGCTGAAATGCCTCCGGCCCGCCATATGACAGGCGGGCCGGGATATCATTTCTATAGAATCATGGGAGCAATTGATCAAGCACCTTTTTAAATTCTTCTTCCTGCCACATTTGAGGCACCGGGTATGCCGGATTGGCTTCTTTTATGGCTCTTTCTATGATGATTGGATAATCTTCTTTTTTAAGTTCCGGGATGCAAGATGGTAATCCCATTTTTTTATTCATGGAGCGAATCCATTGTATAAAGGCTGCTGCCTTTTCTTTTTCTGTGGAACCGCTAAGGCCGGCTACTTCGGCTAAGGCGGCTAATTTTTTCTGTACGCTATCGCCGTATTGTTCCAGGACGTATGGCATAATAACTGCATTGGCAAGGCCGTGTGGAATGTGGTAAAGTGCTCCCACTGCATGGGCAATGGCATGAATGTTTCCAACGAAATTGTTGGTGATGGAAACACCTCCGTAATAAGAAGCATTTAACATGTTACCTCGAGCTGCCTTGTTGTCTCCGTGCAAAAAGGCTTTTAGGAGGTTTTTGCTGATCAGTTCCACGGATTTTTCTGCCATTTTCACGGTTTTTGGGGAAGCAAATTTGTTGGTGTAGGCTTCCACTGCGTGGGTTAGGGCGTCCATACCTGTGGTGGCTGTAATAAAAGGCGGCAATCCCAGGGTTAAGTCTGCGTCCAGATAAGCGTAATGGGGAAGCAGCTTTAAATCGCTGATGGGATACTTATAATGAACACCATCCACAGTGTCCGTGATAACTGCAGCTGCAGTGGCTTCAGAGCCGGTTCCGGCTGTGGTAGGCACCGCGATAAAAAGCGGCAACTTTTTGTTGATTTTTAAAGTGCCTTTCATGTCTCTAACGCTCATGTTGGGACGAACAATTCTGGCACCTGCGATTTTGGTACAGTCCATAACGGAGCCGCCGCCGATGGCAACCATAGCCTGACAGTTGCCTTCTTTGTATGCTTTAACCACTTCTTCCACACACTCCACGGTCGGGTCCGGAACCACGGAACTGTAGAGAGTCATCTGGATTCCCTGAGCTTTCACAGCATCAAAAAATCCTTGCAAAGTACCGCGCTTAATAAAGCCGGGGGTTGTGGTAACCAAAACTTTGTTGATTTTTTTCTCTTTTAATTTCATCGGAATATCCATAAGGCAACCCGGTTTGCTGACTACTTTCGGTCCCATGCCGGAGGCTGCCACAAGTACCATACTCATACCAAATTGTTTGAAACGATCCACGTTGTGTGACATCACCATCTCCCCTTTCTTTTTTTTAATTATATCATTTTGCTATATATAATGATAACGTTTTCGATTTCTTACAAAGAAAAATACGGTAATCATCAATGATAAGGCCTCAGCCACCACCACGGAAAACCAGATGCCATAGACTCCAAAAAGCATAGGGAGCAAAAATACCATGATGATCTGGAACAAAAAGGTTCTGAAAAAAGATATGGCTGCGGAAACCTTTCCGTTGTTTAAAGCGGTAAAAAAGGAAGACCCAAATATGTTAAAGCCCATGATCAAAAAGCACAGGCAATAAATGCGAAGGGCAATCTCGGTTAATTCCATCAGTTCTTTGTCATAGCCTACATAAAGCGCCGCCAGCGGATGGGCTAAAAGGGCACCGGCTGCGGTCATAACAAGGGCAACACTGCCGATGATTTTTAAGCTTTTTGAGAAAATGTTTTTCAGTTCGGTATGATTCTGGGCTCCGTAATTGTAGCCGATGATTGGTGCCGTTCCGATGGCATAACCAATAAAGGTGGCGGCAAAAATAAAGCTGACGTACATAATAACCCCGTAGGCGGATACGCCGTCAGAGCCTGCCAGTCGCATTAATTGGAAATTGTAGCAGGCGTTTACCACGGACATGGAAATATTGGTCATAAACTCGGATACTCCGTTGGAACTTGCCTTCCATAAATCATTGACCATAAAACGGGTTTTGCCAAGGCGTAGCTTCGTGCTGTTTGGTAACAGGAAATAGATAAAAGGCACAAGGCCGCCGATGGTTTCTGTAGTAATGGTGGCAATTGCGGCACCCACCACTCCATAACCAAGAATCGCTACCAAAATGGCGTCCAGCACAATGTTGGTACAGCCGGCAAGACAGGTAAGCATAAAACCGATTTTTGGTCGTTCTGCAGTGATTAAAAAACTTTGAAACATATTTTGCAGCATAAAGCCGGTGGTACTGCATAAAATGATTCTTCCGTACTGCAAACAATATGGCAGCATCTGGGCATTGGCCCCAAGCAGGATAGCTACTTTTTTCAGCAAAAGTTCTCCGATAATGGTAATTACAATGCCGAAAGCAACGACGGAATACACCAGCAGGGAAAAAGTCTCGTTGGCTTCCTTTTCGTTTCCTTCCCCAAGGCGCTTGGCCACAAGGGCTGTTCCTCCGGTGCCCATCATAAATCCCACACCGGACAAAATCATGATAAAGGGCATGATGAGATTAATGGAGGCAAAGGGTAAGTCCCCTGCATAATTGGAAACAAAAAATCCGTCTACCACTCCGTAAATCGATGTAAAAATCATCATGCCGATGGATGGTAAAACGAATCTCAATAACTTTTTATATGTGAAATGATCGGATAGCTGTATTGCCATAGAACCTCCTTCAAAAAGAAAACTCAGGTTAAGGTAATGGTATCCTTAATCCTGAGCTTCGTCAACTATGTACACATTTCTTTTACTATTTGGTAATTTCGTCTGTTTCTATAATGAAGGAAACGCTGCCTGTCTGACCTTTTTTGATGCCGGCAAAATTTTCGTAGTCCTTGTCGTTTTTCTGCATCTTTTTGATTTTCTTTGCAATGCTTCGCAGTTCCTTCGCCTTATCTTGATACTCACTGCTTTTACCGGATGCGGAGCTTTGGATTTTATCCATGGCTTTGTTTACACCGCCGGTGTATTCTTTTACCCCGGTGGCCAGGCTTTCACTGCCTTTGGCAAGGGCTGCTACGGATTTTGACAATTCTTCCATTTGAGGATTGACCTCTGCCATTTCTGCCACGGTGTCGTTGAGCTGTTTTAGACCTTCGTTTAGGTCTTTGGCACCGCTGTACAGGTCTTTGCCTGCTTTTTTTAGCTTATTCAGGCTGCTTTTCATGGACGAAGTGGTGGATGTGGAATCCATGATTTCATCTGCCATGTCCGAAAGCTGATCGGCCAAATCGTTATCTTCGTCGTCTAAAAATCCGTTGGAAAACATGGTGGCTGAAAAATCCAGGGCAAATTCCTTGGCGTCCATGCTCACCTCAAGGTACTCCGGAATGTCAATGTCCTTATCCTTGGTAATGTCCATGGAATCAAATTTCATAATGTCTTTTACGCCCGGAAGGGCACATCCGTATACCACGTAGTCGCCATCCATATAGGTGGCTTTTCCGTTTTTCACTTTGATATGACTCACTTTTTCTCCGTCAAAGGTCATACCGGTCACTGCCATAAACGGTGTGATGGAATTTCCTTTTTTTGTATTGTTGGTGTAGTCAAAACGGATTTTTACCTTGCCGCTTTTACCTGCCAAATCAGAGCCTTTCACCTTTTTCCCATTGAGATAATAGGTCACTTTCACGGTGAGGGGAAGCTGTTTTTCCGGGTCTGCAGTGCCTTCATAATGCACATCATCTCCGTGATTTTCCCACTGAAGATTTCCATCTCCAAGGTCCTTATAGGCCTCGTCCCCCTCTTTATTTTTAATATGGGTTAAAAGGGTGTAGTCCTCTATTTTCTTGTCCTTTCCGGGATTTTTCAATGCTTCGGTAACGGTGATTTTTCTTGGTGTACCGTCGGTTTTTGCCAAAACATAAACGGATTCCTCCTTATCGTTTTCCATACCGCTTTCGTGGTACTCATACTGCTTTTCTTCCTCATCTTCCCAGGCATCTCCTGTGGCAGTGGCAGTGTCTTTCTGTGATGCGTTGTCCTTCTTTTGGGAACATCCTGTCATGGATAATACCATGCATCCTGCCAAAGATATCATAAGAAGTGGCTTTATTACTCTGTTTTTCATGATTTCACCCTTTCTATTCCACGTTTTTCAATGCCATGTCCATTGGCACCTTTCCGATTTTGACCAGTTCCAAAAGTGCCACCAGTGCATATCCCATAATTCCCAGTGCAATAACTTTTACATAAACATCTACGGAAACAAGATATGGTAAATATCCCGGCAGCATACTTTTTAGCATGGCCATCCATATAATTTTTACCAGTTCATCTACAATGGGCACACTGCATACCACGGCCAAAACCACCACAAGGCTGGTTGGAATCACATAGAGC
Organism: Lachnospiraceae bacterium; assembly: GCA_024680055.1. Lineage (GTDB taxonomy): Bacteria > Bacillota > Clostridia > Lachnospirales > Lachnospiraceae > XBB1006. Next base: position 60,258 of record JAILCP010000006.1, on the reverse strand, counting down.
CTTGCGATTTCCAACTTTTTATATCCCAGTATTTTTGCCATGGAAATAGCGTGGGCATTTTTTTCTATGATCAGCTTACTGAGCAGATAAATCAGTATGATATAAATTATCACAGCAAAGCCGGAGATTAATTTCATAATGCCCCCCATGGAAACGGTTAGCTGCCTGCTGACCTTGGTCAGGGCCGTTTTATCGATTACGGTTCCAATGTATTTACTGTCCACATCGGTTATTTCGCTGTTGCTAAAATAACCTCCAAACATGCCCTCTCCCAGGTTGAACTCCCTGTTTAATTCCGGTCTTGTCATAAATGCGCAAATGGCATCGTCGTAATCGTATATTCCGGTGACCGTATAGGTGTAGGTATCCTTATCGTATTTTTCCTTTAAGGTCACCTGATCTCCCTTTTTGATTCCAAATTTCTGTGCATAGGCGGAAGAGATATAAAAATCATCATCGCCCAGCTTTAAATTTATGTACTTGCTGTTCTTTTCAATACCATAGATTAAAACGTCCTCCAGCATGGCGCTTTCGTCTGTGGTTTTCAAGGTGTAGGCGCTGAATTTTTCCGCATCCTCATTTTCTGTTTCCACTTCCCGCTCAAAGGTCAGAGCGTGGAACATGGTTTTCAATTTGTAGGTATCATCCATTTTTGACACCGGCATATTTAGCATGTATTGATATTTGCAAATCATGCTTTCCGTAATGCGGTCCTGATAATTATCAAGTACCGACGGCATCATTAAGCCAAAAAACAACATCACATTGGCAAAGAAAATACCAATCACCATAACCACGTAATTCCAACTGTTCTGGAAAATCACACGAAGCCGGAATCTGGCAAAAAATTTCATGGCCGGATTTAAGTTCATTGCCTTTTTTCTCTTGTTTTCGCTTAGGTCTCTTCGTATGAATTTTAACGGACTCAATCTCATTTTTTTATAGAGAATCAAAAAGTTAATCAGCATCATTAACACAATTGGCATTACGGTTGTGAGTAAAAACGCCTCTCCGTTCCACACCGTAACATAGGTTGTCAGACTGTAACTTCCGTAATACATGGCGGCGCAAACATGTTTCATCACCGTATATCCAAGAATATTTCCTAAAATGGCACTGATTAAAGTCACCAAAAGAGGCGTATACATGTAATGCAAAATCAACTCTTTTCTGGTATAACCGCTGGCCCTAAGGGTTCCGATTACATTAGCTTCTTTTTCTATGGTATTGGTACTTGTAATACCAAATACAAAGGCCATGATTACAATAATAATGTAAAAAATCACAATGACGCCGGCCCGGTCGCCACCCATGTCGTCTCCTGTAAAGATAATGGCCTGATTCTGAAATCTTGGGACAAACTCAGTTAATGTTACCTCACTGTTTAAGGCATCCATCAAATCTTCGCTTACCTCTTTTTCCCGGATTTCATTTTCCGGCTCCTTATTATATTTCCAAGCATATACAAAGGTCATATGGTCCTTATCAAAGGTTTGAAATGCCTCATCACTGACCACTGCAACGCCAAAATTCACTGCATCAAACATGGTATCGTTATTATCCGCAAACAAACAGCTGTAATCCGGAAGGGCCACAAGCCCTGTGATTTTCCAGGTTTCTTCGTCCGTTTGAATGGTCTGTCCAACCTTTAAGTTGCGATTGTCAGCAAACATTCGGTCAATGGCGATTTCATTTTTACCCTCAGGGAATTTTCCCTCCATCAGGCATACCCTGTTCACCGACTTCCTGTTTTTATAGATACGTATAATCCCTTCATTTTCCAGGTGTTGCTCCACATAGTACTGTTTGTTGATTACAATTTCATTCTCTTCGATATTTCTCTTCTGCAGTTTTTTTATCTCATTTTCTGTGGCAAAATGGCCGTTTTCCACGTTGTACTTTTCAAAGCTGTCATTGTAAGCCTTAATCATACTTCCATCCGCCACCAAAAATCCTGAAATAAATGATATGGTAAAAAGCATCAGAAGAAAAATCACCGCATACTTTCCAAAGTCATCCTTGATTTCTCGAAGGATTCTTTTATTCAATGGATTTTTCATTGATTTCCTCCTACCACTCCAGTTCTTCTGCTTTTAACTTATGCTGTATTTTCTCATTGCTTCGGATTTGTCCATCACGTAATTTTACCACCCGATCCGCCATATTCTTTATGGCATCGTTGTGGGTCACCATAATAATGGTGTTTTTGTATTTCTCATTGACGGTCTCAATCAACTTTAAAATTTCCTTGGAGGTCTTGTAATCCAAGGCACCTGTGGGCTCATCACAAAGCAATATATCCGGATTCTTCACAATGGCCCGGCCAATGGCACAGCGTTGCTGCTGTCCTCCGGACAACTGGTTTGGCAGTTTTCTCTCATGTCCGGCCAATCCCAGGGTATTTAAAAGTTCGTCCACATCCAGGGGATTATCGCTTAAATACGCACCCACCTCAATATTTTCCCGAACGGTTAAATTAGGAATCAGATTATACATCTGGAAAATATATCCCAAATGCTTTCTTCGATATTCCGTCAGTTTTTTATCGTTCATATCCTCGGTTTTTTCCCCGCTAATGGTAATGCTTCCTCCATCTGCCCGATCAATTCCGCCGATAATATTTAGCAATGTGGATTTTCCGGAACCGGAAGGTCCAAGCAAAACACAAAATTCGCCTTTCTCCACGGAAAGATCAATCCCTTTCAGCACTTCTACATAGCTCTCGCCCTCTCCGAAATGCTTTTTTATATCTTTCATTTCCAGGAACATATGCTCATCTCCTATCTTCATTCTTCAGTTAGTTTAAACTAACTTTTTTAAGTTGTCAATACTTAACGGCGGTATTTCTTCTGCCTCCAGGGTTATGAATAGGGAACTAGGTAACCATGACAAGCAGATATTTTCTACTTTTCGTCATTTCTTCTGCTTCTGGGAGTATGAATATGGGACTGGATAACCATGACAAGCAGATATTTCTCTACTTTTCGTCATTTCTTCTGCTTCCGGAGGTATGAATATGGGACTAGATAACCATGACAAGCAGATATTTCTCTACCTTTCGTCATTTCTTCTGCTTCCGGGGTTATGAATATGGGACTAGGTAACCATGACAAGCAGATATTTCTCTGCTTTCAGCCATCTTTTCTGCCTCCCGTCCGGATGGCAGATAAAAAATGGCTTTGAGAACAGCGTCCTCAAAGCCACTTTGTCATTAACCTTTATATAAATGTTCCAAAATATCGATACAAGCTTCGTACCCGATTGCGGATGTATTTAAAATCACATCGTAATTCTCTCTGACTCCCCACTTCCTGCTGGTACAATACTCGTAATTCACACGACGTTTCTTGTCTGTTTCTTTGATGAGTTTCTTTGCTTCCGCATCTTTCTTTCCGGTTAGCTCTTCCACTCTCTTTAGTTTCTCCGGAAGTTCTCCCTGAATGAAGACATTCAAGACATCCTCCCGATCTTCCAAAATGGAATCTGCATTACGTCCAACAATGACACATGGTTCCTCTTCAGCAATTTTCTTGATAATTTGAACCTGAGCACTGTAGATGCTGTCCACAACAGAGAATCCGTCACGACTTCTTCCCACCATGGCGTATGCCCAAATGGATTTCACCGGTGCGTGCTCTCCCAAGTCTTCAATGATACGCTCGCTAAAACCGGTTTCCTCTCCAACCTTACCAATGATTTCTTTATCGTAATAAGTAATTCCTAATCGTTTGGCAAGTTCAACACCGATTAATCGACCGCCACTTCCGAATTCTCTACTTATTGTTATTACTCTGTATTTACTCATAGCAATCACCTTCCTGTCCTTTGTACCTATAGTATAAAGTTCTTTTTTCTGAAAAACAATGCCCCAATTTTAAATTTTCTATTTTTTTAACAAATTAGACTTATTTTTATTTTCTCTTTTGCGGTAAAAGTAATACGGTACCAGACATACCAGGGTAGCGGTCCATCCAATGGGGTAACTGAGCATAATGGTTGCTATGGTATGGCTTTTGTACATGGCAAATAAAATCCATGGGATTCGGACAAAAATCATACCCCCAAAGGTAAAAATGGTTGGCCAAAATACATCTCCCATACCTCGAAGTCCACCGCTGATGTTGTCCATAAAAATACCGATGAGGTAAAAGGGTGCCAAAAAGCGGAACATGTAGATACCATACGCAATGACCTTTGGATCCTTTGAAAAGATACCATAAATCGGCGTGCTGAAAATCAGCATAATACCGGTGATAAAAATGGTAATGGCAAGTCCCATGTAAAGACTGGCCCGGATACTTTTGTAAACACGGTCCATTTTTTTTGCGCCGAAGTTTTGTCCCACAAAGGTGGCTTCTGCAGTGGATAAGGATCCGCAGGCAATCCAGCAGATGGTATCCACTTTGTTGTACACTGCCCATCCGGCCACAATGTCCGTTCCAAAGGTATTGATGCAGGTCTGAAGCAAAATACCGCTTAGTCCCATAATACTGGACTGCAGTGCTCCCGGAAGCCCCATGCGAAGTTCCTCTTTTAACACGGCTTTGTGGAACCTGAGCTCATGGAATGAGAGTTTCATGTCCGCATAAGAATTCATCAATGCCAGGGTTGCTAAAATCGCACTGACACACTGGGCAATAATGGTGGCAATGGCAGCTCCTGCAATGCCCATATCCAGGTACACCACCATAAAAAGGTCCAAAATTACGTTGATCACACTGCTGACAATCAAAAATATAAAAGGTCTTGTAGAATCTCCCATGGCACGCATGATGGCCGCTCCCATATTGTATACCAGGGTAAAAATAACGCCGGCAAAATAAATTCGCAGGTATTCACAAGACGGGTCCATCATATCCTGAGGCGTTTTCATAATCTCCAATAAAAACGGGGTTGCCAAAACTCCCAAAAGACTTAAGGCAATGCTGACCACAATGGAAAAAAGATACGCCGTATGCACGCTTTCCTTCAGTTTCTTTTGGTCCCTTGCTCCTACGCAATGGGCCGTTACTACAGAAACACCGTTGGCCAATCCGTTAAAAAACATAATGATAATCATTGTAATAATGGAGGCCGGGCCTCCTACGCTGGCCAAGGCTTCTTTTCCCACAAATCGGCCCACCACCACCGTGTCCACCAGGGTGTAAAGCTGCTGGACAATGGTTCCCATAATCAAAGGCACCGAATACAGGGCCAATTCTTTCCAGATAACGCCCTCTAAAATCTTGTTGGTTTTTCCATTCTCTCCCATATTTTCTCCCACACTGATTGTAAGTTAAGACCATTATATATGTCCTATTAATACATTTCAATTAAATCCCTATATAAAAAAAAATAAGAGCATGGCCTGTAGGTCTACCACAAGGCCAATGCTCTTTTAAATCTAAAATTACAATGGATTAACCAACAATTTCGTATTTCTTCTCTACGTGGTTTAATAACTCGTATCCATCTTTTGTTACAAGTACAAGGTCTTCGATACGAACTCCGTATTTACCTTCGATGTAAATACCAGGCTCGATGGAGAAGATGTTACCAACTTCTGCTTCCTTGTCATTGATTGGAGAAACATCACCATACTCGTGATCCTGCTGTCCAATGAAATGTCCAAGACGAATCTTCCAGTATTTGCTGTATCCCTTCTCATCAATGTAATCTCTGGCCTGTTTATCAATGAAGCTGAACTTAACGCCCGGTTTAATTACTTCTTCTGCTCTGCGAACTGCTTCACGAACAATGTCATGAACTTCAGCCTGCTCCGGATCTACGGATTTGCAGTAGAAGGTTCTTGTCATATCGGAGCAATATCCTTCGTATACACATCCCATATCAACAAGTACACACTGTCCTGCCTCTAACTTCACATCTTCGCTTGGCTCATGATGCTGGTCTGCAGCATTGGCTCCAAAGCAAACGATGGTGTCAAAACTTGTTCCTGTTGCGCCTTCTTTTAAGAAGTTCTCTTCGATAAAGTCTGCAACCTGTTTCTCGGACATTCCTTCTTTGATGTAATCTCTTGTTCTCTCGATAACGCGGTCGTTAATTTCAGAAGCTTTCTTCATAAGTGCGATTTCCTGCTCATCCTTAGCGGCACGAACATCATCTACACAATCAGAACCCCAAACTGTCTTAAGTCCAGGTACTCTTTCCTGAAGCGGAATTAAGAAACGTGCAGGCCAAGCCTTGTCAATTCCAAGTGGCTTGTCATGATCGATGTTTTCTGCAATAAGACCGATTTGGTCGTCCATATCGCTGAACCATACCTCTTTAAATCCTGTATCGGAAATAAAATATAAGTAGTTTAAAAGCATTACATGCTCACCGTTGGATTTGAGAATTAATCCAAATAATCTTTCATATGGATTGTTCCAAATACCTGTGAGGAAACGAATACTAAGTGGATCGGAAACGATTAACTGTGTAAGTCCTCTCTTTTCCATTCTTTCCAGAACTCTCTGGCGTCTTTCTTCATAATTGATCTGCATGATTAAATATCTCCTTTCCCCCGTAGGGCCTTATCACATCCCCAATTATAGCACATCCAATTCCAATTTCTACTACTTTTTGCGCTTTTTTTTGTATGGGTCAAGGCTTTTATTCTGACTTTTTGCCGGATTCTCTCTTCTTTTTACCAATAGTCCAACAACTAGTCCAATACCCATTGTGATTAAAGAAACCAGTCGATAATCCAACGGTACAAAGTGTCCAACCACGGATCCCACCAGCACGCCAACGCACAATCCTTCGGCTCCGTAGGTCTTTGGCTGACTTACAATCTCACCCTCTTTTTCCTTTTCCTGGCGCTGAAATCTTGCATAAACAAGGGCCACTGTTATACCAAGTACCATCCACGGTATAAAAGACAGTACAAGTTCTTTGATTTGATTTACGTCCATTTAAAATTCCTCCAATTTTCTCAATTGCATCCATTATATCTTAGATAAAAAATCCATGTCAATCATCACCTAAACAATTCTGACAGGGGCTGTATCCCATCTTTTCAAGATCTGTTAAAGTGGACTCTACATAGGTGCGATTTTTCGCCTTCATTTCTTTTACACTGTTACAGCTTGGAAGGTGAATTTTTTTAGTATTATCGTTCACCACATAAGATTGTTTTTCTTCCCCGGCAGAAGATCCTTTGGCACTTTTTTCCTCAAGGGCGCTGTCTCCTGTGGCATAATCAATGTGAATTCCCGGTTGCACATTGTAACAAAAAACGTTAAAACAAATGCCCTTTCCCTGATCTTCCACGGACCAGCCTTCCATTTTTACCCCGGTTGCCAAAAGGTTGTCCTCTTCAAATTCCGGAGTAACTCTATATAAAACATGATTTCCTGTTTCTTTTACATAATCTGCCACCATGTCTTCAAAGGGCAGCATGCCAATCACGTTTAAATATCTTGTGCCGGTAATAAGATTCTTTTCATTGGCGTTTTCTCCGGATAACTGGTAACCGATCAGGTGACAACGGTTGTACAAATAGTTTCCATCCACCAATCCGTTGTATTTTACCGTATGCCAGCCCGATGGCTTAATCATACCGATTTCTCCTCGTTTTTCCGTTGGCATTATGTCGGTACAAATATTGGCAAAGGCTGTGGTACAACGGCCAAGCTCATCCAAATCGCCGTAGGTTTCAAAGGGGGTCACATCCTTTTTTTCCTCATCTGTAAATTGTGGTTTGTTGTCATTTAATGTAATATAGGCCTCTTCCCCATCATAGGCCTGAACCTGTTGCTGCACCGCCCCGGTATCTTCTTTTGTTTCAGGCGCTGCGCAGCCTGCCATTCCTATTGCAAGTGCAATAAGGAGCAGCAGGCTGTAACGAAATTTCTTCATATATATCCTTCCTTATGTTAAAAATCGTATTGTAAAATTGCGCAGTTTTTCACTCCAAACATGGCATATTCCTTATTGGTCATGTCGTAAAAATAGGAGTTCACCACTCTGGCAATTCCGTTGTGGGCCACCAAAATATAGGTTTTATCTGAAGCTGTGACCTCATCCAGCAAGTTATAAATTCGCTGGGCCATCTGGAACATGGATTCTCCACCGTCATAGCGGCTTAAAAAATGTTCCTTGGCTTTACGAAACTGTCTGCCATCCCTTGGCGTGGATTCAAACTTTCCAAAATTCTGCTCTTTCAAACGCACCTCTTCCCTTGCAGGAATTCCTGTGATTTCCGAGATATGAAGTGCTGTATCCTTGGCCCTGATCAGGGGTGAATACAAAATTTCATCCGCCGTAATCCCCAGTGATATGATTCTTTTTCCCGTTTCGATGGCCTGTTCATGGCCAAGTTCCGTTAATTCAATATCTGTGGCACCGCAGATTTTATTTTCCACGTTCCACACCGTCTGTCCATGGCGGACAAAATACACACATCCCATGTTATTTCCTACTTTCTTTCTTCATATTCTATGGCATAACGAACGGTTTCCATGGCGTCCTTGGAGTAATAGTCCGCCCCGATTCGCGCTGCATATTCCCGGTTCAAAACCGCTCCGCCTACAATGATTTTACATTGCGGCGCTTTTTCCTTCAACTGTACAATGGTCTCTTCCATGGCCGGAACGGTGGTGGTCATCAACGCACTGAGACCGCACATAGGCGCTTCTTCCGAAAGCACGGCTTCCACCACATCTTCCGGGCTCACATCTTTTCCAAGATCGATTACGTCAAATCCGTAGTTTTCCAGAAGTACCTTTACAATGTTCTTTCCAATGTCGTGAATGTCACCTTTTACCGTGGCAATGACGAACTTGGATTTCATCTCCTGTGAAGCTCCGCTTTTTAAAATAGCTGCCTTAATGTTTTCAAACGCTGCCTTGGCCGCTTCCGCGCTCATTAAAAGCTGTGGAAGAAACATGGTTTTATTTTCAAATCCTTTGCCTACAATGTCAAGGGCCGGAACGATTTCTTCATTTACAATGGCAAGGGCATCCTTATTTGCCAAAAGCTCTGCGCATAAATTTCCGGCTTTTTCCTTTAACCCTTTTACCACAGCGGTTTGCAACGGGGTTAAGGTACCCTCGCTTCCCTCTTTTTTGTTTTCTGCCTTTTTCACTGTGGCAACTTCGTCCGGGCAGTTGGTGGCAAATTCAATATAGCCGTCACAATTCTCATCCAGGTTGTGAAGCAACAGATAGCTGTGGTACGCCTTTTGCATATCCAGGGCATAAGGGTTGATAATTCCTGCAGATAATCCCTCTTCCAGGGCAAAAGCAAAGAAATTGCTGTTAATTATATCTCTTCTTGGAAGTCCAAAGGATATATTGGAAACTCCAAGAACGGTGGGAAGTTTCATCTCCTCCTTGATATAATGAAGGGCCTTCAACGTCTCCATAGGTGCAGTCACATCTGCACTGACAGACATGCAAAGGGTATCAAAAATCAAATCTTTGGTGGAGATTCCATACTCACCTGCCACTTTGATAATCTTCTTTGCGATTTCAATACGTTTTTCTGCTGTGGTTGGGATTCCGTCCTCGTCAAGGGTCAATGCCACCACCAGACCACCGTATTTTTTCACCAAAGGAAATACCTGCTCCATCACTTCCTGTTTTCCGTTGACGGAATTGATCATGGCTTTTCCGTTGTAAATACGAAGGGCTTTTTCCATGGCCTCCATATTGGAGGTGTCAATTTGAAGAGGAAGGGCAGTAACCGCCTGAAGTTCACATACGGTTTTTTCCATCATGGCTCCCTCATCAATTCCCGGAAGTCCCACATTCACATCAAGGATCTGTACTCCCTTTTCCTCCTGGTTCAAGCCTTCATTTAGTATGTAATCCATATCCTGTTCCTGAAGGGCCTGTTTAAAGCGCTTCTTTCCTGTAGGATTAATTCTTTCTCCGATTAAAATGGGCTTGTTCCCAAATACCACCGCATGCGTATAGGAAGAAACCAGAGTTTCTTTTTTCTCTGTAATTTCTTTTAAGGCAATGTCCCTTGTGGCTTGTACCATGGCTTTTATATACTGGGGAGTTGTTCCGCAGCAACCACCCAAAATACAAACGCCTTCCTCTGCCATTTCTGCCATATCCACGGAGAATTCTTTTGGATCCACATCATAATAGGTACGAACCCCGTCATTTTTTGGAAGTCCCGCATTGGGTTTTGCAATCACAGGAACAGAGGCGTGCTGCAGCAGTTCTTTTACCACTCCCATCAACTGCTTTGGTCCGAGAGAACAGTTGACTCCAATGGCATCCACTCCCAAACCTTCCAACATGGCCAGCATGGCAAGAGGGCTTGCTCCGGTCATTAATTTTCCGTCTTCTCCGTAAGCGTTGGTGACAAAAACAGGCAGGTCGCTGTTTTCTTTTGCTGCCAGCACCGCCGCCTTGGTTTCGTAACTGTCGTTCATGGTTTCAATGACAATCACATCCACCCCTTGTTTTACACCGATTTGTACTGTGGTGGCAAACATGGAAACCGCATCTTCAAAGTCCAAGGTTCCATAGGGTTTTAAAAGTCTTCCCAAAGGTCCCATATCCAAGGCCACGTATTTTTTCTGCGGTGTATCCGATAGGGCCGCGGCTTTTTTTGCACATACAATGGCGGCAGTTACAATTTCTTCCAACTTCTCCCTGTCATAGGAAAAAAGGTTGGCCCCAAAAGTATTGGCACACACCAGATTACTTCCTGCATCAAAATAGCTTTTATGTATTTGTGTTATGATTTCCGGATGGGACAGGTTCCACTCCTCAGGACGTTCGCCGCTTTGCAGTCCCTTTTCGTACAGCATGGTTCCCATGCCGCCATCCAGATAAAATCTTCCGTTTTTTAATTCTTCTCTAATATCCATTTATTTAACCTTCCTATAATCACAATCGCGCTTACTGCAACTATCGCATCCTTTTCCGGGGAGTTTATTTTCCTCACAGGGCAGTTTTCCCATTCCCACAATGGCCGTCACAGACTTGCTTGGAGTCATTAGAAGACTTTCATTTAGGGATACGCCGATTTTTTTGGTACAATCCAGTACCTTTACCATATCCTTTTGGAACTCCAAGGGCAAATCCCCATAACCCGGGCTGAATCTTGGACGTAAATAGTTCTTTTGTTTTTCTCCTTCTTCTTTTAACCAATCACAAAAAACATCACACAGACTTTCCACCCTCTCTGCGCCAATGGCCTGCATAAAAAGGGCTTTGGAAATAGACTTCTTTTGGTACTTTACAATCAACCGGTCGATTTGTATTCCCGCTGTGGCTGCAAATACCACCGCCTTCTCACAACCGGATAGATTCTTTGCAAGGGCTTTGCTTTTTACCTTCGCAAACTGCAAATCCACCTCATCCCCACATACACGAATAGGAACGGTGACATAACAAACCGTTCCCTGAAATATATCCTTTGTTTCATTCATGCACTGACTTAAACAGTCCTCTACGGACTGTGCATCCAATGTCTCTCTTCCTATTCCTGCATATCGTCTGATTTCTGCCTCGTTAAAAGGCGGCAGGGTAAATACCTTTGTATAAATCATTACAATTCTTTCCCCAGTATATCCGATACGTTTTTCTGAATGGCTGCTGCCACATCCGGATGATTCATGGTGTAAATATGAACATTGGTAATACCATTTGCATAAAGGTCAATGACCTGATCCGTGGCATAGGCAATCCCTGCCTGCTTCATGGCATTTTTATCGCTGCCAAAAGCATCTACCAAAGTGATAAAACGCTGTGGCATAAAAGAACCTGACAACTGTCTTGCCCTCTCCACCTGTTTTGCATTGGTAATGGGCATAACCCCTGCCACAATTGGCACCAGAATTCCCGCTTCTCTGATTTTATATAAGAAATTATATAACAAATTATTGTCAAAAAACATCTGTGTGGTTAAAAAGTCGCACCCTGCATCTACCTTTTCCTTCAGATGTTTAATATCTTCTCTCTGATTTTCGCTTTCCGGATGTATCTCCGGGTAACATGCTCCACCGATGCAAAATCCTTCGTCGATTTTTTTTATGTCCGCAATTAAATCGGTGGCATAATGATAATCCCAGTCACTTCGATCCGCTCCCAAAAGATCTTTTGGAATGTCTCCCCGAAGGGCCAGAATATTTTCGATGCCTGCCTCTTTAAACTCCCTGATTCGTTTCAGTACCGTATCCTTTGTGGAAGAGATACAGGTCAAATGAGCAATGGAGGATACATCGTATTGTTCTTTTATCATTTTGGCCATTTCCAGAGTATAACTGCTGGTTCCCTTTCCGGTTCCGTAAGTTACACTCATAAAGGCCGGCTTTAATTTCGCAATTTCTTCCGTGGCATGTTTCACGGATTGATAATTATCGCTGTCCTTTGGGGGAAACACCTCAAAGGATAATGAAAACTTTTTACTTTTATGCAATTCTGATATTTTCATAGGCCATTCTCCATTTTCCTATTTTGAAATGCATTTATTTTTCCTTGGATTTTTGAAAGGCTGCAATGATAAAAAGTAAAATCCTCTCCGGTACCAACTTTTGAAATTTCATCCATATGGCCAATCCTTTTCCCGGAACAATCACGCACTTTTTCTTTTTCATTCCTTTTACGGCTTCTTTTACACATTGAGAGGCACTGATCCCCGTAGAGGAAAACTTCACACCTGCGACCTGATGAAATCCTGTGTCCACCGGTCCCGGGCAAAGAGCCGCCACGTACACCCTGCTTCCGGAAGCCTTTAACTCTGCTGCCACTGCCTTTGTAAGACTAACCACATAGGCTTTGGTGGCATAATAGGTGGCCATATAAGGCCCTGCCGGTAAAAGCCCGGCGGAAGACGCCACATTTAAAATGGTACCTTCGCCACGTCTCTCCATACGGCGAAGCATTACCTTAAACAGCTGATGCATTGCCACATCATTGACCTGTATCATGGAAAGTTCGTTGTTTAAGTCAGTTTTCAAAAATTCACCAAAAAGTCCGAACCCGGCATTGTTGATAAAAATATCCACCGGCTCCTTTCTCGTTTCCAAAAGAAGCTTTTTACAGTCTGCCTTCCTTGTCAGGTCTGCAGGAATTACTTTTTGTACACCTTTTAGGTGATTTTTATACCACTTCAGTCGCTTCCTGTTTCGCCCTGTTAAAATCAACCGGTAACCTTTTTTGCTGTAGTATTTTGCAAAGGCCTCCCCAATTCCTGAGGTTGCTCCTGTAATCAGTACCGTCTTCATAAGACGCCTCCATAAATGTAAATTATAATAAATCCGCTACTTCATAAATCAATCGTTCTGTTTTTTCCCAGCCAAGACAGGCATCGGTAATGGACTTTCCGTAAACACCGCCGCCCACTTTCTGATTTCCGTCTTCAATGTAGCTTTCCACCATAAATCCTTTTAACAACTTTTTGATTCGATCATTGTGTCTTGCGGAACTTAAAACCTCTTTCATAATTCTTGGCTGCTCCAACGGATCTTTTCCGGAGTTGGCATGGTTGGTATCAATAATCACTCCCGGATTGATAAGATCGTATTCATCATAGTAATCGCAAAGTCTTACCAAATCTTCATAGTGATAGTTTGGATGAGTTTCCCCGTGACGATTGGTGTATCCGCGTAAAATGGCATGGGCGTATTGATTGCCCTCAGCCTTCACTTCCCAGCCTCTATATATAAAGGAGTAGGAATGTTGAGCTGCCATAATGGCATTTAACATAACACTGTAGTCGCCACTGGTGGGATTTTTCATTCCCACAGGGGTATCAATTCCACCGGCGGTAAGTCGGTGCTGCTGATCTTCCACTGATCTTGCTCCCACTGCCACATAGGCTAAAATGTCGTCCAGATACTGATAATTCTCCGGGTACAGCATTTCATCTGCGCAGGCAAATCCGGTCTCTTCAATGGCTCTCATATGCAAATGTCTTGTGGCAATAATTCCTTTAAAAAGGTCTGCCTTTTCTGTTGGGTCCGGCTGATGAAGCATGCCCTTATAACCGGCTCCTGTGGTTCTTGGCTTGTTGGTGTAGATTCTTGGAATAATTAAAATCTTATCTTTTACCTTTTCCTGCACCGGAACAAGTCTTGAAATGTAGTCAATTACACTGTCCTCATTGTCTGCGGAACATGGTCCGATAATCAGGGCAATACGATCATCCTGTCCTGAAAATACAGATTCCAGCTCCACCCTTTTTTCTTCTACGATTTTTCCCGCTTTTCCGTCTAAGGGACACATTTCCTTTACTTCCACCGGAAGTGCCAATTTCTTTACAAATTCCATATTCATAATTTCAATACCTCGTTTTCTATTTGTTAAATCTGCTACGCCTTACGGTAGACAGCCTCATTTTTTCTTTTAACTCTTCCACCTTGTCTTCTTCAATCAGACCCTTGATTTCATTCATCTCATCGATAAAATAGGTCATCTCCTGAAGCAACGGCTCTTTATTCATTAAAAACAACTCCGACCACATGTCTTCGTTGATATTTGCTATTCTTGTCAGGTCCCTGAACGAGTCTCCCGTATAGTCCACCACATGTTCCTTGTCACAGCCGGTCATCAACGCCACCGCAATACAATGGGTCAGCTGAGAAACATAGGCAATCATATCGTCGTGCTCCTTTGGGGTTAAAATGGATACCTTCCGAAAACCAAGGACCCTTCCTAAATTCTCACACCATAAAATGGCTTCCCTGGTGTTTTTCTCTGTGGGAACCACAATATAGTTGGCATCCCGAAAGATTTTATCATCACTGTTTTCTACGCCGTACACTTCTCTTCCGGCCATGGGATGGGCTGCAATAAATTCCAGATCCTCCCGTAAAATTTCCTGAACCTTGTATACCACCGGCTCTTTTACACCGGTCACATCGGTGATAAACGCTCCGGATTTAATTTTATCCTGGTGCTCCTGTACCCATTTTACAACAATGCCGGGATACAGGGCAATAATAATGCTGTCTGCCTGTTCCAAAAGGACACTGTCCTCTTTCCAGTCACCCTCTTCAATGATGTGCTGCTGCTTTGCAAACAGAATACTTTCTTTGTTTTTGTCTAAGGCCATTACGTGAAATCCCAGCCTGCTTAAGGCTCTTGCGTAACTTCCTCCCATAAGACCAAGTCCTACAATCAGGACATTTTTCTGATTAATCCATTCCATAATTCATCATCCTATTCCAATTTCCCTTATTCGTTCAAAAAAATCCGGGTAACTTTTGCTTACCGCCTCTGCTCCTTTCATTTCGCCCCCGGTCTTTGACAAAAGCAACGTCATTGCCATCACGATACGGTGGTCGTTGTGACCGTCAATGGATTCGGTGGGAGGATGTAACTCTCCCTTTTTAATTTCCACCCGGTTTTCATCAATCACCGATTCTATTCCAAGCTTTTCCAATTCCATACACATGGCGCTGACTCTGTCGCTTTCCTTTATACGAAGCCTCTTTGTTCCGGTAAAATAACCTCCGTGATTGGCTGCTGCCACACTGAAAAGCACCGGTCCAAGATCTGGACAATCACTTAAATCCACCGTTGCCTTTTCCCTTTGCAGGCTTTGAAAATGTTCCAGGTACACCTTGTCTCCCTGAAGACTTTCCGGATTCAAACCATGTACCGCAACGCTGCCTCCTATGGTGTTAAAACCTTCCAGGAACGCTGCGTTGGAATAATCTCCCTCCACCGTAACTTCCCTTGGACTGTAGCTTTGATTTCCTGGTATAAAAAGTTCCGTGTCATTTTTCCAATACACCTTCACTCCCATCATTTCCTGGGCCTGAATGGTTAAATTAATGTAGGATTTGCTCTCTATTCCCGACTCCAGTATAATTCGACTGTCTCCTTTTAATAGAGGTAGTACAAACAGCAAACCGGAAATAAACTGGCTGCTGACGTTTCCCGGAAGCCGATAGGTGTCCGGCTTTAAACATCCATGAACCAAAATGTAATCCTTTTCTCTAAGGAAGGTGCCCGAAAGCTTTTGACACAACGTTTCATAAACTCCAAAGGGCCGGTTTCTCAAGGTTTCACTTCCGTAAAATCGTCCCTCGTAGGAAAAGTAGAGGGCAATTCCCATAAAGAATCTCATGGTGCTTCCGCTTTCATTACAAGGAAACGCTATGATTTCATTGGCTTTTTTTTCACCGCCGGTAATTGTTAAGGTGTCTTCCTTTTGCTCCACTGTGGCTCCCATTTTTCTTGCACATTCCATGGTTGCCAAAATGTCCTTGGAATAGCTGACATTTTTAATTACACTGCGTCCCTTTGCAAGAGCTGCGCAGATAATATAACGATGGGATAAGCTTTTGCTTGGGGGCGCGGTAATGTCTCCCTTCGCCACAGCCTTTTCAATACGTTTTATCATTTGTTTACCTCATGTACCAAATAATCCATTGCCTCCAAATATCCATCCATACCATGTCCCATAATGGTTTTTAAGCAGGCATCTCTGATATAGCTGATCTGGCGAAAGGCCTCTCTTTTTGACACATCGGATATATGGACTTCCACCATGGGAAGATTCACCGCTTTGGCCGCATCTAAAATGGCAATGCTGGTGTGGGTATAGGCGCCGGGATTAATAATAATTCCATCCACTTTTTGGTAGCAATCCTGAATCATATCCACCAGGTCACCCTCGTGATTGCTTTGCAGAATTTCCACCTGAACCCCAAGGCGTTTCCCATGTTCCAAAATCTTTTCGCAAAGAAGGTTGTACCCTCCCTTGCCATATATTTCCGGTTCCCGAATTCCCAGCATGTTGAGGTTGGGTCCGTTAATTACTGTTAATTTCATTCGTTCTCTCCCATAAAATAATCTGTTCCATATCTTCCTGCCATCATATCATATATTACAATGGCCGCCATAGAATCCACCACCACTCTGGCTCTGTGGATAATCGCCGGATCGTGTCGTCCCTCAATCTTTAATGTATGTTCTTTTTTATTGATAAAATCCACACTGTTTTGCTCTTTGTATATAGAAGGAGTCGGTTTAACGGCACATCGGAAGGTGATTGGCATTCCGTTGGTAATGCCTCCGTTGATTCCTCCGTTGTGGTTGGTAAGGGTTACGATGTTGCCCTCTTTGATACCAAAGGCATCGTTGTACTCACTGCCCCTTTGATCCACCATGGAGAAGGCATCTCCAAAGGATACGCCCTTCAGTGCCGGTATGCTAAAAAGTGCATGGGCCAACATTCCTTCCATGGTATCAAACCAAGGTTCTCCAAGACCTGCTTCCAGTCCCAGAATACAGCTTTCCAAAACGCCGCCTACGCTGTCTCCCTGCTCTGCTGCCTCCAAGGCAATGTCCATCATTTTCTCTGCCGCGGTATCGTCCAGTACAGCAAAGGTTTTTTGATTTAAACTTTGAATATCTTCTTTTTCATTTTCAAACTCACGGTCTTTGATTCCACCAAGACTTGCTATATGACTTCCTATAAGAATATTTTTTTCTTTTAAAGCCGTTAAAACAATGGCACCTGCTGCCACCAATGCAGCTGTGATTCTTCCGCTAAAATGGCCGCCCCCGTGATAATCTTCAAATCCATGATATTTACAATATGCGGTATAGTCCGCATGTCCCGGACGGGCGATTCGCTCCATGGTGAGATAATCCTCACCTTTTTGCTCTTTGTTGGGAATAATAATGGTTAGCGGTGTTCCTGTGGTTTTTCCCTGATATACACCGCTTATTATCTGAAAAGGATCTTTTTCCACTCTGGCGGTGGATATCTTTCCACTTGGTCTTCGTAACGATAACTGATGATGAATGTAATCCTCATCCACCTTAATTCCCGGTGCAAGTCCGTCCAACACTGCTCCGATGTAAGGCCCGTGGCTTTCTCCAAAAAGGGTGATTTGTAAGTGATTTCCAAATGTATTTTTCATCCTGTTACCTCCTAAATCCTTTTCAATCGCTCTTTTAACTGTTCCACAGTCATATCCTCAAACCTGTAGGAACCAATTTCCTCCACGGTGACGGTACATATGGTACTTCCATGCAGTTTTTTGTCATGGGAAATAGCTTCTATCGCCCGGTTTTCATCAAACTCATAACTTGTGGGAAGTCCTAACTTCTCAAGGGCCGTTTCCAAAAGCTGACGAACCTCTCCGGAACACATGGCCAGCATTCCAAGGGCAATGGCTTCACCGTGATATAGATTTCCACCTGCTGCCACTTCAATGCCATGTCCTAAGGTATGTCCAAAATTCAATACCCTGCGAAGTCCCAGTTCCTTTTCATCCTGCTCCACCACTTTGCGCTTGATTTCAATGGCTCTTGTAATATAAGGTGTAAGATCTTCCTCTTCTTTCATCTCCAAAATATCAAAAAACAAATTTCGATCCATGGTGGCTGCCATTTTCAACGCCTCCGCCATGCCGTTTGCAATCTGCCTCTCTGGAAGGGTTGCTCTTGTGACAGGATCAATAAACACCGCCTTTGGCTGGTAAAAGGTTCCCACCACATTTTTCACTCCCTGGTGATTGATGGCGGTTTTTCCACCGATGGAAGAATCCACCTGGGATAAAACTGTGGTTGGCACATTGTAAAAATCAATTCCACGCATATAACAAGATGCGCTAAATCCTGCCAAATCTCCAACCACGCCACCGCCTACGGCAATGACAAGATCCTTTCTTGAAAATCCATTTTTCAACATTTTGCTTTGCAGCATGGAAAAGGATTCCATGCTTTTGCTTTCTTCACCGCTTTTTACCGTTACAATCAAAGGTTCTCTGCAGGATTTGGCCACCTCATTTGCATATTCACAAGGCACCTTGTCATCGGTGACAATCAAAACCTTTCTGTCCAGGTTGACATAATCCTTGAGTCCTTTCAGAATATTTTCTTCTATAATAATTTCATATTCATTTCCGGGTATATTTACTGTAAGTTTCATAGAATTTCCCTTCTATCTTTATTCCGGTTTGTAAGAACCTACCATCTTTAAAATCTCACATTCCTTTTCCAGGGCCTTTAGCATTTCCTTTCCCTTCCCAGAAGTTACCTTTCCTTCCACCTCGGTATAGAAAAAGTACTGCCACTTCTTATCCTTCATAGGACGGCTTCGAATGGTTCTCATATTGTAACCGTAGTCTCCTATAACGGAAATAGCTCTGGCCAAAGAACCTGCCACATGGTTTACTGTGAACATTAAGATGGTGGTATTGTTTTCATCCTCTTGTTCCATTATATCGCTTTTCCTGGTAAAAACAGCAAATCGTGTGGTATTTTGCGTACTTTCGTTAATACTGTAGTCCAAAACATCCAGCTGATAAAGACTTGCACTTTCCCTGCTGGCAATGGCTGCCACAGTGGGATCGTCCATGGTTGCCACCTTTTTGGCTGCCCTTGCAGTATTGCTTACGGGAATCATTTCAAACCCGTGTTCTTCGATGTAAGTGGCACATTGATCAAGGGCCTGTGGATGACTGATGACGGTTTTTACCTCAGCAAGGGAGGTATCCTTCACTCCCACAAGACACTGGGATACCTTCAGCTCATAAACTCCGTTTACGTAAAGGCTTCCTTCAAACATCAAATCGGAAACCTTTCCCACCTCTCCGGCAAAACTGTTTTCAATGGGCAGTACCGCCAGGTCACATTCCTGATTCTCCACTGCCTCATAGGCCTTTGCAAAAGAGGAATAAGGAACCTTAATTCCCTCCGGGAATACCTTTCCCACGCAAATACTTGCAAAGGATCCCTCAATTCCGCTATAGGCGATTCTTACGCCCTGTTTCATATTATCGTTTTCTCCCATATAATTTCCTTTCGTTTGCAATTGATTCGGCTTGACTTACAGCCTGCACAAAAAAAGGACGCGTACCCGAGTATGGTAAGCGTCCACAAATATCATCCAATCTCTATCGACAGCAGCTACACATGACTCGGTAATCTCATAAAAAAGTAATAAAAGTAAAACCAAAAGAGACCTGCAAAAAAGCAAGCCTGCATAAACATAAAATATGCTGTATTCATTTTGGTAGTTACCAATTCCTTCTTCATGCTGTGAATTTCCTTTCGCATATTTACTAGTGTCTCAAAAGTTGGTAAGATAATAACATGACCACCCATGAACATGTCAAACATTTTTCACAAAAAGGAGTCATTTATGGAAAATTTATTTTCAATTAACCATATGGGCAGGCTATGCAACGTCAGTCGTTCCACTTTGATGCGTTTTGAAAACGAGGGATTAATTACCCCTGCCTACAAAGATTCCCACAGCGGCTATCGCTACTATGACCATAAAAATATTGCACAGGTGCTTTACATTATAAAGTTTCAGAAACTGGGCTTTTCCAAAAAAGAAATCAAAGAGTTGTTTCGCTCTCCGGATATTGCAAAAACGCAGCTTCAAAAAATGAAAGAGCACTATATGGAATTGCTTACAGAAACCACCAACCTTTTATCCACGCCAAAGGATGTTACGGTTCAAATCAAAAAAGCCGGTTCCTGTCATGCCTATCATACGGTAAAAGAAATCAACTATTCCAAAGAAGGTTTGCATCAGTTTGCCACCTATGCCCTAAATCAGTTTACCAAACTGAAAATCGATGCCAATGAGTATGAATATATGCAAATCTATCCCACAGAACCGCTGAAAAGTTTTGACGGCAAAATCCATGAATGTCACGCCATCATTCCCATGAACCCTTCGGTTCTGGATGATGATTATGAGATTTTAAAGGAAACCACTTTTTTATCGTTGACCTGTCAATGTACTCACAAGGATGCGCATCTTTTGTTTGATAAACTTTATGGAGAGGCTGCTCTAAAAGGTTTTACCCCTACCGGCTCTGTACGTGTCGCCGGCTTGGCAGATATTTTCCTCTGTGGGAAGCCTATTTTTCAGGGGGATATTTTAAGGCTGTTCTTACCTGTCAGCTAATTTTTTTGTAACCATCACAAAACCTTCGCATTCAGAGGGTATGATACTTTTATGTTTTACCGGGTCTATCGGGTTGACCCAATACTTATGGAGGTGATAATCGATGATACCATCAAAAAAGACCTTGAAAAAGGTTGGCGCCGGCGCATTGGCCGTTGTATTATCCACAGCTTTGGCTGTTTCCAACGCTGCGTTTCCGGCTCTGGCAGATTCCACCGACAGTTCTGCCTCAACTACCAATGAAACTCCACCTACTCCACCGGACGGAGACAGCACTCCACCGGACGGAGACAGCACTCCACCGGATGGGGGTAATAATGCTCCGGGTGGCATGAGCTCTGACTCTGTCAATATTTCCTACAATGCCAAGAATACCTATTCTTCTTCCAAGACCTTATATGGATTAACCATTAAAGGCACCGGAAAGGATGAAAACGTCATTCATGTCAGCGGAGGAACCTCTACTTTTGGAGGACTTACACTCTATCGTACCAACGATTCTTCCACCGGCGGGGACAATTCCAGTTTTTACGGCGTAGGCGCAGCCCTTTTGGGAACAGACGGCACAACCTACCTTGCAAACAGCAAGATTACCACCAACGCCAAGGGTGGCGCCGGTGTATTTTCCTATGGTGACAATACCACTTACGTAAGTGATACCACCATTAACACGAAGCAAAGTACATCCGGCGGTTTACACGTGGCAGGGGGCGGAACCCTTTACGCCTATGACGTAACGGCAACCACCCAGGGAGAGTCATCCGCTGCCCTTCGTTCCGACCGCGGCGGCGGTAAAATGATTGTGGACGGCGGAACCTATACTTCCAACGGAAAAGGTTCTCCGGCAATCTACTGTACCGCTGATATTGCAGTGAACGATTCTGACTTAGTTGCCAACGGCGCAGAGGGAATCTGTATTGAAGGCCTGAACAACCTTCGTATTTTTAATTCCACCTTAACAGGTAACATGCCGGATGAAACTCAGTCTGACAATACGTCTCTTGCATGGAACGTTATTTTATATCAGAGTATGTCGGGAGATTCCCAGGTTGGATGTTCTACCTTTGAGATGGCCGACAGCACCCTGAACGCCAAAAACGGCGGTGTGTTCTACACCACCAATACAGAGAGCAACTTTATTCTTCGTAATGTAAAAATCAATGCCACCGACAACGACTTCCTTTTAAGAGCTACGGGAAATGCCAACGCAAGAGGTTGGGGCTCCACCGGAAGTAACGGTGCGGATTGTACTTTTACCGCTATGGATCAGACACTGGAAGGTGATGTGATTTGGGATTCCATTTCACAGTTGGATTTCTATCTCACCGATGGAAGTTCTCTCACCGGCGCAGTTGTAGACGACGAAACCTACGCAGGTACCGGCGGCAGCGGATATGCCAACGTCTATATTGATAAGGATTCCACCTGGACGGTAACCGGTAACTCCACTGTGACCAACCTTTACAATGCAGGAACCATCAAGGATTCTGAGGGAAAAACCGTTACTGTAAAAACAAGCAGCGGCACCGCTGTTACAGGAACAAGTGATGTTACCATTACCGTAACAGGAACTTATTCCACCACTGCTTCTTTGGACAATGCAGGAACCAAAACAAGCTGGTCTGATTACCAAAAAGACAAACCAACCGGTTTGACCAAGGCTGCAAAACTTGCAACCACCACTGTAAAGAAGACCACCTTAAAAACAGCAAAGAGCAACTCCAAAAAGAAAATGACCTTAAAATGGACCAAAGTTTCCGGCGTAACCGGTTACCAGATTCAGTATTCCACGTCCAAGAACTTTAATTCCAAAAAGACCATTTACGTATCCGGAGCTTCCAATGTGAGCAGAACCATTTCCGGTTTGACCAGCAACAAAACCTATTACGTAAGGATACGAAGCTATAAAACCATTAGCAAAACAAAGAAATATTCTTCTTACAGCACTGTAAAAAAAGTGACTGTGAAATAAAACTTCTATACAAAAAATATCGCCGGACACCCCGGCGATATTTTTATTCACGTCCATCTGTCAGTTCCACTTCGATGTAATTATGATTTACTTCATTGACGAAGGTGGTAAATACATCCTTTGTCCTTAATCTTAAGCTGCTGGTGTTCACACATGGATGACATCCAAAAAGCTCTGCTTTGATCACATCCTTGTCCACCAAAAGCTGTACTTTATTTTCCTTATCGTTCATAAGCCCCAGCACGCTAACGGAACCCGGTGTAATATCCAAAAATTCTTCCATATACTCTTCCGGTGCAAAGGATAATCTTGCACTGTTGATCTGATGGGAGATTTCTTTGGTTTTAAACTTTTTATCTTCTCTGATAATCAAAAGATAAAATTTGGTTTTCTGTGCATTGCACAAGAATAAATTCTTACAAATGGTAGCCGGTTTTAAAATCTCATCAATGGCCTCACAGGCCTCCATGGTAAAAGCAGCTTCGTGATCCACCCGTTCATACTCAATCCCCAGTCGATCCAGCAAATCATAGGTTCTGATTTCCTTTTCTTCTCTGCCGGACTCATCCTGCGGTCTTCCTTTCCTTAATTCCATTGTAACCCCTCCTCGTATTTTAACCTAATTGTATCATAGCATATCCGGGCGGCAATTTGTGGTTACATATATTTACCGATTTTGAATGCAATAATAAATTTGTAGCTTTTTATTGTCACCTATGATATAATGAGCCTACGTTTAAGGGAGCGTTTATGGAGTGTATTATATGAGAAGTTCAGATTTGGGATTGATGTTTTCCGGAATTGACCATGAGACCTATGAAAACATCTCACCCGCCATTGTTAAGGAAGAACGTCGAAATTTACTTGTTTTTTCAGTTATTTCTGTCGTTATGTTAACCCTGTTAACAATTTACGCCCTGACAGCAAGAACCGCTTCGAAAAATATTTTGGTCTATATATTTCTGGATGTGGATATGGTGATTGTATTTCTTCTTTCAAAATATGCCATTCTCAAACATCCGGGACTTACCAAGTATTTGACCTCATTTTTTATGGTTTGTTACTTTGCTCTTGGCATTGTGATCGGAACTGTGAAATCCGGCGGTATGACTGCAGTCAGTTTTTTTGTAATCCTGTTCATTGTTCCGGTGATTTTTAACGCCAAACCAATGTACAGTAACCTTTTGATTTTACTATGTTCGGTAATCTTCTTCCTTGTGGATCACAAGGTGAAGTACGGTATGGCCTTACGATATGATGATTTAAACTTGTATCTCTTCTTTTTCCTGGCCATTTTAGTGAATACCGCTATGGGTAGAATCAAATTACAACGCTTTGTTTTCGAATATCAATTGAAAATGCAAAGCGATACCGATGTTTTAACGGGACTTTGGAACCGTAGAAAGTTTGACGCACAGATCAATTCCATGTCCGATGATTTTAACCGGCTTGATGTGACATTGATTTCCTTGGATGTCAACTCTCTGAAGAAAACCAATGACGCTAAAGGGCACGCAGCCGGAGATGAATTGATTTGCGGCGCTGCCGATTGCATTAAGGATGCCTTTCATCCTTATGGTGAAGTATATCGTATAGGCGGAGATGAATTTGCAGTAATTCTCCATTCCTGTCAACTTTCCAACGAAGAATTAAAGGAACTTTTAACAAATAAAGTGGATTGTTGGAAAGGTCATATGGTGGATAAACTCACCATCTCTGTTGGAATATCATCTTCCAAAGATGAAAATGTCCACTGTTTTATGGATTTGTCCAATTATGCGGATAAAGAAATGTACCGGGACAAGAATTATTATTATTTACAGAAAACCAGTTAACATATTTTGCCACATCCCTGGCAAATATTTATTAATAGTATCCCTTACATAGAAAGAGGGGCTGTCTAATGACAGCCCCTTTTTCTTTATCCAATTTAAATGAATCTATAATGAATCCTTTTATCTATTTGCTATTCCAATACATTTAGACTGATTTTTAATACTTATTGACGTGAGTGAAGTTGTAGTGTATAATATGCAATGCGCGCATTGCATTTTAATATTGTTGGTTGAGCGGTACAAGTATTACTAATATTTATGTTAGATCAGCTATAACGAAACGGCTATACCCAGATTTATCGTGGGAAGTACTCGTTTTAGCTTTTTTTGTACCCAAAATCAGGCAAAACACATTGTTTTTTAGCAAAATGAGGACAAAAAAGTGATAGAGATTAAGAATTTAAAGAAGGTATGGGAAGATGGCGTTCCTGTACTGAAAGACATTAATTTGACCATTGAAGATGGAGATATCTACGCTTTGGTCGGCCGAAGCGGAGCCGGCAAGTCCACCCTGCTTCGATGTATCAACGGACTGACTTCCTATCAGGACGGCAGCTTGAAGGTGGATGGCAAAGAAATCAAAGAGTTTAAAGAAAATGATCTTCGTGAATTCAGGCGCCATGTGGGAATGATTTTTCAACATTTTTCCCTGCTGGAGAGAGAAACCGTATATGAAAATGTTGCACTTCCAATGAAGTGTTGGAAATATTCTAAAAGCGAAATCGATACCAAGGTAAAAAGTTTACTGGAACTGGTGGGTCTCAGCGATAAAATCAATGTTCGGCCGCGCACCTTAAGCGGCGGTCAAAAGCAGCGTGTGGCCATTGCCAGAGCGCTTACCATGGACCCTAAATTTATTCTTTGTGACGAGGCGACTTCTGCCCTCGATCCGAAAACCACCAATTCCATCCTTGACTTGCTCATGGAAATCAATAAAAAAATGGGCATCACCGTTATTATTGTCACCCACCAAATGGAGGTTGTGCGAAAGGCATGTAACAAGGCATGTATTCTGGAAGACGGTAAAATCAGCGACGTGGGAAGCGTAAAGGATATTTTTATCCGCCAGCCAAAGTCTTTGCAGCGTCTTCTTGGGGAAGACGAAAAGAACCTTCCTTCCACCGGTCACAACATTCAAATTGCTCATATGATGGATTCCGCCAAAGACGGAGAGATTTTTGGCAACATGGCCATGGAACTTGGCACTGTTTTTCCAATTATCAGCGGCAATATTCAAAACTATCAAGGCGAAGAAATGGGTGTTTTTACCATGAATGTGCCGGATGAGCATTTTGAAAATGCAATACGCTATTTAGACAACCATGGATTTAAATGGATGGAGATCACCCCATCCTGCAGTGAGGAGGAATAGATATGACCCTTTCAAACTATAGTTACTGGCAAATTTTTCAGCTTCTCATTGTTCCGGCCTTTATTGCCACAATGAAAATGTTATTGATTGCCAGCGTATTTTCCACATTGATTGGATTTGTTCTTGGAGTTTTGATTGTTGTTACAGAAAAAGGCGGTTTGTACCAGAACGTTGTCATCAATCGAATTTTGGACTTTTTCATCAATACCATTCGATCCTTTCCATTTATTATTTTGTTAATTTCCATTATCCCTTTTACCAGACTGATTGTGGGAACTTCCATTGGAGAAACGGCGGCCCTTGTACCGTTAACGGTGGCCTGCTCACCTTTTATGGCAAGAATTTTCCAAAACAGTTTTAAGGAAGTGGATCCTGCGTTAATCGAAGCAGCCAAATCCTTTGGTGCATCCAAGCCTCAGATTATCTTTCGCGTAATGTTAAAAGAATCGGTACCTTCCATTATTTCCGGTTTATGTCTTGCCATTATCAACCTTCTTGGCTGTACGGCAATGGCCGGAGCTGTGGGAGCCGGCGGACTTGGCGCCACTGCCCTGACTTACGGTTACCAGAATTTTAACATGAAAATTATGTATTCCATTTGCGTGATTTTAATTGTACTTGTGGCAATTATCCAGTATTTCGGCGATTGGATTTATCGAAAATTAAAATAGGCGGTATTTTCCGCTATCAAGCGGTTTATGCAAATAAATAATATGTAATGAGAAATCAGGAGGAAAACATGAAAAAGAAACTTATGGCCATGACTTTGATTATGGCAATGTCACTTGGATTAATTGCATGCGGATCATCTTCATCCGACAAATCCCAAGAAAAGAAAGAAGAAGCCAAAACAGAAACCGAAGAAAAGAAAACCATTAAGGTTGGTGTCCGTGATTCTGCCGATGCCATTGATGTTTGTAAGAAGGCCATTGAAAAAGCCGGCTATGAAGTGGAAGTTACCGTTTTTGACGATTCCATTCAGCCAAACGTAGCCCTTGCAGAAGGAAGCATTGATATTAACTGGTATCAGCATGAGCCTTACCTGGAAGCTTACAATGCAGAGAACAACACTGATTTTGTAATGATTCAGCCAAAGACAGCTGCTCCTCTTTTTGCAATGTATTCTGATAAAATCAAATCCATTGATGACCTTGAAGACGGCGCAACCATCGGCCTTTGCAACGACGCAGCCAACCAGGCCAGAGGACTTCACCTTCTTGAATCTGCAGGATTAATCACCCTTGATGATTCTGTAGAAACACCTACAAAGCTTGACATTAAAGATAACCCTAAAAACTTAAAATTCATCGAAACCGATATGCAGGTTCTTCCTCAGTCACTTCCTGACGTAGACGCCATTGTTCTTGCAGCAGCTCATATGGCAAACGCAGGCTTAGATGCTCAGAACTACGTAAAAGCTTCTGATGATGCTGAAGAATACGCCGTTGGTTTTGTTGTTCGTTCCGAAGACAAAGACGCTGCATGGGCAACCGACCTTGCCAAGGCAGTTCAGTGTGACGAATTAGCAGAGTACTACAAAACAGAAAAACAGGGAACCATGGTTCCTATGTGGAAATAAGAGAACTATTTTAAAATGAAATTAATTGAATTGGAAATGACACCTAAGGAGCGGAGAGCTGCCTATCATCGCGGGGAAGAAGTGGATCGTATCCCTACAACCCTAAGCGCTAGCGAAACAGCCCCACCTCTATACGGTTATAAAATGCATGATTATTATTTTAATGCAGATGTGATGGTAGATGTGGAAAGCCACCTGGCAGAGGACTTTCATGCAGATAACATGGGAATCGGCCTTGGACTTCGCACCGTGGTGGAAGCCCTGGGCACCAAAATTGCGGTTCCTGAAAACAGCGTATCCTACATTGAAAAACCCCGCATCAACTCGTTTGAGCAGATTGCGGAATTATCCATTCCGGATATTCATAAGGATGGCCGTCTTCCTATCATTGTGGAGGCCATGAAGCGTTTACAGGATAAATACGGAGAAACCAGAGGCCTTGGCAGCGGTCTTGCAGGACCTTTTACCACAGCGGCAGGATTGATCGGAACTGAGAATTTTCTCATGGGAATGATTCGAGACAAAAAAGGTGCCCACGCATTACTTCAGTTTACCACCGACGTGGTCGTTGAAGTAAGTAAGGCTTTGCACCAGGAACTTGGTATTGGACTGATGTTATCAGAACCTATGGGCTCTGCAAACCTTATAAGTAAGTCCCAGTTCAAAAAGTTTTTTGCTCCCTACCTAAAGCAAGCAGTGGAGCGAATGAACCGCTTTCAGGGCGGAACCGGTATTCACATCTGCGGTAACACAAAAGACCGCTGGGAAGATGTGGTGAATGCAGGAATTTCCAACTTCTGGGTGGACAACTGCGAAAGCCTGAAAGAGCTAAAAGAACTTTACGGCCAACGCATCGGCGTCACAGGAAACATTCCTCCCGTAGATGTTTTATGGCTGGGAACTCCGGATGATATTGATCGAAGCATCAAGGAAAGTCTTCTGGCTGCAGCCGACAACCCTATGGGATTTACCTTAAGTCCCGGTTGCACCACCCCTATGGGAACTTCTAAGGAAAACATGACTGCATTTATGAATGCGGCAGCAACCTATGGCAAAGGCGCCAAAAAGGGCCAAATGCCAAAGGGATTAATTGAATTTATGTAAAGAAAAACCACCGGTTTTACATCGGTGGTTTTCTTATTTATTGAATGTTTCCTTATCTTATGAAATTGGTCTTTTCCGCCGCCTCGGCAACCGGAATATCAATTCCGGCTTTCTTACCTGCCTCAATGCATTTTAACATCCAGGCCATATTGGTTCCAAGGTTACGCATAATCTGCATACCCTCTTTGTCCTGTTTTACCTCATCCGGGGTATTTCCATGGACGTTGTTCCAATAGGTGGATGATACAATTGGCATCTGGCTGATTGTAAAATACTTATTCAACACATCAAAGGACGCTGTAGTACCACCTCTTCTGGCGGATACCACAGCTGCTGCCGGCTTATGATGCAACTGTGCTTTGGCTGTGCCAAAGAAGCGATCCAAAAATGCAATCACTTCTCCTGACGGAGATGCATAATAGACCGGCGAACCTACCACCAGTCCGTCACATTCTTCCATTTTCTTGACTGCATTTTTCACAATTCCGGCCATGTCTCCTTCAATTGCCTTTTCTCCGATAAAAAATATCTCTGTATCGATTCCCTGCTCATTTAATGATTTAGCAACCATCTGAAGGGCTGTGTTGGTACAACCGCTTTCCCGTCTGCTGCCGTTAATTAACAAAACCTTCATTTCTCATCCTCTATTTCTTTCATTATGCATCGTATGCCATCTTATAAATAGCAAGCATATCGTCATAGGCCAATGGCTTAAATCCAATCAAGGTTCTTGTTTTGTTTCTGGAGCAATCAAGGGCCAACTTCTCAAGAGACTCTTCTTTTACCCCAAGGGATTTTAAGTTGGTTGGCATTCCGATGGACTTATAATATTCTTCCTGTAAATCAATGGCTTTTAATACAGTTTCTTCCGGATGTTCAAAATCAATGTCCAGATTCCATACGTTTTTGGCATACTGTAACCATCTTGGAATGTTGGCGGTATATACGTATCTTGCCCAGCTGCACCAAAGAGCTGCAAGTCCTGCACCGTGTGCAACTTCAGGATACATTCCGGAAACTTCATGCTCAAACTGATGAACGGTTAAAAGGAAGGCTCTACCGCACTGAGTCAATCCGTTATGTGCAAGGGAAGATGCCCACATCATATTGGCTCTTGCCACATAATCTTCCGGATTTTTCAGACAGTCTTTTCCGGCCTTCATCACGCTTTTGATGACTGCTTCTGCAATGGCATCGGTAAGATAAGTATCTTCGCCCGGGCAGAAATAACGCTCAATGGTATGCATTGCAATATCTACCGCTCCGCATGCTGTCTGATATGGATTTACGGTATAAGTAAGCTTTGGATTCTCGATGGCGAAATTCATTCTGTTGGCAGTACATCCATAGCCTCTCTTTTCTCCGGTGTCCTGGTTGGTAATTACACAAGAGTTGGACATTTCAGAGCCTGCTGCTGCCAATGTTAAAATGGCCGCTTTGTTCAAAGTTTTTACCGGTGTGGCTTTTCCAAGGGAGAAATCCCACACATCAACATCCGGGTTGGCAACACCATTGGCAATGTCTTTGGAAGAATCCAGTACAGATCCTCCTCCTACTGCCAAAACGAAATCGACTCCTTCTTTTTGGCAAAGGGCAATTCCCTCACGAACCAGCTTTAATTCCGGATTGGCCACAACTCCGCCAAGTTCCACATGGGCAATGCCCTGGTCGTCAAGACTCTTTTTTACACGATCAAGAAGTCCGCTTTTTACTGCGGAACCGCCACCGTAGTGAATCAGTACTTTCTTTGGTTCATAGGCCTTAATCAGTTCGCCTACCTTTAATTCTTCATCCTCTCCAAAATACACTTTGGTTGGTGTTTCATAAACAAAATTATTCATGAAAATCTTCTCCTCCTTAATGACTTATGTCTATTTAAAATGCTTTGTTTATTCTGATTCCTCTTGATTTTCCTGTCCAAAACTATCTGTGTTTGAACCGGACACTCCAACATCGTTGATCACATCAATATAGCGATCGATCCGCTCTCCGTTAAAGGCTGACTGCTCCTTTTTTGAGGCGTATATATTTGTTAAAACATATTTTAAATTTGGAAGTTTCTTATATAACTTCTGAACTGCACCATGCCCATCTCCACCTGCTGATGAGGTGAAAATACCTTTTACCAGTTCCGCCACGTCATACTCTTTTAAAAACTGATTCACCGGGGTAGCCACACTTCCGGCCCATACCGGCGAGCCGATAATAATTTGATCGTAGTCCTTAGGATTCACCCTAAGAGGTTCAATGGCAACGCCCTGTCCGGTTGCTGCACCAATGGCTGCTGTAACCTTGGAAATGGATTTTACCGGTTTAAGCTGTTCCACATCTGCACCGATTCCTTCTCCTACCTTCTTAGCAATTTTCTCAACGTCTCCCCCCATGGAATAATACACGATTAATGTACGCATTCTGTTCCTCCGCTATTCTTTCTTATTTCCTAAATCTATTGTTGTTTCAGCTGACGAATCTTGTTTTTGGTATCTTCTATGGATACATGACAGATTCCGCTTCCGCCTTTGCTTTCCCATTGTTCTATGGTGACATCAAAGTCATCAATTAAAATATCCTGTGGCCCTGTGCAATAATTCTGTTTCTCTTCCCGGTATACAATATTGCATTTCACATCCGGTGAGAGATATTTGTGCACCCAGTCAATTTTATCCTGTCTTGCTGTTACAATTCCTCTTCTTGCTCTTGGAATTCCGGATAAAATTTCCACCTTATGACCATATTCCCTATATAGTTCCATAAACATTTCAACGGCGCCTTCATAGGGCTTTAACTGAAGATAAAAATGATCCACCTTCTTCACTGCAGCCCACAAATCGTCATTATTGCAAATAATACTTTGGGCCACCGGCTCCATATGGCAGTAAGTTCTGATGCCACTTTCAAAATCCGCCAATACCCCGTCCATATCAAAATAAATTTTTCCTATTTCCATTATTTCTTTCCACAACTTTCAATACTTTTCTATTTCATTTTCCACATAAACATTTTAATTATAGCATATTTTTATAACATTTGATAAAATGGATAAAAGGATTACGGAAAGGTACGGTGTTTTTACACCCAGCGGCGACTTATATGAGTATGATGAACACATTTTCCGGAAAATGTTTCGATCCAATGCAAATGCAACCTTTTGATGTAAGCATAGATGACATTTCCCATGCACTTAGTCTTTTGTGTCGTGGTGCCGGACACATTAAAGCTTTCTATTCTGTGGCACAACACTCACTTAACTGCGCGCAGGAAGCCAGAGAACGAGGCTATTCCAAACGCACCCAATTGATCTGTCTTTTACATGATGCAAGCGAAGCCTATATCTCTGATGTGATTCGCCCGGTAAAAGCCCATCTAACCAATTACCTTACAATTGAACAATCCATTATGGCAGTGATTTTCAAAAAATTCGGTATCGGACCGCTTACAGAAAAGGAAACTGTCATTTGGAAAGAAATCGATGATGCTGTTATGTGCTACGAACTAAAATATCTCATGCCCGGATGCGAGGATCAGCCGCAGTTGTCCCTGACTTCCGTTCCAGACTTATATGAAAAAGCTCCCATTGATGTGGAGCACAATTTCAAAATGTTTTTCTATGAATGTTATCAGTAACCTATGGTTACTTTTATCCAATCAAAAAGGGATGTGGTGTTTACCGCATCCCTTCCTTAATTCATTAGTATAATTCCATTTTAATTTGTACTTCTATATCTTTATTCACCAGGCTCTTGAAAACTTCCTCATCCTTTTTCTCCCCGGCAACGCTACCGTAATGTGTTGGTATTGCCACCTTTGGATGAATGTGATTCACAAGTTCCGCCGCCTCTTTCACATCCATGGTGTAGGTGCCTCCAATGGGAACCAACGCCACATCACACTGCACCTCTTTGGCCTCTGTTGTCACATCCGTATCTCCACATATGTAATAAGTGGTACCGTTAAAATCAATAAGATAACCTACCCAATTACTTTCCTTGGGATGAAAAGGCTTGCCCACATTGTAGGCTGCAACCGTGCTTACCTGCACGCCTGAGATATCCTTGGTATCGCCAACAGGTAAGTGGACCACCTTTCCGGAATACTCAATGACTCCCTCTAAACTTTCCGGTGCCACAAGAACTGTCTTTCTTCCTGTCACCTTTTTCACATCTTCCTCGGAATAATGATCATAGTGCTCATGGGTGATCAAAACAAGGTCTGCATCATGGCAGTCTTCTTTGATCCGAAAAGGATCAATGTAAATCACCTTTTTCTCCCCACTGATTCGAATGCTACTGTGATGTAATACTCTTACCTGATTCATTTCTCTCCCCCTATTCTCTATTCTCTATATTCTCTATTTTATCCTACCTTCCAGCCGGAAAGATTATTTAATTCGTAAATTAACTTCTTCCATGAATCCGATTCAAACCACTCTCCGTCAATCATGGCCATACTCTCATTTGTCTTCGGACAATAATATCCGATTTCTGTCCAGTCACTGATGGAAGATGCATTTGCATGATCTTCATCGGTGATAAAATAAATTAAGTAGTAGGAAACCACTCCATCTTCAAAGGTCAACTCCTGCTCCTCATCGCCGTATTTAATTTCTGCCGGGAAGGTTCCGTCCACTTCTCCATCTCCGTAAGAAAAGTCCACGTGACGAATATTGGTATTGGTAAGGCTGTCGCCGCTTTTGGTGGTTTCCACTTCACATACATAAAAATGTGAGTACTCATCCATATAAGTATAAGCATTTCCAATATTCTGCACCGGTTTTTCCTTAATGGTGAATTTCTTTGTGGTGGTTCCGGTGTAATTGCCTTTTCCCTTAATTCGTACTGTGGCTTTACCCACTTTTTTATTATTATTGTAAGATAAGGTGTAGTCTGTGCCCCTTGTAAGCTTTTTCCCATTATACTTTACAGTCACCGTAGGTTTAATATAACTTCCTGTATAAGTATAGGAAGTTTGTTTCAATGTTATGGAACATTTGGATATTTTAACCTTTGCTTTCGCTGCCATGGCATTGGTAGGTATTACGGTCAATGCCATAAGAAGCACAAGGACCATTGCCACACTTCTCATTATACTTTTCTTCATGACTCTATTTCTCCTTCGTCAAATCTGTCTTTCTTCTATTATATAGTGTTTTTCCCCATTTGCCAACTGCAAGGAAGGGCCGCACATACAATAAAAGAGCCGTGCAACCCTTTGTTACATCGGCCCTTTTCACCTTACTTTCTTGGGATAACCACCTTTTCCTCGGTGGCAGCCTGTACATCCTGCCGTTCGTACTCTTTCAATGTTTTCCAGCAGTTCTTGCAATAGTGAGCTTCTTCCCGATTCGCATCACTATTTTTTACCTTGATCATGCAACCGCAACGAAGGCAGTTCTCGTGTGTGAATAATTCCTCCATAATCAAAACCCCCAATTCATATAGTGATAAACCTTTGATTAAAAAATTATAACATCCAGTTGTGTCAAAACCATGGCTGTTTTTAATTTAATAAATCAAATCCATACAGCTCTTCGTAAATGGTGGTAAGCTTCACTCCGGAAACCTCGGCATATTGGAAAAATTCATCCCGGTTCTCATACCATTTTCCGTTGAAACATACACAGCCATCCTCGGTGGATTTTAATCGCATCACGGCGTTGTCCTTTAAAAAGGAAATGCTGTGAGGCTCTTTTAACAGATAATAGGTGTCATAAAAATCAAAGTAACCCTCATCAAATTCCACCAGTTCGTACAAATCGTCTATGAGATGGCGCATAATATTTAAATTTCCGAAGAAACTGTTGTGTTTGATTCGCTGTGCCAAAAACTTTTTTGCCCGGAAATACAAATTCACCGCTTCGTGCTCCTTACCCCGTTTCGCCAGAATTTCCGCATATCTGGTGTACACCTCAGGCACCGGATCGTAAACGTTGATGCACTCCCGCACCTTGGGATACAACTCCTCAATCATACGCTCGTATTTTTCTTCATCTTTTTCCACGTAGTAGCCATGCTTGTACATGTCTGCCACCTTATAGGTTCCCTCATAGTTGCCTTTTTCCATAAGATGATGAAAATACTTGTAGGCTTTTTCATAATCCTTGGTTCCGGTTCGACCGTAATACCAAATAAATCCCAAATAATCGTAAGCGTCGTCGTAATCCAGATGCGCTGCCCTTTCGTACAACTCCAGCGCGGGATCAAAATCCTTCTTCTCATAATAATAGGTGCCAAGTAACATCATGGCCCAGGGATCTTTTTTATCCGTGATTAAAAAGATCATGGCTTTTTTAAAAAGCTCCACTTCCTCCGGTGACACCTTGCTTTTTTTGGCAAATTCCACTCCGATTTGTTTCGCTCTTTCCTCTGTCATATTGCTCCTCCCCTAAAATTGATTATCGATTTCTATATGGCTTCCGTTCCTATCCTTGGTTACCCGAATTTGTCTGGTAATACTCTCTTTTAACTCCTCACGGTGGCTGATAACACCAATCAATTTGTTGGTGGCCGAAAGATTGGTTAAAATGCTCATGGCATTATCAATGGACTTTTTATCCAGTGTTCCAAATCCCTCGTCGATAAACAACGCATCCATCTGCACGCCTCCCATGGCAGAAGATACGGTATCGGATAGTCCCAGGGCAAGACTTAGGCTGGCTTTAAAACTTTCTCCCCCGGAAAGTGTTCCAACCGGCCTTCTGTGACCTGTGTAATTATCCAAAACTTCTAAGTCGAGAAAATTCTCAGTTCTCTTACTCAGGGCATCTTTTCGATACAATACATACTGACCGTCACTCATTGGTAAAAGTCGTTTGTTGGCCGCGGCGATGATGGCGTCAAAACCTGCGCCCTGCACATACTGCTCCAGGGAAATTCTTCCGTTTCCGGAGGTTCCCCTAACCAGCTTATATAAACGTTCTGTCATCTGTGCTTTTTTTACCGCATCCCCATGAAGAGCACTGCGGTTTCTGATTTTTTCAAGCCGGTCCCGATTATTATTTATACGATTGGATATTGCCGAAACCCGATCCAGGGCCTGTTTCACAATTTCTGTAAGGCGCTCCACTTCTTCCTGCAATTGACCGGTATCCGCCATCTGCATTTCCTTTGTATCCTCGGTAAGCTGCTTCATCTGTGTCTTATGGGTACTTACATTCTTGTCATAGGCGGATAGTTCTGCTTCTTTTTCCTGCAATTTTTCTTCCGAAACAACCAGGGCATTCATGGTATCTGTATCCTTTATACCATATTTCTCCAACTGCTGTTCATAGTCTTCCCATAAACGTTGTTTCCCGGCTTCATCCTGTTTCAAACGTTGGCTGTATGCAAGAATTTCTCCGTCTGCGCCTGCCACCTTTTTATTCAAGGCCTCTTTCTTTTCTTTGACCGCTTTTATTTCATTCTTTATTTCATCAATGTGTTTTTGATTCTTTTGAACCTGTTCCAAAGCCTCTTTCAGGCTTGCAAAAGGAAGCTTCTTCAGGTTATTGAGAAGAATCTCATTTTCTTTCTTGGCAAGTAAAAGTGCATTTTCCTTCTCCGTAAACCGTTGCTTTTCAGCCTCCAGCTCATCCTTTTCTATTAGCAGAATCTCTTCCAGTTCCTTTTTGCAGGATAAAAAGATATCGTAATCCTTTTTCCCCTGTTCTACCTTTGCATCCAGGTCTTCTTTTTGCTTCTGCACCTTTTCTCTTCCCTGCTGCAAAAGTTCCTGCAACTGTTCCATATCTTCTGCAGAAAAATTGAGTTGCACAAGTTTATGGTTCAAACATTGATACGCTTTTTCCTTAAGACTTATTATAGCATTTTCGTAGTCATTTTTCTTAACTTCCGCAACGGTTAACAAAGAATTTTTTTCTTTTTCCAAAGTCTCGAAGATATTTTTTTCCCGATCCATTTCCTCTTTTGAAACATCATCCTCAAGAGTGACGGCCGGAGCCGGATGATGCAAGGATCCGCACACCGGACAAGGCTCACCGTCTTTTAGATTCTTCGCCAAAAGTCCGGCTCTGGAGTTTTCCCACCTACGGGTGATTTTTTCATATCGCTCCTTTGCCAGAAGGAAGTCTTCTCTCTTTTTTTCAAAGTCCTTCTGGGCCTTTATTAACCGGGTTTGTTTCTCCTTATAGGCCAAAAGTTCTTTGTCAAACACTTGTTGTATTTCATAAAGGAGCTGATTGATCTCCTCTTGTTCTCTCTTTAATTCTCCTAATTTCTCAGGTGTCTTCTCCAGAGACGCAACCATTTCTTTTCGGTTTTGAATCTTTCTCTCAAGTTCCATTGCCCTTTGCTCCATGTCTTCCTTCTGAAGCTTCATGGACTGTTGTGTCTCTGTAAACTGCTGCATTTTTTCTGTGACACGGTCCCTTTCCTTATAGGATTCTTCCTCCCTCAAGGTACTGTCCACCTGCTGCTGCAGCGGTAAAATATCAGGCTCTTTTTCCTTTGCTTTTTGTTCTTCAAGCTCTGCCTGTTTTAAGTTATCTTTTTCCTCTTTTAATTCGGTTTGCTTTTGCAAAAGCATTTCGTTAAGGGACAAAATCTCTTTTTCTTTTTTTACAAAAGCCAGGTAAGCCGGGTATACATGGTGATTCACCGCCTTGCACAGGCCAAGGTGAACTTCCTCCTCTTTCATTTCCTCTTTTTGACTTACCAACTGTTCCAGCTCTTCTTTTACTAGTTCAAGACGCTGCAACAACTGATTTGCGGTGTTTGCTTTTGCAAACTGATCCCTCTTTTGATTCAGCTGTTTTTCCAGGGCTTCCCCCTGTTCTTTTTCCTGTTTTAAGGTACTTTCATCTTTTTTGAGAATTTTCTCAGTAAGTTCTATAATCTCTGTAAGGTTCCAGATACTTCCGGTTTCTTTCGCTTCTTTTTGCAGTTTTTCCAATTCTTCCTGCATGTCACTGCCGGCTTTCACATCCAAAAAATATTGCAGGATACTCTTTTGCCCTTCCTTCACCGCATCCTGACTTTCGTTCTTGTAATTCAGCAGTTTTTCTTCCATCACCTTATAACCGGAGGTCTGAAAAATGGTGCGAAGGATCCCGGTTCTATCCTTGGTTTCCGCATTCAAAAGTTCCAAAAACTCTCCCTGGGCAATCATGGCCACCTGCTTGAACTGGTCCTTATCGATTCCAAGCAGCTCCACCACGTCCTTATTCACATCGGTGAGTTTTTCCTTTGGTGGCTCTCCCGGTCGGTAAAACTCCACTTTTTCTCCCTGCCAAACGACACCCTGACCTCGTTTTTTTGCGCGTTGATAGGCAGGATAACGTTTGATACGATACTGCTTTTGCTGATGGGTAAAAGAAAAATCCACAAAGCTTTCCACGTCATCCTTTGCCAGTTCACAACGAAGATTTTTACTGTCCTTGTATTTTCCTGTGGTGACTCCGTACAGAGCAAAGGTAATGGCATCAAAAATGGTGGTTTTCCCCGCGCCGGTGTCTCCGGTGATTAAAAACACACCCTTATCCTGAAACTGTGTAAAATCAATTTCCCGGGTCTTTCCTGCATAAGGTCCGAATCCGCTGATGGTAAGTTTAGTTGGTTTCATCCGTTACACCTGCCTCTCCGGCCACTTTTTTAAGCAGTTCCATTTCTTCGTCGCCTATTTCTACCCCATAAATGCTCTCATAAAACTCTGAAATCAGGGTCTCAAAGGACTTGTTTTTTGAAATGTGAGAAATGTCTACACTTTCTATTTCCCTGGTTCTTGAGTTGTGATATTCAATCTTTACTGTATTTGGATAATGCTGTCGAAAAATCCCCATGGCATCCGGAATAATATCCTCATCGGTAAGGGTTACATAGATAAAATCCTGCGGATTCACAATGTTTTCCTCTGATAAAAGCTGCTTCATGGTTCCTTTGATCTGTCTCATATCCCTCAAAGGATGTAATTCTCTTAATTGAATGGATACCTCACCTTTTTCCGAAAGAGTCACAATGGGTACGGATTTTACTCCATTGGCTTCGCTGGCGGAATACTTTAAAGGAGAACCTGCGTATCTGATTTCCTCTCTACCCACTTTCTGTGGCATATGAATATGTCCAAGGGCCACATAATCAAAATCATCAAACAAATCATATCCGATTCGCTCCACCGTTCCCACGTTGATGGTGGCCCCCGATTCGGAACCGGAAAACATAGGGTCGGACTTTCCGGCTACAAATTGATGGGCCACGAGAACATTTCTCTTTGACCCATCCACATTAGCGTGCTGCAACAAGGTGCGCACGCCGTCATTATAATTTTCAATCTTTTCGTTTTCAAAATAATGTTTTACCTGAGAGGCTTTTACAAAAGGCAAAAGATAAACAGAAACCTCTCCCTTCTCATCCTCCAGGTTATAGCAAAACAATTCTCCCATATACTTTGCGCATATGTGAATTCTATGTCTGGCAAAGAACTCTCTTCCATAATTCATTCGGTCATCTGAGTCGTGGTTTCCTGTAATAATAAAGGTTTCCACATTCTTTTGCGCCAACTGATTCAAAAAGGAATCAAAGATATTCACTGCCCCTTCACTTGGGATGGAACGATCATAGATGTCTCCGGCAATCATGACTGCATCAACATCTTCCTCGGTAATTAAATCCAGAATTTGTTTCAAAATATATTCCTGGTCTTCCAATAAATCATATTCACCAAGACTTTTCCCGATATGCAAATCTCCCAAGTGTAAAAATTTCATTTACTCTCTCCCCAGATATTCGTCTACAAGTAAAATGGCTTCTGTAATCATGGCATCACAATGTGATTTTTTATCGCCCCCTGCCATGGCATTGGCTTTCAAAAGATCTGCACAGTTGATCATTCCATTATGGTTATCTCGAATGCGTCTTTGAAATTCTCCGATTTTCATAGGCTGTTTTACACCCATGGCACCAAGTACCATCAATGCTCCGGATACGGCACCGCATACGCTTCCTGCCTTCATTCCCCCACCAAAGTTACTTCCAATATTGGCCGCCTGTTCTTTTGTCAGGCCCATTTCCTTTGCATAAGCCATTAAAATGGTCTCTGCACAGTTTGGGCAAGATGCCCCGGATCTTAATTCCATTGCTATTTCTACATGCTTATTTTCCATAATTTAACCTCGATATAAATAATTCATAGTAATCATCTTCACCCTCCAGAAGAGGTGCATTTTCGCCGCCTCCGTTGGTACTTCTTCGCATTGCGGCATAGGCCTCCTGTCCTGCATAAATCATATCCAGAACGGAAATCTCTACCCCTGCTTCTCCTGCTATTTTGCAGAAGGCTTCCACCTGATCTTTTTGATTTACGGTGGCCAAAAGCTTTTGCTTCAATTCTTCGTCCTTCTTTGCAAGGGACAGAAGTTTTTCTAAGCTCTCTTCAACATTCATGGTTCACCTCCATATCTTTTATCC
This sequence comes from Lachnospiraceae bacterium, assembly GCA_024680055.1. Classification (GTDB taxonomy): domain Bacteria; phylum Bacillota; class Clostridia; order Lachnospirales; family Lachnospiraceae; genus XBB1006. Next base: position 20,165 of record JAILCP010000006.1, on the reverse strand, counting down.
TTGTTTCATGTTAACATTCTTTTTCTGTGGGTTCAACGACCTTGACTGTTATTTGGGAAGTTTTCTCTTTCCGGTCATTTCTTCCACTTCCAGGCAATAAACTGTGGTTCTTGTCATAGCTGCCGGGTTAAACGGAGCCTCTTTTCCCGGATGATAATGTTCCATCAGTTTGGTTAGGGCACCAAATTTTTCTTCGTCTTTCAAAATTCTGATTTTCCCTCTTCCGATAATACTTTCATAAGACATGGTACAATAGCCTTTTTCCTTAAAATACTGCAGCTTATGATCCCTGTCCATTTCAAATCCTACCCTCTTATCTCTGGAAAAAAGGTCCAGCTTTTTCCCTTCCAGGGCACTGTGAAAATACAGAATTATCTTATCCTCTGTTACTTCCATACCAAAATTCAAAGGGAGGATATAAGGATATCCATTGGTATCGTTAATAGCCAATCGGCAGACATCACACTTTTCCATTACCGCAATCATTTCGTTTCGATCTGTAATCTCTCTATCGTTTCTACGCATTTTGTACCATCCTTTCTACAATTCTACCCTGATTATAGCATATTTTTACCTTCGTCTAAAGATATGGTTGACATCATACCCCTAGGGGGTATATAGTATGGTAAAGCATATAAAATATTAGGAGGATTTCCATGATACACACTCATAAAATGCGTTCGGAAGAAGAGAAAAAGGCTCTTCTTACCAGATTAAAAAAGGTGGAGGGTCAGATTCGAGGCATCGAAAAAATGGTGGAAGAAAACCGCTATTGCCCGGATATTCTGATTCAGGTTTCCGCCATTACCAGCGCTTTGAATTCTTTTAATAAAGTTCTTTTGGAATGTCATATTAAAAATTGCGTTGCCAAGGATATTAAAGAAGGCAATGACGACACCATTGAAGAACTTTGTCAGGTATTACAAAAACTAATGAAATAGAGGAGGCACTATGAACGAATGTAAATATCAGGTTTCAGGAATGACCTGTGCCGCCTGCCAGGCTCACGTCGAGAAGGCAGTTACCAAGGTCCCCGGGGTAACTTCTGTAAATGTTTCCCTGCTTACCAACTCCATGACTGTAACAGGAGATGTCAATGCAGCTGATGTAATCCATTCTGTGGAAGAAGCCGGTTATGGCGCCAGCGTCCAGGATGGCACCGGCAAAAGAACCCTTTCTGAAAGTGAAAAGCTTGCAGCAAGAGAAGAAGCTTTAAAAGATAAAGAAACCCCTAAACTGTTTCGACGACTGGTCTTATCTCTCGTCTGGTTAGTGATTTTAATGTACCTTACCATGGGGCATAATATGCTTGGGGCACCAATTCCGGGTTTTTTACATCATAATGTTATAGGTCTTGCCATTACCCAGATGCTGATTGCATTAATTGTAATATACATCAATCGAGCATTTTTTATATCAGGATTTAAAAGTCTGCGTCATGGTTCACCAAACATGGACACCTTGGTAGCTCTTGGCTCCGGCATTTCCTTTGGATGGTCCTTGTACATCACTTATAAGCTGACGGTTCTTATTACGGCCGGCGCAGATTTTGGTACCCTGTTTGAACTGTATCATCATCAGCTGTATTACGAGTCAGCTGCCATGATACCGGCTTTGATCACAGTTGGAAAAACCTTAGAGTCTCTTTCCAAAGGTCGGACCACCGACGCCCTGAAAAATCTTATGAAACTGGCTCCAAAAACGGCCTATGTTCAACGGGGCGACGATTTTATGGAAGTCGGTATCGATGAAGTGACCTTAGGAGATATTTTCATGGTGAAACCGGGTGAAAGCATTCCGGTGGATGGCACCATTATTGAAGGTTCCACCGCCATTGACGAATCCGCCCTGACCGGCGAATCCATTCCGGTGGATAAGGAAAAGGGGGACCACATCAGTGCCGCAACCATGAACACTTCCGGTTTTATCAAGGCAAAAGCCACACGAATTGGGGAAGACACCACCTTTTCCCAGATTATACAAATGGTCAGTGATGCCTCTGCCACCAAGGCACCCATTGCAAGAATTGCAGATAAGGTTTCCGGCATCTTTGTACCTGTGGTTATTCTTATTGCTCTCTTTGTGGGAATTTTATGGCTTGTTACCGGAGCGCCCCTCTCCTACGCTTTAGAGAAAGCCATCTCCGTTCTGGTAATTTCCTGTCCATGCGCCCTGGGTCTTGCAACCCCTGTGGCCATTATGGTGGGCAACGGAATGGGAGCCAAGAACGGCATCCTTTTTAAGACTTCCGAAGCCCTGGAAAATACAGGACGTACCCAGATTGTAGCCCTGGATAAAACCGGCACCATCACTGTTGGTAAACCGGAGGTTACGGACATAATTACAGCAGATGGCTATACCAAGGAAGAATTCCTGAATATCGCCTTCTCCTTAGAAAAACTGTCCGAGCACCCTTTGGCCAAAGCCATTGTAACTTACGGAGAAAAAAAACATTGCACCGCCTTTGATATCACCGATTTTAACGCAGTAGCAGGAAACGGACTTTCCGGAAATCTTAGGGGTGTTTCTCACCATGCAGGTTCTTATAACTACATCTCACAAATGGTTAACGTACCATCAAAGATTAAGGAAAAGGCAGAAGAACTTTCCTCCATGGGAAAGACCCCTTTATTCTTTGAACAGCAGGGGAAACTTCTAGGCATGATTGCCGTGGCTGATGTTATAAAAGACGACTCTTACACTGCAGTAAAAGAGTTGCAGAACATGGGAATCGAAGTGGTTATGCTCACCGGTGATAACAAACGTACCGCAAAGGCTATGGGCGATCTTGCAGGGGTTGATTACGTGGTGGCAGAAGTGCTCCCCGGTGAAAAGGAAGCCATTATTCGCAAGCTGCAAGAACGAGGCAAAGTTGCCATGGTTGGGGACGGCATCAACGATGCTCCTGCCCTTACAAAGGCAGACACCGGCATTGCCATTGGCGCCGGAAGTGATGTGGCCATTGATTGTGCCGACGTGGTACTTATGAATTCTAAATTGACCGACGTAAGCGCAGCCATTCGACTTTCCAGAGCCACGCTACGCTGCATCCACCAGAATCTGTTTTGGGCCTTTGCCTATAACGTAATTTTAATACCAATGGCTGCAGGACTATATCACTCCATACAAATGAACCCTATGATTGGAGCGGCTGCCATGTCCATTTCATCATTTACCGTATGTATGAATGCACTGCGATTGAATCTGTTTTCCGTCCATGATGCTACCAAAGACAAAAAGTTAAAGCATCCGGCAGAACCTGTTTCCTCTTTGGATTCCATAAACGAATCCGGTAATAATATAAATGAAAGTAAAGGAGAATCAACTATGACAAAAGAAGTAAAAATTCAGGGAATGATGTGTGAGCATTGCGAAGCTCGTGTTAAAAAAGTATTGGAAGGCCTCGAGGGTGTTACCGCTGCCGATGTAAATAAAGATACCGGTGCTGTACTTACCTTGGCTTCTGACGTATCTGATGACACCATCAAGGCCGCCATTGAAGATGCGGGATATACTTACCTTGGATAATCCAAAAACTTTTTAAATCAAAAACGGATGCATCGATTTCTCGATGCATCCGTTTTCGTTTGATTACTTCTTTAAATATTAAAGTATCTCATACTTTCATCCAACTGATCCGCTGCTTCGGTTGCCTCTGTGGACGTATGGGCCACAATATTACTGGATTCTGCAACGTTCTTGGAACTTTCTGTTAAGTTGGTAATGGTTGCTGTAATTTCTTCCGTTGATGCTGACTGCTCTTCGGATACGGAAGCCATGTTCATAGCAACTTCATTTACATTGCTCATCTTGGCTGCCATTTCATCCAAGGTACTGCTTGCCTCTCCAAGGGACTGTGTAATCTTTGAGAAGATTTCGGCCGCATTCTTAACGGATTCTGCACTGCCGTTGATCATTTCTGTATTTTCCTCAGACTTGGTTGCCAATTCACGAACTCTCTGAGTCATATCCTGAATAATCACTGCAATCTGTTTTGTAGCATCATCAGAATCATTGGCCAGCTGTCCGATTTCTGTAGCAACAACCGCAAATCCTTTACCTGCCTCACCGGCACGTGCTGCTTCAATGGAAGCATTTAAGGATAAAAGGTTGGTCTGGCTGGCAATGTTGCTAATCATATCAACAATCTTGTTGATCTGCTCTGCTGCCTCATCCACTGCCTGAACCGCTCCGTTCATTTCGCCCATGGATGTAACCACATCACCCATACCATTGCTTACCTTGGTCATGTCTTTTTCACCGGCATCTGCACGTCCAACCAAATCCTGCATACTCATCTGAAGCGCTTCTTCTGCAGAAGTAAGATCGGATACAATCTGTGCTAAGTTGGTTGCGTCTTCTGCAACCTCAGTAACTGCCTCTGCCATGTTGTCCATGGTCTGTAAAATATCTTCCATGGAATTGGACTGTTCTTTTGCTTCACCCTTTAATACATCTGCTGTATCACGGGATTTTTTGGAATCTACCTCCAGTCTTGAGGAGATTTCCTGAATATTGCTGATGGTTGCACGCATATTTTCAATGAACTTCTTCATTGTGGAATTCATATATGCAATCTCATCGTTTCCTTTTTCGTGAATTTCAACAGTGAAATCACCCTGGGTAATATGCTCAATGTTCTCTGTTAACTGAGCCACCGGTTTACGAATCAGACGTTTGATGGCTGCGGATAAAATGACCACAATTGCAATCATCAAAAGAATAATTACACCGGCTACCACATAAACCATATGGAATACATCTGCAAGTACTTCGCTTGCCTTAGCGTAAATAATAACCTTCCAGTCTGTTCCGTCAATGGTTTTTGCAACTGCATAGTATTTTTCAGATTTACCTTTTACTGTTGTAACTTTTCCGTCATCGCCCTTCACTACTTCTTCCATGGAAGTAATCAAAGGATCGTTTGTTAATTCAGAAAGATTCTTTCCGGCACTTTCTGCTTTTTCATAGCTAAGTACTAACCCCTGGGAAGTTACCATCATGGCACGGCCGCTTCCGTATACCTTAACTTTATTTAAATACTCCTGTTCTGCTGACATCATAAGATCGCTACACAGAACACCGTCTCTACCATCCTGAAGTTTTACGTGACGTACCACCGTTGCGCAAAGCTTTCCGGTATTGGCATCAAAATACGGTACATCATAGAAGTAAAACAGATTATCGTCATGCTTCATTCCTTCAATATACCAGCCCTTCTCCCTTACATCGGTGTCCGGTTCCCAATCGGATGGATCCACGTAATCACCGTTGCTGAATGCAATGTAGGTACCGGTTGGAATCATATCATAACGACCCATGGTTCCTTTTAAGTATTTCTTTAACACTGCATCATTTTTAAATTCCTGACTTTCCACAGTATCTGCAATTCCATTTAAATAATAAAATGTGGAACTGAGATCCTTGTTCACCGCACCTGCATCTGCGTTTACTTTTTCTTCCAGTGACGTGTTCAAAAGAGTGGTAATCAAGTTCTTACCGAACAAGGTTGCCACAGCCACCATAACCAAAATACCCACAAACGTTACCGGTAAAATTACGCTCAGCAATTTACCGCTGATTTTCTTTACCTTTGGCATCTCCTTTGTTTCATTATTCATTCGTTTCAACCTCCCTAAAATGTGTCTTACGAGTCCTATCATATTATAAAGTATTCTTTGAACCAATTGCAATATATCAACATTAAACTTTCACTTTTTCGACGATATTTTGTACCCAGAATCCACTTTTCACCATAAAATATCCTATCATGTCTTTGATGATTTCGGTATAAATCACCACTACATATAAAATTTTAAACGGCATCTGCGTATGATAGGCTAAAAAGTAGCATATGGGAATCTGAATTCCCCAGGTAAAAACAAAGTCAAAAAGAAAGGTGATTCCTGTTTTTCCTCCGCTTCGAAGCACGTTGTAACACACATTGGAATAGGACCACATAGGCATACACACAGCAGAAGTGAGAATGATGTAAGTAGCCAGTTCCAAAATCTCCCCGGTGGTGTTGTACATGTTTGGGAACCAGAAGGCGGTTGGAAAGGCAATCAGTCCCACAACCGTGGAAACAAAGAGAGCAAAAGCCATCAGCCAGCCCGCATACTTCTCTGCTTCTTTTAGTTTTCCGGCCCCAAGGGTATTTCCAAGAATAATGGATGTGGCGGCCCCGATTTGAATATAGATTACCCCAAACAGGTTCACAATGACCATGGCAATGTTTCTTGCTCCCACCACGTCAAGTCCTCTCACCGAATAGCACTGGGCAATGGCAGATACCCCTGCCACCCACAAAAATTCGTTAATGAGAAGGGGCAATCCCTTGCGAAACATATGCTTACACAGTTGAGGTTCTATGGCAAAACCACGATATAACCCTGGGATATATCGGTTCTTTTCCTGATGGGTATGGGCCCAGAAAACCACAACCATGGCCTCCACAGTTTTTGCCACCACAGTGGCAATGGCCGCACCTTTTACCCCAAGACAAGGCATTCCCAATTTTCCGAAAATCAGGCCGTAGTCCAGCACCAGATTCACAAGAACTGCCATTAAGGAACCGATCATAGGGATTTTGGTCTCCCCGCACTCTCTGATTACCGAAGAGTAAGCCTGGCTGATTCCAAAGGGCAACATACTGATTACAATGTATTTCATATACTCCATGCCATAAGCAAGGGTTTTTGCCTTGGCATAAGCATCGTCGTTTTTGGAAATGTAAAGAGATAAAAGGGGTTCTGTAAACATCAGATAAATTGTGGCAAAAAGCACAATGATGCAAAGAGCCGCAATCATTCGAAATCGCATGGTCTGTTTTTGACCTTCGTGATCTCCCTTTCCGTAAAACTGCGCTCCAAATATGGTTGGACCTGCCAAAGATCCAAACAAGGTAAGATTAAAAATAAAAATAAACTGGTTCACGATGGAAACGCCGCTCATAGGCGCCGTTCCAAGTTGTCCCACCATAATATTATCCAACATACTGACAAAGTTGGTTACCACATTTTGAATCACCATGGGAATCATCAATGTCAACGTATTTTTATAAAACTGTTTTGTTCCTATATACTTTCTCATTTATTTATCCTTTTTCTCGTTCCTTCCATTAATTCCTCCATTTTCTGTGCTGCTTCTTTCGGATAACTAAGCACATATTGTCCATGGTTCATACCAGGCATTTTTTCAAAAGTTATATTTGGAATATATTTATTTACAAATGCAAAATCTCTCTTTCGATCCTCTGACTCTTCTTCTCCGTACCAATACTGAACCTTTGTGGAAATCCTAGGAAATACCGTTGGCATATAATAGTTATCGATGGTATAAAGCATATTTTTCAAAGTGGTAAAACTCATCCCCTGTAACACTTCATAAATCTTATCTGCCATGTTTTTTGGGTACTCCCTTGTAGGAAGTGTTTTGTACAAAAGCGATGGATTCTTTTTTACCGCCAGGGCAACACTTGCCTCCTTGGCCATTCTGATTCTCGCCGGAAGTTGCGCCAAAGGACGCGGTGTAATTCCTGCATCAATAATGGCCGTATCAATTCGCATACGCTGATCTGCCAGGATTCTCATGGCCACAGCACCGCCAACAGACAATCCGTAAAGGCAGTGAATATGTCCAAGTCCCCTCATCCAAAGGGCAGTCTCAATACGTTTTGCAATGTTCCATATGGTGGTAAACTCTTCCTCGTCCTTGGTTTCATGGCCCGGCAGACTTACCAGAATCACATGATAATGCTTTTTCAGTTCATCGGCCAAGGGCTGTAACATTTCATAGGACATAAAAGCACCATGAATCATTACCACCGTTGCTTCATTTTTCTTTCCGTATTCATAGAATTTCATGCTGTATCCTTTCTACTTAAGCCAAAGGAGCCACAAAGATGACTCCGTGGCTCCTTCTTATGTAAACTCAAAAAACTTGGTATCAAGTTCCGGATATACCCTCTTAAATGAAATAGGTATTCCGCCTTTATTTACAAAGCAATGTTTGCTCTTGGCCACTGCCCTGCATTCCCCTGTTTTCTTGTCTATCATTCGATAGGCCACTTCCATATTGTGTCCGTCGTAGGACACCAGTTTTGTTTCAATGACCACCACTTCATCAAATTTCACATCGCTGCGGTATTCCACAGATAAGGAAAGCATAGGTGACATAATTTCCATATCTTCCATCTGGGCATAACCCAGGCCAAGCTGCTCCATTAAATCCATGCGGGCATCTTCCATCCACTTAATATAATGAGAATGATGAACCACGCCCTGCTGACATGTCTCATGGTAATGGGTATGATGCTCATAAGGAACAATTTCAATATCCTCTATTTCTTTGCTAACCTGCACTTCGTTTTTCATGAAAATTCCTCCTTCTGTTTCCGATTATAATCCGTTTTATCCATCCTAACAATGGTAGCTTAACACTAGAATTAGCACTCGTCAACCGCGAGTGCTAATTCTGTCTTACTTTTTCATTTGAACTTATTCTCAATCAGATACGTCAATGTCCGGTGCAATGATAATGTCATACTCCGGATAGAACTGCTTTAACTGTTGTGTCATCTTTTTAATGGCATCTTCTGCTTTCACTCCAAAACGAAGCACCACGTCAAAACGAACCACCTTTGCCTCCACATCTGCATAAAAACCGTGCATTTGAAGGGCAAAATCATTTTTCATAACTTCTTCCATTATCTTATTACGGATGCGGGCTGCCTCATCATCTTTGGTATTGTAAGAATAGACACCCACTCCCGTTAAAATGACTCCGGTTTTCTTAAATACATCCGCCATAATCTTTCTTGTCAACACATCCACCTGATCTACCGTCATGGTATCCGGAAGCTCCACATGGACTGATGCATAATTCTGATTCGGTCCGTAATTACTGATGACCACATCATAGGCTCCACGTACGTGCTCTTCACTGGCGATAATGTGTTTTAACTCTTTTACAAGGGCTGCATCTGCTCGTTTTCCAAGGATGTCTCCCACAGTTTCTTTTAGCATTTCCAAGCCGGACTTAATAATAAATCCTGATATAATTGCTCCGACAAATGCTTCTAATGAAATGCCTGACACTTTAAATATAATAGCTGATGCCAAAACAGATGCAGAAAGCACCGCATCAAACATGGCATCTGCTCCGGATGCGGAAAGGGCTCCGGATTTTACCTTGTCACCCTGAGATTTCACGTAACGGCCGAGCACAATTTTTACCGCAATGGCAACTGCAATGATAATCAATGACACTGTGGTGTAACTTGCTTTTTCCGGGTGAATAATCTTCTTTACCGATTCCACCATGGAAGTCACACCTGCATATAAGACAATGACTGCCACCACCATAGCACTAAGATATTCAATACGACCATAGCCCAGCGGATGCTTCTTGTCCGGCTTCTTTCCCGCAAGCTTGGTTCCCACAATGGTAATCACCGAAGACAAGGCATCGGAAAGATTGTTCACCGCATCCAGCGTAACTGCAATGGAATTGGTAATAATTCCTACCACCGCCTTGAATCCTGCCAGAAAAATATTGGCAATGATTCCAACCATACTGGTTCTTACTATAATCTTATCTCGATTTTGAATTTGTTGTTCCTGAATTTTGTTATCCATTCTATCCCCCCTCTGAAAAAAAACCCTCCTTACACTTTCGCATAGTAAGGAGGGAAATGTTCATCATTATTTACATGTTTTTGCAATGGTATCTACGGCAGCTTTAATATCATCAATAGAACTGCTCATTCCGTCTGCATATTCATGCTTGGAAGCGAACGCATCCTCTAAATTATCAATATTACCGGATAAGTCACCAAAGTATCCCTGGCATTCCTCCACGTTGCCGACCACACCGTTGAACTCGCCATCCAATCCGCTTAAAGCGCCGGCCATGGAATCGCTTTCCTCTTTTACCTTATCCGCTACGGTACGAATGGAATCAATGACTTCTTCTGTTTCCACAATGTTCTTATGTGATGTATCAATGGCCACCTTGGTGTCATCCAGAGAATGAAGTAATCTGGTGTTGTTATTACCAAGTTCATCCATACTTCCATCAATTTCAGCAACCACATCTTTGATTTCCTGTGAGAGCTTATTAACTTCTGTCGCAACTACCGCGAAACCTTTTCCTGCTTCGCCGGCACGTGCTGCCTCAATGGATGCGTTTAATGCCAAAAGGTTGGTCTGAGTCGCAAATCCGTTAATCTGATTCACTTTCTCTTTAATTTCATCAAAGCTCTTCTGGAATTCGTCGAATACACCCTGCATGGTGGCTAAGGTTTCTGCTACGGAATCAGAACTTTTATCTACTTTATGCATTCCTTCTGTGGAGTTATCTGCTGTCTCCATCAATTCCTGAATAATCTCCTCAAAATGCTCTGTTACCCTACTGATGGATTTGAATTCATTCTGAAAACTCTCCATTCCATCACTAATCGTATTATAACGCTCCTGCACAAGATCGAAAGACTCTTTAATATCCGCCACACACTGAGCTGCCTTGGCTTCTTCATCTTCAAGCTTGTCCCTGTAAGAAGTTGCATTCTTCACTGATTCTTTCATTCCTGAAAGCTGATTCTTTAATTCATCATTATTATTCTTTGTTGTCTCCTGAACAGGCTGTACCGGTTCATAGGTTCTGTTAAATAAGCCCATTGTCTAAGCCCTCCTCACTTTTATTAAAAACAACATCCTTATTTCGATTCTGTGCTGTTTCTCACATTCCTGTGGCAATTATACCACCATTACCACAACATTTGTCTAAATATGAACAAAATTTAACCAAAAATTCGCATTTTTTAATTTTGTTCCTTTTTGCACAAAATTCCAAGGGCCAAAACCGTTAACAAAAGTCCCAGTACCGACACCACCGTAGGCGTTTCTCCAAAAAAGATACACCCAAACACCATAGCGGCCATAGGCTCATCCGACGCCAAGATAGTGGCCTTTCCCGGATCTATATAACCCATGGACGTGGTCAAAAGCACATAGGAAATCATAGCCACACAAACCGCATGCAACAACAAAAAACCACTATGGGAACCCGGAGCCTCTTCTACATAGCGAACCATCACCCCATAATCGGCAAAAGGCGCTGTAACAAGGGCAATGGTCAACAAGCTGTAAAACGTCACCGTGTAACTTTTTACCCCCTTCTCCATCACCACTTTTGATAAAATGCTGTACAGCCCATAGCACATCCCTGCGCCAATCCCGGCCATCACTCCCACCGGGGTAAAAGCAACTTTATTGCTCAACACTCCACTGACCATTACACATCCTGTAATGGTCATAAAGACGCACATAATTTTCTTACCGGTAATCTTTTCCTGAAAAAGGAAATGAGACAAAAACAGTACATACACCGGCGCAATACTTAAAAGCACCGCAGCAAACGCCAGAGACAACTCCCTGCTTGCAATATTATAAGTAATATTACATCCCATCATTCCCAAAAGGGCGGCCACTCCAATCATCAACAGCTCCTTTTTTTTCACCAAAAGAAGGCTTTTATCCCTGATCCAAAGGAATAAAAACATCAACGCTGCCGCAATCGACATTCTGGCAAATATAATGGTGGTTCCGTCAAATCCGGCCTCATAAAACTTGCGCACAAAAACGCCGGCAGAACCAAACATAATACCGGAGATTACCGGCATCAGAGGGGCCAGTTTTTTCATCATGGTGGGGGCCTTTCGTAGTGGTTGGTGTAATGTTTATAGTATATTATAGCATAACATATTATCCCGGATAGACCTATTCCTTTCACACTAGCGCTTCGCGCTAAAAAGTTCAAGGAACAGGTCTATCCGGGATAGTTTGTTGTGGATAATGTACTATTACGAAATACGTGCAGGCAGTGGGATTGGCATGAAGGATAGTACATAAAATCATTTTATTTTATACCTTTACTTTTTTAAATTACATTGTGATTTAACTTACACAAGACCCGATATAGACCTTCCGTTGAGTTTTTTAGCGCGTAGCGCTAACAACGAAACGGAAGGTTTATATTGGGACTCAACTTGAGTTTTTTAGCGCGTAGCGCTAACTTCGAAAGAGAAGGTCCTACCCATAGCCTTAACCATAAATTTTTAGAAATTTATTTTTACATAGCAAAAAAGCACCTCCCTAACCCCCATTAGGAAAATGCTTTTTGTCTCAGATGTCTACCACCCCCATTGACAAGTACAACCATAGGCCAGCTATTGTTGATCTTTCCCTGTGATGGATTCACATCCTTCTGAGAATAGTGTTTTCATCTTTGCATTTTACCGTGCTTCCTTCCCCCAAACCCGGTAATGCTACAGAAGATGAAGTCGTTCATAAATACCCCAAATACATTTTGTTTTATTTTTAACACTATCATCATACACTATAACTGCCTATAAGTAAAATTAATAATTGTTATGAAAAGGTTAAAATTTTTTAGTCAATGTTCATTATCTCATTTTTTCCTGTTTGATTTTATGATCGATGACATGACGGCTGGCCAGCTCCTCTGTAATATCATCCACATCGATGCCGGCTTCCACCATTAACACCATCAGGTGATAGGTCAGATCTGCGATTTCATAGATTGTCTCTGCCTTGTCCTGCGCCTTTGCGGCGATGATGACCTCTGTGGACTCTTCGCCTACTTTTTTAAGGATTTTATCAAGGCCTTTTTCAAACAGGTAGGTGGTGTAAGAACCTTCCTTGCCCTCTTCTTTTCGCTGCTGCAAAAGCTGATACAGGCCTTTGTAGGTAAAAGGCGGCTGATACATGGGATAGGAAAAGCAACTGGTTGTATTTAAATGGCAGGCCGGTCCATCCGGGTGAACGCTAACAAGCAGGGTGTCCCTGTCGCAATCTGCCACCACAGAAACCACGTGTTGAAAGTTTTTGCTTTGCTCACCTTTAACCCACAGTTTTTCTCTGGATCTGCTGTAAAAAGTGGCCAGTTTCGTTTCTAAAGTCATGGTTAAACTTTCCTTGTTCATGTAGGCCATCATTAAAACCTGTTTGGTGTCTTCGTCTACCACAATGGCCGGGATCAGCCCTTTTTCATCAAATTTCAATGTTTCAATCTCTACCATGATTCCTCCTCTATACCCTTACCGGGATATCCTGTGTTGCCAGGGTTTCTTTTAACTCTTTGATGTTTACGTTACCGTAATGGAAGACCGAAGCGGCCAGAGCGCCGTCCACCCCGGGGAGTTGTTTAAATAACTCGGTAAAATCTTCTGTTTTTCCGGCGCCTCCTGAGGCTATAATCGGTACCTCCACAAGGTCACAGACCTTGGTTAGAAGGGGAAGGTCGTAGCCGCCTTTTACCCCGTCGGTGTCAATGGAATTCACCACCACTTCGCCGGCACCATGATCCACTGCGTATTTTATCCAGGAAAGGGCTTCTATGCCGGTATCTGTACGGCCTCCCCCGGTAAAAAGGTGATATTCATCGCCTATTTTTTTCACATCCACCGACAGCACCACGCATTGATTTCCGTAGCGATTGGCTGCCTCTTCAATCAGTTCTTTCCTTCTGATTGCCCCGGAGTTGACGCTGACTTTGTCTGCTCCGCTTTTTAGCACCCGGTCAAAATCCGCAAGGGAAGAAATACCTCCTCCCACAGTTAATGGGATAAAAACCTTTCGGGCTGTTTCCTTTAGGATTTCCGTAAATAAGGAACGTTGTTCCACAGAGGCTTTGATGTCGTAAAAAACCAGCTCGTCTGCGCCGTTTTCACTGTAATACTTGGCCAACTCCACAGGAGATGCCACCTTTTGCAATTCCTGAAAGCGAACGCCTTTTACCACTTCATTGTGGCTGACGTCCAGACAGGGAATAATTCGTTTTGCTATCATGATAATTCTCCAATGATTTCTTCCATGTTGATTGTTCCTTCGTAATAGGCCTTGCCCACAATGGCTCCGTAAATGTCCATTTGTTTTAAGGCCATAATGTCCTCTTTGGAGGAAACACCGCCGGAGGCGATAATGTTTACCGGAAAGGCATTTTGCAATTTCTCATAGAGGGGCAAATTGGTACCCTGCAACATTCCGTCTTTGGAAATATCGGTGCATACCATGGTTTCTACCCCCATGTGGCAAAACCTCTCAAAGGCCTCCATATCTGTTATATCCTCCTTTGTAGTCCACCCATTGGTAGCTACTTTTCCATTTATTAAATCAATACTTACTATAATCTTCTGTCCGTATTCTTTTATGGCTTCTTCTGCAAAAGTTGGATTTTTCAAGGCTGCGGTGCCAAGGATAACTGCATCCACCCCCGCATCAAGATAGGCTTCCACCGTTTTTTTATCACGGATGCCGCCTCCTACTTCCATAAACAATCCGGTATTCTTTTTGATTTCTGAAATCACCTGAAAGTTTCTTGTTTTACCTGCTTTGGCTCCATCCAGATCCACTACATGGATGTGGGTTGCTCCTTTTTTGCAAAAATCCCTTGCCACCTCCAGAGGGTCCTCTGAATAAATGGTCTTTTTGCTATAATCGCCTCTGGTTAAACGTACCGCCTTTTGATCCATAATATCGATGGCCGGATATAGTATCATTTTTATACCTCCAAAAATGCCTTTAAAATATTCAGTCCTGTTTCACCGCTTTTCTCCGGATGAAACTGGCAGCCAAATACATTTTCCTTTTGCACTGCCGCCGTTAGCACACCGCCATAATCTGTGGTTGCAATCCGGGACTTTTCACAGTCCACCCCGTGATAGGAATGTACAAAATACACCATGCAATCCTCTTTTACATATTTGAAGAGCGGACTTTCTTTTTCCAGATGCAAATGGTTCCAACCCATGTGGGGTATCTTCATCTTTTTTGAAACATAGTTCTCTATCCCTTGCACACTTCCCTCAATCAATCCAAGGCCGGGATATCTGCCATACTCATAGCCTTCCTCAAACATGAGCTGCATACCCAGGCAGATTCCCATGAAAGGTTTTCCTTTTATTACTTCTTCTTTTAACAAATCTACCAATCCGCTTTTAAACAGCTTTTCTGAAGCATCCCCAAAGGCTCCTACTCCGGGAAGTATCACCCGGTCTGCCTGTTTTATCTGTTTAGGATCCTTTGTATAAACTACCGTTGCTCCCAATTCTTTTAAAGAACCCTCCAGGGAGAATACGTTTCCCACGCCATAATCTACAATTGCTACCATATCTGCTCCTTACAATATTCCTTTGGTGGATGGAATGTCTTTTACCCGCTCATCCATTGCCACACTTTGTCGCATTGCCCGTCCAAAAGCCTTAAATGCTCCTTCAATAATATGATGGGAATTTCTTCCTGCCCTTTTGTGCACATGAAGGGTACAGCCTGCACTCCTTACAAATCCCAAAAAGAATTCTTCCACCAGCTCCGTATCAAAACTTCCCACCTTTTCTGTGGGAATCTCCAAATCGTAACTTAGATGTTCTCTTCCGGAAAAATCCATGGCCACTTCAATCAGTGCTTCATCCATAGGTAACAAAAAGAACCCGTATCGATTGATGCCCTTTTTATCGCCAAGTGCCTCTTTTACCGCTGCGCCAAGTACGATTCCAATATCTTCCACACTGTGGTGGTCATCTACCTCAGTATCTCCTTTGCAGGTTACATCCAGGTCCATTTGTCCATGTGCGGCAAAAAGAGTCAGCATATGATTCAAGAATCCAACTCCTGTAATAATCTCACTTTTTCCGGTTCCATCTAAATTCACTGTAAGTGTAATCTCTGTTTCTGTTGTTTTCCTTTGAATTGTGGCTATTCTCATGTTCGTTCTCCCAAAATCTCATCAATGGCGGTTACAAGGCACCGCATCTGCTCCTTGCTTCCTATGGTGATTCTAATGTAATCCTTGATTCGTTTTTTGCCAAAATGTCGCACCAAAATTCCTTTTTCTTTTAACTTTTCATATAAAACCATTCCTTGTATGGCGTCTGATTTTGCCAATACAAAGTTGGCCTTGGATGGTGTTAAGGTAAAATTTCTCTTTTCCAGCTGCTCTTTCAGCCAGCTTCGATTCTCTGAAATGACTCTACAGTTTTTCTCAAAATACTCCTGTTCCCTTAGTGCTCCAATCCCTGCCCACATGGTCATGGTATTTACATTATATGGATTTGTCGAAAATTTAATTGTATTTAAATCTTCTATCAATTTCTTGTTTCCAATACCAACTCCCAATCGTGCTCCTGCCATGGACCTGGATTTTGAAAAGGTCTGGGCCACCAAAAGGTTGTTATATTCCTTAATAAGCGGCACACAGCTTTCTCCTCCAAAGTCCACATAAGCCTCATCCACTAA
This sequence comes from Lachnospiraceae bacterium, assembly GCA_024680055.1. GTDB lineage: Bacteria > Bacillota > Clostridia > Lachnospirales > Lachnospiraceae > XBB1006. The sequence goes on along the minus strand of JAILCP010000006.1, from coordinate 3,849 downwards.
AACCACATGATTGGGATTTTGTTCCAGCACTTTCCTGATATCCTCTACCGTAAGGGCAATTCCCGTGATTGCATTGGGATTTGCAAGTATGATCATCCCATCGTTCCCAAAATAATTCTCCACATCAATGGTAAAGTCATCCTTCACCGGAACCTCTTTATAAGGTAGGTGATACAGATTTGCATACACCGGGTAAAAACCATAGGTTATATCCGGAAACCTTAGTTCCTCAGCAAAGGCCATAACGGCAAAATTCAATATTTCATCCGATCCATTGGTAAAAATCAATTCATTTTCATTTACCTTATAATATTCCGCTGCCTCTTTTACCAATGGACCTAAGGTTGGATCGCTGTACAATTGTAATTGTTCCCCTGCGCAGGCCACGTACTCTTTTACCAGATGCGCCGGTTCAAAAGGGGATTCGTTGGTGTTTAGCTTTATATATTTTTGTTCCCTTGGCTGCTCACCGGGGGTATAGGGTTCAAGGGTTTTATTTCTCTCTGCAAAAAATACACTCATATCTGCCTCCTAATGACGTCCCAATTCTATATAAGTTTCCTGCTGTTCTTCCAGTCGTATCAAAGCACTTCGTCCATGTGCACCAAGACCTTCTTTTTGTGCAAAAAATGCTACGTCTTTCGCCACATCGGTAAACGCCTCCCCGGTGTAATAGGTATATTGAATCTTTTTCACAAAATCCTCTACACTCAGAGCACTGCTAAATCTTGCCCGGCCTCCCGTTGGAAGGGTATGATTGGTTCCTGCAAGATAATCTCCAAGTACCTCAGGGCAGTGGCTTCCAAGGAACACGCTTCCGGCATTTTCCACCAGTCCCAAATAGTCAAATGGATTCTCCGTGCAGATTTCCAAATGCTCCGGTGCCAACATATTAGCTATTCTTAAGGCTTCTTTTAACTCTTTTACCACTATAATCTTACCATTATTTTCTATGGAAGCAGCGGCAATTTCTTTTCTCTCCAAAGACTCCAATTGTTTTTCCACCCGGGCGGCCACCTTCCCGGCCAGATCAAAGGAGGTGGTAATCAGAACCGCACTGGCCATCTCATCATGTTCCGCCTGGCTCAATAAGTCCGCTGCCACATAGGCCGGAGTTGCTTTTTCATCGGCTATAATTAAAATTTCTGACGGTCCGGCAATCATATCAATATCCACCTTTCCGTACACCTGTCGTTTTGCCTCTGCCACATAGGCATTTCCCGGTCCCACAATTTTGTCCACCGGAGCTATGCTTTCTGTTCCGTAAGCCAATGCTGCAATGGCCTGGGCTCCACCTACTTTATAAATTTTATCCACTCCTGCCACCTTTGCCGCTGCAAGAATGGCCGGATTTACATTTCCCTTTTCATCCGGCGGGGTTACCATAACAATTTCTTTTACCCCGGCGATTTTTGCAGGAATAGCATCCATTAACACGGTGGATGGATATGCTGCTTTTCCTCCCGGCACGTAAATACCAACTCGCTGCAACGGTGTGACCTTTTGTCCCATTACAATTCCCTTTTCACCGGTTGTGATAAATCCGTTTTGTACCTGGTGGCTATGGAACGCTTTAATATTCTCAGCGGCCCTCTTCAGTAAGGAAATAAATTCCTCTTCCACCATTTCTACTGCCGCCTTTTTTTCTTTCTCACTTACCAAAAATCCGCTGCTTTTTAAATCTGCGCCATCAAATTTCAAGGTGTAACGGTAAAGGCTCTCATCCCCGTTTTCTCTCACATTTTTTACCACATCTGCCACCACTTCTTCCGGGGCTTTTCCCGCTTCGTTTCGTTTTAAAATCTCTGTGAGATTTATCTCAGTTTCTCGTAAAATCTTAATCATACCTACACCTCCACGAAATTTCCAAGCTCTTTTACCATGGTTTCAATTTGTTCTCTTTTAAACTGATAGATGGCCTTATTGGCCACCAGTCTGGCGCTGACACCGGCCACTTCCGACAGCACCTCCAGGTTGTTTTCCCGAAGGGTTGTACCGGTCTCCACAATGTCCACGATCACATCCGACAATCCCAAAATCGGAGCCAGCTCAATGGATCCGTTAAGATGAATAATATCTGCCTCCACTCCTTTGGAACGGTAATACTCTCTGGCAATGTTTCCAAATTTGGTAGCCACCTTCAATGTGCGCTCTTTGGGATAAAAAGTTCCCTTTTTCCCTGCGACTGCCACCTTGCACTTTCCAAGTCCAAGGTCCATTAATTCATAGATATCCGGTTGATATTCCATCAAAATATCCTTCCCCACAATACCCACATCGGCAGCGCCCCGCTCCACATATATGGCCACGTCCGAAGGTTTTACCCAGAAATAACGAACCTTTTTTTCTTTATTTTCAAATACCAGTTTTCTGCCATCTTCCATAGCCGTTGGACAATCGTATCCGGATTTTTCCAAAAGCTTATACGCTGCCTTTCCAAGACGCCCCTTGGGAAGCGCTATATTAATCATCTCTGCCATTTTCAGCCTCCAATTTTATTACTTCATTATAGCAAAGGGATGGGCGAAGCTCCTTTTCCACCAAAACACTGCGTCCCTCTTTTACAATCTCCTTTGCGGTCTCCATCAAACGGGCGATACTGACTCCATCTTCATACAAAAGCACCACATCCATGTCCTCTTTGGTATCTTCCTCTAAATAGGCTAAAAGCAATTCCACATCCAGGGCAAATCCCATTCCTTTGCAACCCTTTTTCATTTGTTGTAAAAGCCGGTCATACTGTCCGCCAAAAAGCACTGCATCCGGAATTCCTTTGATGTATCCTAAAAATACAAACCCGTTATAATATTTCATATTGGAAACCACGGTAAAATCAAGACGAATATTCTCATTCTCCAGTGGCTTTAATATATTTTCCATGGTTTCAATACAACCGTTCTCATCAAAGGATCCAAGAAGCATCTGCAACCGCTTACAAACCTGACGGATACTTCCGGATAGTAACATCAGTTCTTTTAAAAGTACCATGCCTTCCTCAGAAACCCCCTCCTTCTCGCAAAGACTTTGCAATTCGTGAAGGTTCTTTGCTCCCATCAGGGCAGTTATCCGGGGCTGAATCTCCCTCGGTATTCCCGCCACCTGAAAAGCCAGTGCTATAACTTCCAGATTTGATACAGCCAATTCCGATTCCTTTGAGATATTCCTGAGGGTGTTTACAGCCTGAAGGAGAACCTCTGCAATATGATAATCAAAAAGGGGCCCGATACTTTCCACTCCGATTTGCGTCATCTCCTCAAAACGTCTGCTTCTTGCAGATACTCGGAAAACACTTTCACAATAACAATACTTTTCGATCTCACCGGAATTATCTTTCACATTTTTTAAAATAGAAAGGGTTACATCCGGCTTAAGGGCCAATAGTTTTCCGTCGGTATCCATAAATGTGATGACTCCCTTGTCTGCAAAAAAGTCTTTGTTTTCCACATAGACATCGTATTCTTCAAAGCGATTCACCTTAAAATTCTTGAATCCGTATGCATTATACATTGTCATTAAATCTTCTTTAAAGTTCTTGTTTATCTGTAATCTGTCTCTGCTCATCCCTGCACCTCTTTATGATTGCCTCTTTAATTTAGCACTTTATCACTTTACCACGCTAAAGTCAACAGTAAAATCACATTCTTTTCAAAATTTCTCAAATCCCAGGTCTATCGCCGAAACAAAATAAGACCTGTCCCCTTCGCCTTTGGCGTCCTGCACCAAAAGTTGAAGAGACAGGTCTTTTTTCTGTCCTTATAATTCTATGATTCTTTGATTTTTAGATCCTCGAAATTTTAAGGTAATGTCCTTTTGCTCCAGGATAAATTCTCCATCCACAAGAACATCAAT
>JAILCP010000100.1 GCA_024680055.1 Lachnospiraceae bacterium | reverse complement strand
TATGCTAGATTTGAATTGATAGAACCATCAATATACCCACGCTCGATACCGGCGCGAATATCTGTTATATTATTATTCATGAAACCTTCCCATACTTTCACTCTGATTTAGATACTCTGGTTCTAGTATAAGCTTTCTAATGTCTCCTATCAAGATCCCCCTTAGGAAGGTATTAGAATAGATTGTAATTTTTTAGTTTTATCCGAACCAAAATAATCCTCAGGACAATATATAGGTGTAAGGGATGAGAAGCCCGAAAACTTAATCGCGACTAAGAGAGGAAAACACATGACGATTCAGGAGTTAGAACAATACATCGAACAGCATGGTGACAGTATTTATTCGTTTTGCAAAAAACTGAGCATGGATGTAGATCAGGCTGAAGAGCTTTATCAGGATGTCTGGTTGAAAGCGTTAGGCAATATACGACGTATTCATGCGGATGATAATGTTAAGAGTTATCTGCTTGGAATTGCTGTCGGAATATGGAAAAACAAGAAAAAGAAATACGCTGTTCGTAGTCGGATTGCTCCATCGGTAGCTATTACGGACGAAATGGCAGAAGTATTAGGTGACGACCGGAATGCTACTATGGACGAAATACTTTTCAAAGAGAGAAAGCAGGCAGTGTCGGAGGCAATAAATGGCCTGGAGGACAACTACCGGATACCTGTTTTGCTCTACTATATGGAAGGTCAATCTGTAAAGGAAATCGCGCATGTTCTACATCTCCCACAGGGCACCGTGAAGCGGCGCCTGTGGGTTGCGAGAAATAAGTTGGCAAAAGAACTGGAGGGTTACATAGATGAATGAATTAGATGAGTTGTTATATGAAACCTTAAAGGTAAATGAGACCCCATACGAAGAACTGAATCGTCGTGTTTTGAAAAAAGCACGAATGGAGGAACATCGAATGGTAGGAAAGAAAAAATTAGTGGCAGCAGCGGCAATTGCAGTATGTATTACATTGACAGGAGGAACCGGTTATGCGGCATATCGTTATATGACAGCACAGCAGACGGCCAAAGAGTTGGGAAGTGAAGAACTTTCGGAGTACTTTAAAGAATCCGATGTAGTTGCAGTTCAAAAAGATGGAAACTATCGTTTCCGTTATTTGGGAAATGCCAGTGCAAAGTTGAAGGATGCCTTTTTATCCGAGGAAGATAAGGATACGACCTATGTGGCGTTGGCAATCGATAGATTAGACGGAAAAGCTATGAAAGACGGGGAGTTTGTGGCATCTCCATTGATTCAGGGGTTAAATCCGCAGAAGTATAATGTGTACACCATGGGCGGTGGAGCTACCTGGAAGGTGAAAAAAGGTGTGTTATACATGATCATGAGTGTGGATTCTATTGAAATGTTTGCAGACAGAGAAGTATACCTTGCCATCACCAAGGGAGCGGATTATGTTGCCGGATATGATTATAATAAGGATAGCGGAAAGATTTCTGCAAAGGATGAGTTTGACGGAATCAACGTACTATTTACCATGGAAATGGATAAAGACAAAGCGGATACCAAGGCCCAGAAAGAGTATCTTGAGCATTTTGGTAAGAGTAGTTCAGCGGATGAGCAGGAAGGTGAAGTAAAAGCGAAGGATGCGGATTTACAGGCATTCCGGGAATTGGATTTTACCGCTATGGACAGAGAAACTATTGATAAAATTGTGGAAAAGGGCGACTGCTTCGATTCCTATGAATTTAAAACAGATAGCGAAGGCGTCTTCCATGTGAAGGTAGAAAACGAGTATCTTTCTGCAAAGGGAACTTTTACAAAGTCGTTTTATGATGATGGAAAACCAACTCTTGTAGAAGCCCACTTAGACGAAGCAGATTTTGTAATTATGCAGTATGATCTGGTAGATGAGGATGGCATTTTGCATGAGAAATATATTAAATTCACCCCAGAACAGGTAAAAGAAATTGTAAAATAATCTATGGATACAACCATGTAAAACAGACCGGATTCCATGTGAGTCCGGTCTGTTTCTTATCAAGCGCCCCTCTTAGAAAACCAATTTGACTATTTATCCATGTACCTTCTTAATTCTCCAACCATTTGCCTTGCTTCGCTCATCGATGAAACTCCTATAGATGCCATCCCTTTCCAGCAATTGTTCATGGGTACCCTGCTCTGCAATTTGTCCCTTATCAATGACCATGATCTGGTCTGCGTGACGTACGGTTTTGAGTCTGTGGGCAATCATGACAATGGTTTTTTCTTTGGTGAGCGCCGCTACGGCTTCCACCAGCTTTTCTTCATTTTCCAGGTCCACATTGGCCGTGGCCTCATCCAGAATGATGATTGGCGCATCTTTCATGATAGCTCTTGCAATGGAGATACGCTGGCGCTCTCCTCCGGAAAGGCTCACGCCACCGTCGCCAATGATGGTATCGTAGCCATCCGGAAGTTCCATGATGAACTCATGACAGCAGGCTTTTTTTGCAGCAGCAATCACATCTTCCCGGCTTGTGTCCGGCTTACCGAAACGAATGTTGTTTTCAATGGTGTCGTTGAAAAGGTAGACGTTTTGGAATACGAAGGCAAAATTCTTCATCAGACTGTCGTAGCTGTAATCCCTTGCATCTCTGCCATCAAGCGTAACTTTGCCGCTGTCCACATCCCAGAATCTGGCAAGAAGCTGGGTCAGAGTGGTTTTGCCGCCGCCGGATGGCCCCACAAAGGCGGTCTGGGTTTTTTCCGGAATGGTAAAAGATACGTTGTTGATGATTTTTTTGTCGCCGTAGGAGAACTCTACATTTTCCATGGAAAGGTTCATACTTCCGGGCATAACTTCCTCTCCCTCGATTTTCATAGTCGGTGAATCAAGTGCCTCGTTTGCTTTGTCCACACAGTTTTCGATGGCACGGGTCAGACCGTTAAAAGCGCCCACCTGATCTAAGGATTCAAAAATCATAAAGGAGCAAATGATCATCATCACTGCATTCACCAGGCTC
>JAILCP010000069.1 GCA_024680055.1 Lachnospiraceae bacterium | reverse complement strand
TCTGCAAAATGTCCCAAAGATGAGTAGCCAACCGCTTTCGCAACCTCTGAAACCGGAAGGTCTGTGTATGCAAGAAGGTGCTCGGCGTGATCGATTCGCACTTTTTGTATATAATCTGCGATGGTCATTCCATAATAGGATTTGAAGGTGTTTTTCAGTTTCGTGGTGCCCATGCACGCAATTTTGGCTAAAGAATCAATGGAAATTTTATCTGCATAATGATCATTTATATAAAGGCCAAGACTATTGAGTAACTGAGTATCTGTGGAAGACAGGGAAACTTGGGCCTTTTCGTTTAGTTTTCTGTGATGTTCAAAAATAAGGCAGAGAGCCTCTCTGACTTTGGCATCGTAGAAAAGGGCTGCCGATGAAGCAGAACCTTTGTATTTCCAAATATCCCAAAGAAGCTTCTTCATCTCAGGGAAGTTAGCTGTTTCATCAATACTTTTGAACGCAGATTTAGGGTCTACATAGGAAGGCCCGAAGTTATCCTTGAGAATTTGATGGAAAAAATCCGGCCGATATTCAATACCGATGGAACGTACAGGTATATTACGGTGAATGAGGGCATGAAAAGGCTTGTATCCCCCAAGAAAACTTTTTATAACGTGGCAGTTCATGTTCTTATATGGGTTTAATTCTTCGCCGGAAATTGACTCATACCAGGTAATGCTAAGGCATTCCGGCAAGTCCATATTTATTACAGCGTCTTTTGCATAAGAAAAGTCATGGATTTTTATGTTGTATTGCCCCGGTATTTCATAGTACCAGTAGTATCCGGTTCCTAAAGTGGGATTGAATGTAAAACAATCACCTCCCGGTGGAAATTCTTTCGGAGCTTTGCAGGGATAAAAATTCGCTTTTTCAAATAAATCTTTATAATCGTCTTTCATTCTTTCTTTCATTTTAGTTCCAATCCGACATACTAAGGTTAAATTTAGACACAATGTTCTATTCGCTATTGTACCAAGTATGGTGTTTGATTACAATGCCTAATTAGATGAAAATAATTGGAGGTACAGTGTTTTATGAGAAATGAAAAAGAGAAAAAAGGTTTCTCTTTATTGATGCAATGGGCGGGCAGAGACAAATATTTGATATATATTTCCGCCTTTTTTGCACTTTTAGCAAGCCTATGCGGTATCGTTCCATATCTGGTGTTTTATAGATTGATCGACTCGGCTGTAGATGGGACTTTAAGCGTTAACTATGGAGTGCGTATAGCATGGTGGCTTATCATATTTACGTTTGTCAGAGTAATCTGTAATGCGGTGGCATCTTTGTTTTCGCATAAGGGTGCGTATAATACCCTTTTTAAAGTCCGATGTATGGTGACGGAGCATATGGCAAAAATGCCTATGGGAGCGTTAAACGAAAGAAGTCTGGGTGAAATTAAATGTGTTATGAATGAAAGTATTGAAAAGCTGGAATTGTTTTTGGCGCATAATATTCCGGAACTTGTTTTGTATTTATCGGGACCAGTAGTGATGTTTTTCTGGCTTTTTTCCGTCCATCATAAATTGGCACTAATCAGTATTCTTCCTCTTGTATTTGTGGTCTTTGTGCTGGCGGCAATGTTTAAGAAATTTTTCAAATTTATGGACAGGATAAATTTATCGGCAGGAAGTCTCTCAAGTACGGTGTCTGAATATGTGAATGGGATGAGGCTTATTAAAGCTTATAACATGAGCGTTAAATCTTTCAAAAAGTATTCGGAAGCCATTGAAGAACAGTTTTCAATGTGGAGTGATATTTCTAAGACGACGGGACCCTTATATGCTATTTATGTGGTGCTTCTTGAGTGCGGAATCCTGTTTTTGGTTCCGGCAGGAGGATGGTTGTACGTGCACGGACATGTTACTCCCGGGGTACTTCTTTTATTTGCATTTATAGGAACTCAATACCTTACAGATATAAGACCTTTGCAGGAATTGGCAAATAATCTGTCCTTTGTATTAAACGGAGTTCAGCAGGTAAAAGAAATCCTGGACGTTCCTGTTTTTGAAGGCGGACAGGCATTTCCAAAAAAACATCATATCTCGGTTCAAAATGTTGGATTTTCCTATGATGGAAAGGTAAAAGTACTTAAAAATGTGAATCTTGAAATTGAAGATGGGGAGAAGATTGCTGTTGTTGGCGCATCAGGTGAAGGTAAAACCACATTGGTACAACTTATCTCCAGATTTTATGATGTGAATGAAGGACAGATTTTGATAGGCGGAGTAAATGTAAAAGATATAAAATACGAGGAACTGCTTCAAAATGTATCGATCATTTTTCAACAGGCTTTTTTGACCAGGGGAACCATTTTTGAAAATATTGCCATGGGGAAAAAAGCCACATTGGAGGAAGTTAGAAAAGCAGCGAAAATGGCGCAGATTGATGAGTTTATCATGTCTTTGCCAAAAGGATACGAAACAAAGGTTGGCAATTTTGGAGGAAGATTTTCCGGAGGGCAGAAACAAAGAATTTGTATTGCCAGAGCAATACTAAAGGATGCACCAATATTGATATTGGATGAAGCAACCAGTGCCGCAGACCCGGAAAATCAAGTGGAAATTGATAAGGCAATTGCAAACCTTTGCAAAGGAAAGACTGTAATTATAGTAGCGCACAGACTGGGAATAACGGCCTTATGTCACAGGGTGGCAGTAGTGGAGAAAAATACGATTACAGATGTATTGCCGTTACAGGAGCTTATTGATAAAAATGAGTATTTTGCGAAAAGCTGGGATAGTTACACAGCAGCTAGAAATATCAGATACACAGCAATGGGAGGTGACGTAAGTGACGAATAAATTATTTTACCCGGGGAAGCGCCTTAAATTAGCCATTGCAGGTGTAGTTATAGAAGGGATGATTTCCGGATGTAATTTTGTAGTTTTGTTTAAGGTATTGGAACTTATTTTTGGAAATACCATTTCTTTTCATGATATAGGAATGGCAACGTTATATCTTGGAATTGTATTTGCGTTGAGACTTATACTCTATTCCATATCCTATACACAGAGCCAGATTGGTGGTGCTGTTGTCAGTAAGGATTTGAGAGTGGCATTGGGGGATAAACTTCGTAGAATTCCTTTGGGTGCTTTTTCAAAGCAGAGAGTTGGATATTACATTAATGCAGCAACCAGTGAGGTGGCTGATTTTGAGCAGATTCTCACACACAAGCTTGCGGATATTATAAAATACAGTGTTCTTATGGTAGTGGTTTCAGCATACTGCGCATATCTTAATATCTATATTGGAATAATAATGTTTATGTTGCTGATTATATTATTTCCAACCATTCAACTTTCCATTATACAGGTTCAAAAGTATGGAACGGCAAAAAATCTTGCCCGTGAGGAAAATGTCAGTGCAATCACAGAGTATCTTACAGGAAGTCAGACGCTTCGTTCCTATGGCCTTGCAGGTGAGAAAAATACAGCGCTTAGAAAGTCCATGAAGTATTTTTCGAACATCAGTTATCGATACGAAAGGGCGATTATTCCTATAGGCTTTGCTTTTATGTTTTTCGTCTATATAGGAGCTGCGATATCGATTTATATAGCTGTTAACGCAACCCTTTCAGGGAATCTTTCCATTCCGCAGATGATTGTTATGGTCATGCTTTCTTTGTTTTCCTGTAAAGTGGAGGCTACATTATATATCAGTCTTGTAGCATACAGAAATCTCCTTATTTCGAAAGGAAAAATTGCAGGAATATTCAAAGAAGAGGAAGAAAAAGAAGTGGTTGGAAACTATGCACCAAAACGCTTTGATATAAGCTTTAGAGATGTATGTTTTGGCTATGAGAAGGGGCAAAAAGTGCTTGACGGTATGAGTTTTGACATACCGGAAAACAGGATTACGGCAATTGTGGGAGATTCGGGTTCAGGAAAGTCTACCATTTTCAACCTTCTTACAAAGTACTATGAACCGGAAAAAGGAAAAATAACGGTAGGAGGCGAGGAACTTTCCGGGGCCAACGCAGAGCAGGTACTTTCTGATATCAGTCTTGTTGATCAAGATGTATTCTTGTTTAATGATACAATCAGAAACAATTTACTTTTTGCCGCACCGGAGGCATCGGAGGAAGAAGTGCTTGATGCTTGCCGCAAGGCAAACTGTAGCTTTATAGAACAGCTACCGGATGGTATAGATACGGTTGTTGGAGAAAATGGAAACAAATTGTCCGGTGGAGAAAGACAACGTATTTCTGTGGCAAGAGCAATTTTAAGAAAAAGTAATATAGTGCTTCTTGATGAGGCCACATCCTCTCTTGATATCGAGAATGAACTTCTTGTCAAGAAGGCTGTGCTTAATTTATTAACACTGGGAAAGACGGTTGTGATGATTGCCCACACGCTTCCTATCATTCAATGTGCGGATAGGATTCTGGTTATAAAGGATGGAAAAGTAGTTGAGAGTGGCAACCATGAAGAACTTATCCGGGAGAATGGAAAATATGCTTCGATGTGGAAGGCTTCGCTGCAGGTAAAGTAAAAGATTCGACATGGACACATAAAAGTAAAAATCGGACGAATCCCTCGGATGGCTATTGAATGAAGAAATCAAATGGAGTAAGTTAGATGAGACTAACAAATGATTAAAGTAAGGAAAGGATGGAATCATAAATGTATAACGACAAAAAGAAACTTAATGCAAAAGATTTAATCATCACCGGTGTTTTTGCGGTGCTATTTCTCATGGCAGTGATGATAGGAGGCGGTCCGTTTGCGTCAATACCTACGCTGACATTTTATTTTCCTATTGGGGCTGCTTTACTTGCAGGACCTATATTTATGCTTTTTGTAGCAAAGGTGCCAAAGCAGGGCGCACTTGCAATCATAGGATTGGTTGAGTGCATTCTTGGAACGCTTACAGGCATGCATTGGGGATTGAATTTTGGCATTCTCTTCTCCAGCATCATTGCATCTTTTATTGCCGGTAGTAAGAATTTTAAGGACACCACGTTTAATCTGATAGCATATCTTGTTTATTGTATTGGACCTATGGGAACCTATTTTGTATTCTTCTTTAATAGAGAATCATGGGTATCCTTTATGTTGAAAAAAGGCACCGAGCAAGAATATATCGATAAAATGAGCCAGGTTGCAACTCCGGGGATGATGATCATTATGGTAGTTGGTACTCTTGCAGTGGCAGCGTTAAGCGGGTTACTGGGACTTCGTCTTATGCGTAAACAATTTGTAAAGGCAGGTTTAGCTGCATGATTGCTATAGATCCAAGAAGTAAATTGATAGTAATAGCAATCACGGTTTTGTTCAGTATGCTAATACCAACCGGAACGTTTACGTGTGTATGGATTCTTTTGATAACATTTCTTGGTATATTTCTTGGTAGAGTTTGGAAAACACTTAGAGCCGCAGTTTTATTTGCGGCTCTTTGGCTTGTTTTTGTATATGTTCTTCCACAGCTTACCGGTACAGTGCATACAAGCATTTTGGTATGGATTGGATTGGTGTTTAAATGTTATCCCTGTTGCATGCTGGCAGGCGTCGTCATTGGAACCACCCAAATCAGTGAATTTATGGCTGCAATGGCAAAGTGGAATGTTCCACGGGCAGTTGTGATTCCCCTTGCTATTATATTTAGATATTTCCCTGCCTTAAAAGAAGATTGGGGACATATCAGCGATGCCATGGCATTAAGGGGAATCAGCTTTTCTCCTTTGTGTTTTCTTAAGAATCCAACGGTTGTAATTGATGCCTTGTATCTGCCGATTCTGGTGACGGCATCAAAAACGGCGGATGAGTTATCTGCCTCAGCCATTACAAGAGGAATAGAGAATCCGGCCAGGAGAACAAGCAGGCTTGATATTAGATTTAAGTTTGTAGATGTCGTTATAATTTTTGTTTTTTTGCTTGCTTTCTCAGGTGCAGAGCTTATTAATATTGGAGTGTTTACATGAATATTGAGTTTAAAAATGTGGGCTTTTCATACTCAAATAGAAAAGAGGGCGTACTTAAGGATATTAATTTAAAGATCAAACAGGGAGAGTTTGTGCTTTTGGTGGGAGAATCCGGTTGTGGAAAAACTACCATCACAAGGATACTAAATGGTCTTATTCCGGGTTTTTATGATGGAAAGCTTGAAGGCTGCGTATCCATAGATGGACGTAAAATAAGTGAATATAAGTCCTATGAACTGGCCACCATGGTAGGCAGTGTTTTTCAAAATCCCAAAACGCAGTTTTTTAATGTTGATACCGATAGTGAAATCACCTTTGGCCTTGAGAATGCCGGTGTGCCTCAAAAGGAGATACATGCGGTACTTAACAAGGTCACAGAGGAACTTGGCTTAGAAACATTAAGAGGACGAGATATTTTTAAACTGTCCGGCGGTGAAAAGCAAAAAATAGCCTTTGCCAGCGTATACGCATCCGGACCGGATCTTTATCTAATGGATGAACCATCTGCAAATCTTGATACAGTAGGAGTTGAAGGATTAAAGGAATGTCTGGAAAAAATAAAGGGTGAGGGTAAAACAGTTGTTATCGCAGAACATAGATTGTATTATCTTACCCAACTGGTAGACAGGATTATTTATTTAAAGGACGGAAGAATTGAAGGGGAGATGAGCGGCGACGAATTCAAGGCTATGGATGTAGCGTCATTAAATCAGTTGGGGCTTAGAACCAATCATTTCTTCAAGGCATCGGGTAAGGAGGAAAAGGAGTTCAAGAAAGTTATATCGGATGAAACGATCAGTCTGCAAAACTTATCCATTGATTATGGAAAACGAAGGATTTTGAACAACCTGAATCAGGATTTTCATAAAGGTAAGGTCTACTGCGTGACAGGTAGAAATGGGGTGGGAAAGACCACGTTACTTCGTACTATGAGCGGATTCATTAAGGCAAGTGAAGGTAACATTGTACAAAATGGTAAAGCGTTATCTCTTAAAGAACTAAAAAAGAAAACTTTTATGGTTATGCAGGATGTTAATTATCAGCTTTTTGCGGATTCTGTGATGAATGAATGCATGTTGGGAACACAAATGAAAAGCGAAGATACGGCAAAAAAGGTTCTTGATGAGATGGGACTTCTTGAATTCAGAAATCTACATCCAAACACACTGTCAGGTGGACAGAAGCAAAGACTTGCTATAGCAGTCAGTCTGATGATGGATAAAGAAATACTTCTTTTTGACGAACCTACCAGTGGGCTTGATTATAATAATATGCGCCTTTGCGCAAATTTTTTAAAAAGGCTTGCGGACAAGGGGAAATTAATCATTGTAGTAACCCATGATGAGGAATTTATAGATTGTTGCGGTGATGCCCCCACGATTGTTTTATCGTAGCGGGTATATGGTCA
>JAILCP010000046.1 GCA_024680055.1 Lachnospiraceae bacterium | reverse complement strand
CCAACAAAAAATCATAGAACCTGACCTGAGCCAAGTCCTATGATTTATAATTCAAAACAACATTTGTTAAAGTGCACTGGTTTTCTGCTGCAAAGCCGGGGACAGTGCTTCCCTTTTCTGAAATAGAATCTGAATGATGATTCCAAATACAATTAATATCAGTCCAAGGAAAGAGAATATGGTAATCTCTTCCCCCAATATTACATGAGTTACAACCAATGAGATAAAAGGTGTTAAATAGGCAAGGTTTGCAATGATTGCAGTGTCGCCCATGTCAAGGGCTAAGGCCCAGCAAAGATAAGGAATAGCATTGCAAAACAGGCCGTTATAAGACATTTTCAAAAGTCCCATGGCGCTTGGGATTTGGAAGTCACCTGTTGCTATGGTACAGATTAGTGCAACAATGGTTCCGGTTCCGTATCCAAGTAACATGGACAAATCCTTGTCGTAGGCAAATAATTTGTTCAGGGTGCAGTAGAGTCCATAGCAAATGGCTGCAATTACACAATACAGTGCGCCAAGGTAGGAACCGCCGGACAAATTGGATAAGTCTCCGTTGGAAACTACCACAATAATGCCTAAAAAAGAAAAGGCAATGGCGGCAATCTTTCCAAAGGTCATTTTTTCCCGAAGTATCATACAGGAAAAAATAATAATCAGTGCGGGCCAGAGATCGTTGATCACAAAGGCCTTTTGCGCCGGAAGTAAATTGGTTCCAAAAAGAAGGAACAAATTGTAAAATAATACACCAAGAGAACCTACACCAACGATGGTGGCAATTGCTTTCAGAGATAGCTGTTTCAGTAGTTTTAGTTTTCCTTTGAAAAGGTTATAGAAAAAGAAAAATACTGTTGCAGAAAGAAAAGCAAATGTTAGGGCATAAGTAGCAGAGTATTGGTTAGTTAAAAGTTTTGAGGAGGTAGATACGGTACCCCACAGCAATACTGCTACGCCGGCGAGAAAATACGCACGTTTGTTATTCATGATTGACAACCATCCTTTTTTGTACTTTAGTTTGATGGTACAAGTTTGCCATTAAATTGTCAATGAAATAAATTTGAATATTGAAAACAGTGGTAATGCGTTTACAAATGATGAAAAAAAACGTATAATTTTCGTTGATACATTATAGTAGAAGAAAACAATCTAAATGGAGGATATAGAAATGAGAAAACGTATGGTGGGAGTATTACTAAGCCTTTGTATGGTAATGGCAATGGGAACTCCTGTAAAAGCAGACGGTGTAGGCAATGTAAATGAAAACGGACAGGCCTACCTTGTTACCGGAGCAGATTTAAGCAAAGACCAGTGGAATAAGGTGATTGAGCTTTTGGGTGTATCGGAAGATGAACTTGCAGATTATACACAGCTTGAAGTTACCAATGCAGAGGAACATCAGTACCTTGATCAGTACCTTCCGGCATCGGTGATTGGTTCTAAGGCTTTTTCATCGGTAAAGATGGTACCCGGAGAAGAGGGTTCCGGACTTGATATTACCACTTATAATATTAATTATTGTACCGTTTCCATGTATAAGAATGCTTTGATTACAGCGGGAATGGAAGATGCACAGGTGACTATTGCAGGACCTTTTGAGCTATCCGGAACCGCCGCATTGATTGGTGCGGTAAAAGCATATGCCGATGAACAGGGCGAAAGTGTGGATGAAGAGGCATTAAAGACAGCCACCAATGAGCTTGTTACCACAGGAAAATTGGGAGATGAGCTGGGCGATGCAGATGCAGCCGCAGATTTAGTGGCATATACCAAACAGATGGTGGTAGAAAAGGGACTGGAAGATGAAGACGATATAAAAGAAGCAGTTCGCGAAGGAGCAGAAAAACTGAACCTGGATGTGAGTGATGAGCAGGTGGATAAGATTACTGATCTTATGCAGGATGTAAGTAAACTTGACCTGGATAAAAACGTGCTTCAGGAGCAGGCAGAAGATTTGTATAATAAGTTAAACGACCTGGGCTTGAATCTTGACGGAATCAATGGCGGTGGCGTTATGAGTTCGGTAAAAGAAGCATTTCAGTCCGTTCTGGATTTCTTTAAAAAATTGTTCGGATAGGGGAATAGAATGAATAGAAAGTTGGATTTGTTTGGCACTTTGGGGCCGGCCTGCTGCAGTGAAGAAGTGCTGGAAGAAATGTTTAAGGCAGGTATGACCGGAGTTCGTTTAAACCTTTCTCACAGTAATTTAGAGGACTGCAAACAGTGGATTATGGAACTGGATATGGCAGCAAGGGCATGTTCTGTGGAACGAAAACTGCTTATGGATTTGCAGGGTCCGGAACTTCGTATGGGAAGTGTAAAACAGGAACTTACCCTGAAAGAAGGGGAGTATGTATATTTAAAAGAGCCGGGAACAGAACAAATGGAAGATATTCCCGTACCGAAGCAGGTATTGTGGGAGCTGAAAAAGGATTACCA
Organism: Lachnospiraceae bacterium; assembly: GCA_024680055.1. Taxonomy (GTDB): domain Bacteria; phylum Bacillota; class Clostridia; order Lachnospirales; family Lachnospiraceae; genus XBB1006. The sequence goes on along the minus strand of JAILCP010000046.1, from coordinate 8,880 downwards.
TATTCAGTTGGATGACGGAAAAATCCTTTTGGAAGTCCATTCGCTTTATGATCAGAATGATAAGGAAGTGGAAGAAAGCTGCGGTTTTGGCGGAAAGGTAAAATGCAAAATTCTACGTGGAGGAACTTTGACCTCAAGAAAAAGCATTGCGGTGAATGAATGCAATATTTCTTTGCCGACTCTGACACCTGCCGACATAAAAAACATTGGCATGGCCAAAAAATTTGGTGTAACCGGAGTGATGCTTCCTTTTGTAAGAAATAAAGAAGATATCCTGTGCCTTCGAAAGACATTGAATGAGGCAGGATGTGAGCAGATAAGAATTTATGCAAAGATTGAAAACCTGGAGGGGGTAAAACAATTGGAGTCCTTCCTTGAGGTCTGCGATGAAATCGTGATCGCCAGAGGAGATTTGGGAAATGCCATAGAGTTATACCGACTTCCGAGACTTCAGGAAGAAATTGCAGAACTATGCGTGGAAAAAGGAAAACGTTTTATGGTGGTGACACAGATGCTTGCCAGCATGGAACACGCAAAGGTGCCTACAAGAGCAGAGGTCAATGATATATACCACGCGGTAAAACAGGGAGCGTCATCCCTGATGGTAACAGGAGAAACGGCAGTTGGCAGTTATCCTGTGGAAGTTATGAAGGTTTTAAGAGATACGGCACAAACAGCGCTAAGATAGTGAGGAAGATATGGATCTGTTTGAATATATGAGACAGCAAAATAGCGATAAAGAAGCGCCACTGGCTGCCAGAATCAGGCCGCGAACCTTGGATGAAGTGGTTGGGCAGCAGCATATTATCGGTAAGGATAAACTTCTTTATAGGGCCATCAAAGCGGATAAATTGAATTCCGTTTTGTTCTATGGACCGCCCGGAACAGGAAAAACAACCCTGGCCAAGGTCATTGCCAACACCACCAGTGCGGAATTTATGCAGTTAAATGCCACATCCGCAGGGAAAAAGGATATGGAAGAGCTGGTTACAAAGGCAAAGGAACTGGCGGGAATGTATGGGAAAAAGACCATACTGTTCATTGATGAGATTCATCGTTTTAACAAAGGCCAGCAGGATTTTTTGCTTCCTTATGTAGAAGACGGAACGGTGATTTTGATTGGAGCAACCACAGAGAATCCTTATTTTGAAGTGAACAGCGCTTTGATATCAAGATCTATTGTGTTTGAACTGCATACTTTAAGCAGCGACGATATTAAAGTGTTGCTGAAGCGGGCCATCAGCGATGAAGAGCGTGGAATGGGCGCCTATGATGCGGTGATTGAGGAGGATGCACTGCAGTTTTTGGCCGATGTTTCCAACGGCGACGCAAGATCGGCGTTAAATGCTTTGGAGCTTGGGGTTTTAACCACAGAGAGAGAAGGGGACGGAAAGATTCATATTACCCTTTCGGTGGCATCGGAGTGTATTCAGAAGAGAGTTTTGAAATATGATAAAACAGGAGACAATCATTACGATACCATCTCCGCGTTTATAAAAAGTATGCGAGGATCCGATCCGGATGCGGCCATTTATTATTTGGCAAAAATGTTGTATGCCGGTGAGGATATTCGTTTTATCGCAAGACGTATTATGATTTGCGCCGCAGAGGACGTGGGACTGGCAGCGCCAAATGTATTAAATGTGGCGGTAAGCGCCTGCCTTGCGGTGGAAAGAGTGGGAATGCCTGAGGCACAGATTATTTTGGCAGAGGCGGTGAATGCTGTGGCCAGTGCGCCAAAAAGTAATGCCAGCTATTTGTCCATAGGAAAGGCCATGGAGTATGTGAAACAGCACAAAACCCCACCGGTACCGGTGCATTTGCAGGATCACCATTATAAAGGGGCAGATCATCTTGGTCATGGCATCGGCTACAAATATGCACATGATTATGAGCATCATTATGTACAGCAGGAATATCTTCCAAAGGAAGTGGAAAATGAGACATTTTATTATCCTACCAATGAGGGCTATGAGAAGGAAATTCGTGCTTACTTCAATATGATAAAAGGGATAACATATCCGGAAGAATAAGAGAGGAGACAGATATGTCATACGGTATTTTAAACAAACAATTACAGTCCCTAATTGAGGATGAACATCATTTTATTCCAAATATGGCCAACGCATCCGCGTTGCTTTACGGAAGCTTAAAGGATTTGAACTGGGCAGGTTTTTACCTGATGGATCAGGGCGAATTAATGTTGGGACCGTTTCAGGGAAATACAGCATGTATCCGAATTAAACTTGGAAAAGGCGTATGCGGAACTGCAGCAAAAGAAGATAAAGTAATGAGAGTGGAGGATGTGCATCAGTTTGAAGGACATATTGCTTGTGACTGTGCATCCAATTCAGAAATTGTAGTTCCGATTCATAAAAACGGGGAGATTTTTGGCGTGCTTGACATTGACAGTCCTTTGGTGGGACGATTCACGGAAGAAGACGAAAAAGGTCTTGTGGAATTTGTGTCGATATTGGAAAAATACATATAAAAGAGGTAAAAGATTATGAAATCATTTGAGGAAATGACAAAAGAAGAGTTATTGAAAGAAAAAGAGAGTCTTGAACAGGCTTATCGCGATTATCAAAAGCGCGGACTTTCCTTGAATATGGCTCGTGGTAAACCGGCAAACAATCAGCTTGATTTGGCCAATCCAATGATGGATGCCCTTACAAGTGAGTCCGATTTTTCCTGCGCAGACGGGGATGTGCGTAATTACGGTGTACTTGCCGGTATTACGGAGGCAAGAGAATTTTTTGCAGAAATTCTTCAGTGTGACAAGGATGAGGTGATTCTTGGAGGAAGCGCTTCCCTGACATTGATGTACGATACTATCAGCCGTTCTTATACTCACGGTGTTTTGGGAGAAACTCCATGGTGCAAACAGGACAAATTAAAATTCTTATGTCCGGTACCGGGATACGATCGTCATTTTGCCATTACAGAGCATTTTGGAATTGAAATGATCAACATTCCGTTGACAGAGGATGGACCGGATATGGATATGGTGGAAAAATACGTCAACAACGACCCTGCAGTTAAGGGTATCTGGTGTGTTCCAAAATATGCCAACCCAACCGGCGTTACCTATTCCGATGAAACGGTAAAACGTTTTGCCGCATTAAAGCCTGCAGCCAAGGATTTCAGAATTTTCTGGGATAATGCATACTGCGAGCATCATTTATATCCGGAACAGGATCAGCTTTTAAGCATTATGGATGAGTGTAAAAAGAATCATACCGAAGATATGGTATACATTTTTGCCTCCACATCCAAAATGTCCATGGCCGGCTCCGGTATTTCTGCTATGGCATTGTCCAAGCGAAACAGAGAAGATGTTTTAAAACAGATGGGCATTCAGATGATTAGTTATGATAAGGTAAATCAGCTTCGTCACATTCGCTTCTTCAAAAATGTGGAAGGTTTAAGAAATCACATGAAAGAGCATGCAAAGATTTTGAAACCGAAATTCGATCTTCTTGAGAAGGTATTTGACGAAGAGTTAAAAGGATGTGGAGCAGGACAGTGGACCACACCTCATGGCGGATACTTTATTACTTATACAACCATGGACGGATGCGCAAAACGTGTCATTGAACTTTGCAAAGAGGCAGGTATGGTAATGACCGGAGCAGGTGCGCCGTTCCCTTACAAAAAGGATGAGCATGACAGTACCATTCGTATTGCTCCGTCCCTTCCACCAATTGAAGAGTTGGAAATTGCATCACATCTTTTTGTGGTATGTGTAAAACTTGCGACAGTGGAAAAATTAATAGGATAGGACGGATAGCATTATGACAATTATTACAACCATGGTAAAACTTTTTACCGCTATGATTGTAGGTATCTTTGTTGGAAAGAAGGATATAATTGATGCAGAAACTTCCAAAAGGATTTCCAAATTAATCGTCGATATTGCTAACCCGGCTTTGATTATTGCGTCAGTGACTTCCATTCAGGGGGCTGACGTAAAAAGCGTGTTAAGTGCTTTGATTTTTGGATTGATTATTTATGCCATTCTTCCTTTTGTGGCCTTTGGCTACGCAAAAGGGATTAAGGCTCCGAAAAATTTAACCGGAACGTTTATGTTAACGGTTCTTCTTTGTAATAACAGTTTTATGGGATTTCCGGTGGTTCAGGCCCTCCTTGGAGACAAGGCCATCTTTTATGATGTGGTGATTCACTTTGGCTTTAATATTTTGTTTTATACCGTTGGTATCAACCTTGTAAAAAGAGATGCCGCAGACGGAAAACAGGAAAAATGGAATCCCCTTTCTTTGATTAACACAGGCACAGTTGCCACATTGACGGTGTTGATCGTATTTTTAAGCGGTGCCAATGTGCCGGAAATTGTAACAGAACCATTGTCCTTTGTGGGTAATTTATCCATGCCAATGTCTATGATTATCATTGGCGCCAATATATCCCGCCATAGTTTAAAGGATATATTAAAGGATAAAAAGGTGTATCTCACCGCAGTGATGCGTTTGGTGATTGTGCCGTTTCTTATTTGGCTTGCGGCAAGTACCTTTGTGGGAGATGTGTTTGTGGTACGGGTTGCCACACTTACCTTTGCAATGCCGGTGGCTGCCATTGTGGCCATGAGTACGGCACCTTATGAGGAGCAGGGAGAAGTGGCCTCGGTGGCGGTGGCTTTTACCACACTGTGTTCACTGATTACCATCCCAATGTGGGCCATGTTTCTTGGATTAAGATAAAAGAATACAATAAAAAGGACTGTGGTTCGAATGAGAAAATCATCCGAATCACAGTCTCATTTTAATTTAGGATTCTTTTGCATCCTTTTCGTGTTCCCGAATCAGCATTTCTGCCACAGTTACCACAGTGAATTTTACAATCTCGATGCAATGAGCTTTTCGCTCCGGAGACTGCTTTTCGTAGCCCTTTGTAAGAACCCGACAGCAGGTTGCACCGAATTTTTCTTTGAAACGATCGTGGAATTCGTTGGTTAATTCAAAACAACGAAGATTTCTTGTGTCTCCCGGCTCTGTTCTTCCGTATACAAAGCCAAGGCACATGGCTGCACCGGCAGCGGCTCCGCACAAACAGCCTGCACCGCCAAAGCCCCATGGAATTCCACTGCTCATGGCAATGGCACAGTCCGGAATATCCAGTTCCATAGCCTTTCGGATGGTGTCAATCACCGATTCGGAACAGGTATAACCGGAAGTAAAATCTTTTACCGCAAATTCCTCTAACCATTTCATATCAATATCAGTTTTCATATTCCCACACCTCTCTTTGTATTTCATATTACTCTATGCCATGAAAAATTTCAATTATAACAAATAGCCCTAGAAAAACCATTATAATAATGATATAATGGCTTACGTTAAAGAAGGTAATTTTCAAAAAAGAGGAGTGTACATACTATGATATTTTTCTTGGATACAGCGAATGTAGATGAAATTCGTGAAGCAAATGACTGTGGAGTCATTAAAGGTGTTACAACCAATCCTTCTCTGATTGCAAAGTCAGGAAGAGATTTTAATGAAGTAATTAAAGAGATTACATCCATTGTAGACGGACCAATCAGTGGTGAAGTTAAGGCTTCTACCGTGGACGCAGAAGGAATGATCAAAGAAGGAAGAGAAATCGCTAAGATTCATCCAAATATGGTTGTTAAGATTCCTATGACCAAGGAAGGATTAAAGGCTGTTAAGGTTTTGGCTTCCGAGGGAATTAAGACCAACGTTACTTTAATCTTTACTGCAAACCAGGCACTTTTGGCAGCTGAGGCAGGAGCAACATATGTTTCTCCATTCCTTGGAAGATTAGATGATATCAGCCAGGCCGGTATTGATCTTATTCAGACCATTTCTGAGATCTTTATGAACTACGGATATGAGACACAGATTATTGCAGCATCTATTCGTAACCCGATTCATGTAACAGATTGCGCACTTGCAGGTGCTGATATTGCAACTGTTCCGTTTAAGGTAATTGAGCAGATGATGAAACATCCTTTAACCGATCAGGGTATCGAGAAATTCCAGGCTGACTACAAAGCTGTTTTTGGAGAATAATAAAGAGATATCTAAATCGCCGGAGGAAATCTCCGGCGATTTCTTTATAAGAAATAGAGGGAGAGACAAGATGAGAAAGAGAAAACAATATTTAGGGATGGTGATGGCTATCCTTCTTATTTTTACCGTATGCGTACAACCGGTAAAAGCGGCACGACCGGATTGCTGCACATCCAAAGAATGGGAAGTGTTGCGACAGACCAACGAAAAACGTATGAAAAAAGGATTGAATCCTTTCAGTACATTTGCGGGACTGCAAAGCGCTGCGGATCAAAGGGCCAAGGACATTCGAAAATATTTTGGCCACATCAGACCGGATGGGTCCAAGTATCTTACGGTGTTACAAAACATGTCCTACACCTGTTGTGGAGAGAACATTGCCATGGGGCAAAAAACGGCAACAAGGGTTACCGGTGCCTGGTATAACAGCAAGGGTCATCGTAAAAATATGTTGAGCAAAAAGTTTGTCCATATGGGAGTAGGATACTACTATCTGTCCTCCAGCGAATGGAAATATCATTGGACACAGGAGTATTTGGGCGGATGTCATCCCACATCCATAGAAGTGGATAATAAAGATCAGGTCATTACCTATGACAAGGGAACGACCTTAAAGAACATGAAGCGATATCTGGTGGTACATTGTTCCCACGGCAATTCCTATCTTCCGATTTCCAATAAAATGTGCACAGGATACAGTAAAAGTACCCTTGGGATGCAGGAAGTAACGGTAACTTATGGAGGTATGAAAACCACGTTTACCGTAAATATTGTATAAGAAGTGCCCTTGACAGACAGATATTATAAATTTATAATGATAACGATAAGTAAAGACAATGACGAAGACAGTAGTTGCTTAATGAACCTGAGAGCGAGCCGGGACGGTGGGAGCCGGTAGCAGTAAGAGAGCAGACGAATATCACTTCCTAGTTGCAGCCTGAAATCATACGAGAGTAGGTGCTGACGGTTTTCCTCCGTTAAAGGGAACACATATGCGGGAAACCAAGTATGCAGTAACAGGTGGTTATGAATTTACACGTTCATCCTTTTACTAGGATGGACGTTTTTTTATCTCAGTCGGGATTGAAATCGTAACAATGATACATGCACGAACGAACCGCTAACATTAATTAGAAAGGTTGTAATAAGATGTATAAGAAAGTACCTACAGACCTGAACTTTGTTCAGCGTGAAAAAGAAGTGGAAGAATTCTGGAAAGACCAGGAAATCTTTAAAAAGAGTATGGAAAGTCGTAAGAAGGGAGAAACCTATACCTTTTATGACGGACCGCCAACCGCAAACGGAAAACCTCACATCGGTCATGTTTTGACCCGTGTTATTAAGGATATGATTCCTAGATATCAAACCATGAAAGGAAAGATGGTGCCACGTAAAGCCGGATGGGATACCCACGGTTTGCCGGTGGAACTTGAGGTGGAGAAGCTTCTTGGTTTGAATGGAAAAGAGCAGATAGAAGAATACGGAATGGAGCCTTTCATTGCAAAATGTAAGGAATCTGTTTGGAAATACAAAGGAATGTGGGAAGATTTCTCAGGTACCGTTGGTTTCTGGGCAGATATGGACAATCCATACGTTACTTATGATGATAACTATATTGAGTCCGAATGGTGGGCTCTGCAGCAGATCTGGAACAAAGGTCTTCTTTACAAAGGATTCAAGATTGTTCCTTATTGCCCAAGATGTGGAACTCCTCTTTCTACAGCAGAAGTATCCCAGGGCTATAAATTGGTAAAAGAAAGATCTGCCATTGTACGTTTTAAGGCAGTGGGAGAAGATGCTTATTTTCTTGCATGGACAACCACACCTTGGACACTTCCGTCAAACCTTGCACTTTGTGTAAATCCGGAAGAAACCTATTTGAAAGTAAAGGCAGCAGACGGCTATACCTATTATATTGCACAGGCACTTGCAGACAAGGTACTTGGAAAGCTTGCAGATGAGGAAAAGGGTGTAAAGGCTTATGAAGTTCTTGAAACCTATACAGGAAGCGACCTGGAGTTTAAAGAGTACGAACCGTTATTTGACTGTACCAAAGTGGCGGTGGAGAAACAGAACAAGAAGGGACATTTTGTTGTAAAAGACGATTATGTAACCATGACAGACGGTACCGGTATCGTTCATATTGCACCTGCATTTGGTGAAGACGATGCCAATGTTTGCAGAAAGTATGACAACTTCCCGTTTGTACAGTTTGTAAATGAAAAGGGTGAAATGACAGAGGATACACCGTATGCCGGAACTTTTGTAAAGGATGCGGATAAGGATATTTTGGTAGATTTGGAAAAAGAGGGCAAATTATTCGAAGCTCCGAAGTTTGAGCACGATTATCCTCATTGCTGGAGATGTGATACTCCATTGATCTACTACGCACGTGAGTCCTGGTACATCAAAGAAACAGCGGTAAAAGATGACCTGGTAAAAAATAACAACACCGTTAACTGGATTCCGGATTCCATCGGAAAGGGACGTTTTGGCAACTGGCTTGAAAATATTCAGGACTGGGCAATTTCCCGTAACCGTTACTGGGGAACTCCTTTAAATATCTGGGAGTGCGAAGGCTGCGGACATCAGGAATGTATCGGAAGCAGAGAAGAACTTGCAGCTAAGAGTGGTAAAAAGGAACATGAGAAAATTGAATTGCATCGCCCATTCATCGATGAAGTGACCTATACCTGTCCGGACTGTGGTAAAACCATGCACAGAGTACCGGAAGTGATTGACTGCTGGTTTGACTCCGGAGCAATGCCATTTGCGCAGCATCATTATCCGTTTGAGAACAAGGATTTATTTGAGCAGCAGTTCCCTGCAGATT
>JAILCP010000043.1 GCA_024680055.1 Lachnospiraceae bacterium | reverse complement strand
GCTTGTGGTTCTTGATCGTATCGAAGCAAAATTAAACAGCGGACACGACCTTGAAAACTCCGATTTTGCAGAGCTTCTTTCAACTGAAAAACTTCCGGGAACCTTTATTTCCTTTACGATTTTAATTCTCCCGGTTATCTTGATTTTGTTAAATACACTTGTTAGCCAGACAGCCCTTGCAGCAACCACCCTTGGACAGGTAATCCAGTTCCTTGGAACACCGATTATTGCACTTTTTATTTCCCTTTGCATTGGTGCTTTCGGTCTTACCAAAGGAATGGACAAAAAAGGTGTTATCGCTATGATGGGTGATGCGTTAAAAGACGCCGGTCCTATCGTATTTATCACCGCATCCGGTGGTGCTCTTGGTGCTGTAGTTAAGGCTACAGGTGCTGCTCAGCTTATGGCCAACGGAATTGTAGAAATGGGTATTCCTTCTATTTTAGTTCCAATTTTAATCGGAACTATTATGAGATTCCCACAGGGTTCCGGTACCGTAGCTATGATTACAGGTTCCGCCATCGTGGCCCCTATGATGGCAACTCTTGGAATCAACCCATATCTTGGTGCCCTTGGAGTCTGCTTGACATCTATGATGCCATCCTTCCTCAATGACTCCTATTTCCACGTAGTTACCAACTTCTCCGGAATGGACATCAAGACATCTTTGAAGACATGGACTATTTCCACAATTGCGATTCCTATTTTCGGATCCATTTTAATTGTGATTCTTAGTCTGTTTATCCATTGATTTCATTTCTAAAAAAAGAAGCCGCTTCGGATGTTTGAATTCGATCCGGCTTCTTTTGTTTTTTACTTGCAGTGAAAATCTTTTATTTATATAATTAGTGTGAAAAGGAGATCTTACCTATGAAAATTGGATTTATCGGTATGGGCATTATGGGAAGACCTATGGCCATAAACTTATTAAATGCAGGCTATCAGGTATCTGTAAACAGCAGAACCAAAGAAAAAGCTGCTTCTGTTATTGAAAAAGGAGCAACTTACGTTGAATCTCAAAAGGAACTTGCCTCTGACTGCGATGTTCTTTTTACCATGCTTCCGGACGGACCGGATGTGGAAAGCGTAATGCTTTCCGGGGATGGACTTGCTTCCCACATGAAAAAAGGCTCTGTTTTTATCGATATGAGCTCCATTAACCCGGGAATCAGCATTAAAATCGCCAAAGAGCTGGAAAAACACGGCGTTGAAATGCTGGATGCCCCTGTATCCGGCGGAGAACCGAAGGCCATTGACGGAACATTAAGTTTTATGGTTGGCGGAAAGAAAGAGGTTTTTGAAAAGTACCAACCCCTTCTTTTAACCATGGGGTCCAGTGCCACCTTATGCGGTGAAGTGGGTGCAGGTAACACCACCAAACTTTCCAATCAGATCGTGGTTGCAGCCAACATCCAGGCGGTTTCTGAAGCCTTGATGCTTGCACAGAAAGCAGGTGTAGATCCGGAAGTTGTATTTAACGCCATCAAAGGCGGCCTGGCCGGCAGTACTGTTATGGATGCCAAAGCCCCAATGATGCTTTCCGGCAACGACAAACCGGGATTTAAAATAGATTTACATATCAAAGATCTCAATAATGCAATTCAGTGTGCTCATTCCGTTGGCGCCTACATTCCTATGACCGAACAGGTTATGGAAATTATGCAATGGCTTCACAACAACGGTCACGGACAGTGCGACCACAGTGCCATCGTTAAGTTCTACGAGCACCTTATGAACGAAAAATTAGAGAAGGAAAACTAATCATGCCAAATAAAAAGTTACAGGTAAATACAATCAGCCGCCAGGTGTATTCCATTATTAAAAATTCCATCGTTTCCGGAGAATACGGACCTAACTACTGGCTTCAGGAAGTGGAACTTTCAAAAACCCTTGGCGTCAGCCGTAGCCCTATTCGTGAAGCGCTAAAACAGCTTTCCGCAGACGGTTTGGTTATTGAAATCCCAAACAAAGGCACCTTTGTGCGTGAATTCAACGAAAAGGAAATTGTGGAAGTATACGAGATTCGCGAACTTTTGGAATCCTATGCCATCACCCACCTTCCTGCCACCCTGTCCGACGAGCAAAAGGAGCAAATGGAACACTACAAGGACGAATTTGTTAAATTCTACAACGAAGGTGACCTGGAAATGTACATTCAGGTGGATACCAACTTCCACAGATATATTATTGAATGTACCGGCAACAGTATTTTAATGGAACTTTACCGACGCGTGAGAAATATGAATATGCTTTTCCGTATTTACTCCCTCTCCACTCAGAAACGTTTTGTCGATTCCAAAACAGAACACATCGATCTGGTGGATGATCTGGTAAACGGGAACTATGAAGACGCGGTAAAACTCAATGCAGTTCACCTTTCTTTTGCCAAAGAAACTGCTATGCAACACCTGCGTCAGCATAACAACGAAGAAGATTAGTTACATGGAGGATTCTATGTCAATAAGAGATGACGCAAACCTTATTATCAAGGCTTCCATTCACAGCGCCATGCCCGATGTGGCTGTAGCCAAGGCCCTGAAACAACTTCCGGATGTAACCGGAGAGCTGTATCTTGTGGCCATAGGTAAAGCTGCCTGGCAAATGGCCAAAGCTGCAAAAGATACCCTGAGGGATAAAATTACCGACGGTATCTGTATCACAAAATATGAACATGTTATGGGTGAAATTGACGGCATTCGTTGCTTTGAAGCCGGTCACCCGGTACTTGATGAAAATTCCATAAAAGCCACCAAAGAAGCTGAAAATCTGGTTTCCAACCTTTCCAAAGAGGATCTGGTGATTTTCCTGGTTTCCGGCGGCGGCTCCGCTCTTTTTGAAGACCCTCTGGTCCCTCTAGAAGAGCTTCAAGACATTAACAAACAGCTTCTTGCCAGTGGTGCAAGTATCACCAAAATCAACACCATTCGCAAGCGTCTATCCGGCGTAAAAGGTGGTCGTTTTGCAGAAAAATGTGCTCCGGCCAAAGTTTTTTCCATTATTTTGTCGGACATCATCGGCGATCCCCTGGATATGATCGCCTCAGGCCCTGCCTACCCTGACTCCGCTTCCACTGCGGATGCCATGGACATTGTGAAATCCTATAATCTGAACCTCTCAGAAAAAGCGCTTCACTTTTTACAGCAGGAAACCCCGAAAACTCTGGACAACGTTACCACCCACGTCACCGGCAGCGTAAAACAGTTATGCAGCGCCGCAGCTTCCAAATCCTCAGAGCTTGGTTATGAACCTATTTTTTTAACCTCCTGCCTGGACTGTGAAGCCCGCGCAGCCGGAGAACTTTTTGCTTCCATTGCAAAGGATCATGCCTCCACTGACCAATCCCTTGCCTACATTATGGGCGGCGAAACCATTGTAAAACTTACCGGTTCCGGCCTTGGCGGCCGCAACCAGGAACTGGCTCTTGCCGCTGCTCCCGGCATCTTTGGTCTTGACAACGTGTGCATTTTTTCCGTAGGAAGCGACGGTACCGACGGTCCTACCGATGCCGCAGGCGGCATCGTAGACGGTTCTACAGACAACTGTTTAAAAGATCAAGGCATTTTTATCCCTGAGGTACTCGCCAACAACGACGCTTATCACGCTCTTGCCAAATGCAACGGCCTCATTGTCACCGGTCCTACCGGCACCAACGTCAATGACGTATCCGTTTTACTTATAAAGGGCTCTTTATCAGAAGTTAGCGTGAATTAAAAAATAACCAGGAATGAGAATTTTCATTCCTGGTTTTCTTTTTGCCTTTTAGCAGGAAAATAACTCTTTTAGCATTTTCTTTATTCCTTTTATATCCAGGGGATGTGTTTCTGATTCATAGGTGATAAGAAGATTTTTTCCAAGATAGATTCCGTTTTCCCGATAATCATCCATTTTATCCAAATTCTTTTGCACATACTGCGCATCATCCATTAAGCCCAAATGCTCCAAATAATACTCTTTCCTGCTTTCCACATGCAGTAATGTAAAATCCGGGTATTTCACTCTTCCGTCTCTCAATTGGATTTCTTCTTCATACCGATACGGTATTCCCAAGTCCCAAAACAGATCCGCAAGAATGGCCTCCGACTTGGACCTTACCCGTTCTCCCTGCTTTGTTTCATATATTTTCTTTTCTGTCCAATATGGATTTGTATTATATGGTGATTTCTGCCAGATTTTTGCATATTCCTGATTGCTTTGGAGATATGATGTTGTAAGATTTTGACGCTCTTTTGATTGGTTCGAATAGATACCTTCCGAATCATTACTATTTAATCGCTTTTGGCACTTCTCTATAGCTGCCAGTTCTTCTTTTGCTTGTTTGCAAAACTTCAAGTTATAGTCTTTTTGTGCCAGCTTCTTAATAAGTTGCTGTTTTTCTTTTTTTAGATAGGTTTGTCCGCCATTCACATGATAAAATCGAGCTCTCCCTCGATCTACCGACACCCGAAGTGAACCTTCCGGGAAATTCAATTGTTCCTTTTCCGCAGCCTTTATTGCTTTACGCAATAACTGCCCACGCTTTTCTAATTCCTTTTGCAATGCATCCATGTTTAAACCTCTCTCTCTTGTTTCTCTCTTGCTTCTCTCCTGAGTCACCACCTTGTGGTTTCTCATTGGTTGCCCGGTGACTTTTTTACTCATTTCTCTCTATACGGTCACCAGCGTAGTCCTTCCGGTTTGTTCGCTGGTGACCTTGTACACTGACTTTTTCTCCCGGGTCACCACTTTTTCATTTCTCATTGGTTGTCTGGTGACTTTTTTACTCATTTCTCTCTCTACGGTCACCAGCGTAATGCTTCCAGTACGATCGCTGGTGACCTTGTACACTGTTTTCTCTCTCCCGGGTCACCACCTTGTCACTTCTCATTGGTTACCCGGTGACTTTTTTACTCATTTCTCTCTATACGGTCACCAGCGTTGTCCTTCCGGGTTGTTCGCTGGTGACCTTGTACACTGATTTTTTCTCCTGGGTCACC
>JAILCP010000010.1 GCA_024680055.1 Lachnospiraceae bacterium | reverse complement strand
AAAATATATAATTTATTACATCATTTTTCTCTCAAATCATCAAATTGACATAAAAATGGCGCAAAAAAAGGCCTCCGGTATCACTAAAATACCAGAGGCCGCATCAAACAATATTATCTTTTCACAACTTGGCGAGCAGTGTACTCTTGTACAACTTTGCTCGTTGGGGATATTTTCCCCAATCCTCATAAAACAGATTTTTCAAATCTGGCTGTGCTCGTAAACGAGGTTTATTATACTTTGCTACATTTCTACAAATCACAATTTTTATAAAATCCATCCAAGATTTCCAGAATCATTCTCAGACTTTCCAGCTTTTCCAATTCAAGTTCATCCACAGATTGGAGCGACATCAGATGTTTATCAATTGTCTTCATCTCGTTTCTGATAGCATCAAAAGTTTTGATATTTCCGACAACAGAAATCTGATTGTACATGCAGCTTTGTGCCACATAATCCTGAATCTTCATTCCAGAAAGCCTTATCCTGTTAAATATGATTTCTTTCTCTTCCGGCGTCACTCTAAAATTGACACATGCAGACTTTTTTCGATTTTTCTCATCCTTCTTTTTCAGTTTTGTATTTTTAAGCAAAGTATCACGCCTGTATATTTTCCCATGTTCTTTACTATCACTCATAGACTAATTCTCCCTTCTCTCATAATCCTGATTGAGTTTATCCGCCATCTTGCGTTGCTTCGATGGGTACAAATGAGAATATGTCATCGTAACAGATATGCTCTCATGGCCTAATCTGTCAGCTATCTCCACGGGAGAAAAACCAAGCTCGATAAGATGTGCCACATGACTATGTCTCAAATCATGAATACGTATCCTCTTCACCCCTGTCTTCCTGACACCACGATTCATCTCGTGATGAAGATAGGATTTTGAAACATTGAAAAGCCTTGTATCATCATCGCATTTATAAAGCATAGAAAAGTAATCCTCCATCTCATCGCATAAAAAGTCTGGCAGATCAATCACGCGATTACTCTTTTGTGTTTTCGGATCTGTAACATAGATTTCACCCTTTAAATGCTGTAAGGACTTATTAATCGTTAAGGTCTTTTTCTCCAAATCAAAGTCTCCTCTGGTAAGAGCCAATAACTCTCCACAACGAATTCCACACCAGTATAGTATTTCAAAAGCATAATAAGAAACCGGCTTTTCCTTCATTGCTTCCTTAAACGTCTGATACTCTTCTCTTGTCCAAAACAACATCTCTTTTGCCTTGGATGAGCCCATAGAGCCAGCAATCTTTACCGGATTATCCTTCAAGCCATAGTATCTTACCGCATGATTAAAAAGGGCTGACAACTGTGCAGAAATAGACCTAAGATAGGTTGGCTGATAACGCTTCCCCTCCTCATCTTCCATCTGCAATATCGTATTCTGCCACTGAATCACATCCGTCGGTGTAATGTCAAAAAGAGCCTTATCCTCGAAATATGGAATAATCTTGGTTCTGAAGGCATGTTCCTTAGTTAGCCTGGTATTATATTTAATTCTTGGTCCTATATCGTTAAAATAGGTCTCTACGAATTCTGTAAAGCCCATATTGAGATTCTTAGACTTCTGAAGCAGGAACTATCGCTCATACTCTAGTGCCTCACGCTTTGTTTTAAATCCTCTTTTATGAAGGACTTTTGTTTTATTTTGCCAATTGGTGTACCTGGAATAAATCGTCCAAGTACCCATAGCCTCATCTTTACTTACTGACATAATTCTTCTCCCTTCGTCAATATGGCTGACCTCTTAAATACTTTAGATAATCATCATGAAGCTCAGCTTCTTCTGCTAACACACCACTCATAGACTCTGTATAAAGTGTTGATATGAGGTAAGCGCTCATGTTCTTAATTCTTAAATCAGCATCCACAATTCTGTTTAAGATGTTTGCAATGTGTTGATAGTTCAGTTTCAAATACTGTGATTTCACGATTGCCCAAGGATAATCGGTATTCTTAATCTTTACCTTATCTCTAGGATTACAGACCATATCGCAGATGGTCTCGTAAATCTCATCCACCATAAGTACTTCTTTCTCACCATGCCTAGATGCCGCATCCTTTAACCAATCCAGACGAATATTATTTGCAACAATATTTCTATACTCAGAATTCTGATTATCAATATTCATGCTTCCATCCATCTCTCCATTGCTTTCATCTGTATCCGCAGTATCGATAGATGGATTGATTGACTTATCTTCTATTAAATTCTCTTGAGTTGACTTAGATTGGATTAGATTATGTTGTGCCGTCCGTGGACCGTCCACGGACTGACACCTATTTTTCTGTTTCTTTTTCAAGTCGGAACGTTCCTTCTTTTCCAAAAGTTCCACGTCTGGGTTTACCTGCAATAACAAATCTTTATAGATACTATCTGTTTTACGGTCTGCACGAAGGACATTCATATTTCTCCAATGAATGATGTACGTTACCAAATCCTCATTCAATATCTGCACAAACTGTTTTCCTACCAAAACTCTTAAGTCATCCTCATGTGCCTTACACATAGTCATTACCCTGTAAGCCTCTACAATGCCATCATCGTCCGCATTCACCACTAGATGAAAATACAGATTCTGAGAAGTAGCTGGCATCTTAAGAAATCTTGCACTATCTACAACAGTACGGGATACCATTCTCCTATCACCCACAGACAATCACCTCGTTTCCGTTGTAAAATGTCTGCACCCGTGTTAGAATTGCGTTAGTTGAATGCGCAATCACTACGGTGTTTGCTACAGCTCCTGTTAGCGCAGGAGCTTTTTTCATTTCTGTCATTCTATTCCCCCTTCATTTCTTCATGCATGCTTCTTCATAGTAAAAACGATTGATCTTACCTGCCATTGTAAGAAGTTTGGGATTCTCCGCTTTCATCTGATCTGAAAGTTGTTTGATAATGGCATAGCCTTTACTTCTGGATACTCCCCAGTCCGCACACACTTCATCAACGCCTACATACATTGGTTTTGTCTTTGTGATTTCCATAAGTAAAATCTCCTTTCCAATTTCATTTAACTTAATATTGATATCATTACCGAATAACAATCCTGAACACGCATATATTCCACCACCTCCTTAACCTTGCTTAAATCTGCGCATAAAAAATAGGCATAAAAAATGCGTGGGAAGAAAATCAATTCTTCACACGCATCTTAAATGCCTTTGCTTTTCTATATTAATAGTATCACTGCTCTTTTCCCGTGTATATGTCCAATGTCGGACGAGACGAGACAAAACAGGTCAAAACGAGACAAAATGAGACAGAATATTAAACTGCTGATTATTGCAACCATTTTGCAACCAGACAATTCAAAAATCCAGTATTTACGCCCGTTTCTAGCGATAATACATTACTCCATCTCAATCGTTGCTGGTGGCTTGCTGGTGCAATCGTACAATACTCGATTTACACCTTTTACCTCATTTACGATTCTGTTTGCAACCTTCTGAAGCACATCCCATGGAAGTGGTGCGCAGTCAGCAGTCATAAAGTCTGCTGTGTTAACTGCACGAAGTGCAACTGCGTAGTCATAGGTTCTGAAGTCGCCCATGACACCAACAGATCTCATGTTGGTTAATGCTGCAAAGTACTGTCCAAGATCTTTGTCGATTCCGGCATTGGCAATTTCCTCGCGGTAAATTGCGTCTGCATCCTGAACGATTTTCACTTTCTCAGCAGTAACTTCTCCGATAATGCGAATACCGAGACCAGGGCCAGGGAATGGCTGTCTGAATACAAGATTCTTCGGAATGCCAAGCTCTAAACCTGCTTTACGTACTTCATCTTTAAATAACATGCGAAGAGGCTCGATGATTTCTTTAAAGTCAACACAATCCGGAAGTCCACCAACGTTGTGGTGAGACTTGATGACTGCAGACTTACCAAGTCCGGATTCGATTACATCCGGATAAATGGTTCCCTGTACAAGGAAGTCCACAGCACCGATTTTCTTGGCTTCTTCTTCAAATACACGGATGAACTCTTCACCGATAATCTTTCTCTTCTGCTCAGGTTCTGTAACACCTGCAAGTTTACCGTAGAAACGCTCCTGGGCATTTACACGGATGAAATTCAAGTCGTAAGAACCATTTGGTCCAAATACTGCTTCCACTTCGTCGCCTTCATTTTTACGAAGCAAACCATGATCCACAAAAACGCAGGTTAACTGTTTTCCAACCGCTTTTGATAAAAGAACTGCAGCAACAGAGGAATCAACACCACCGGAAAGGGCACATAAAACCTTTCCGTCTCCTACCTTTTCACGAATTTCCAAAATCGTACGTTCCACAAAGGAATCCATCTTCCACTCGCCCTTGCATCCGCAAATGCTTCGAACAAAGTTGTATAGCATGGTCTGTCCCTGAACGGAGTGCATAACCTCCGGATGGAACTGGATTGCATAAATGTTTCTCTTAACATCTTCCATAGCAGCGATTGGGCATACGGAAGAATGACCTTTATTTACAAAGCCTTCCGGCATCTTTTCAATGTAATCGGTATGACTCATCCATACAACGGTCTTTGGATCAACGTCTTTAAATAAAGCAGATGTGGTATCCACTTCAATTTCCGTCTTTCCATACTCACTTACAGGAGCAGTCTTTACCACACCACCAAGTACATGAGCGATTAACTGAGATCCGTAACAGATTCCCAAAACAGGGATACCTAAATCAAAAATTTCTTTTCCGATACTTGGTGAATCCTCTGCAAATACACTGTTTGGTCCTCCGGTAAAAATGATTCCTTTCGGATTCATTTCCTTAATCTTCTCAATGCCAATTGTATATGGCTGAACTTCACAGTAGACATTACATTCACGCACACGACGAGCGATGAGCTGATTATACTGACTACCAAAATCCAGTATGATAACTTTTTCCATTGACTGCCTCCTTCTATATCTCACGCACTTTCTGCGTTTTTACACTATCAATTTATTATATATTGGAACCCCCCAAAAAACAAGCCACGATTGAATCAATTCTTAATTTATGCTAAGATAAGCTGGTTATGATAAAAGGAAAAGAGGTATCTTATGAATCCAGCAACCATTTTTAAAATGAAAAAAATACATGACCGCTTTGTAAGTGATCATCCAAAATTTCCGGGATTTGTCAATGCGGTAAAAGCAAAGGATTTGCAGGAGGGAACCGTTGTGGCCATGACCATCACCTATCCTGACGGACAGACACTGGAGACCAATTTAAAGATTAACGCTTCTGATATCGAAGCCTTTCATGAGCTTGCAAATATTAAGCCGGAATAATAAAAACACCAACCTTTCCACTGGGTAAAAGGTTGGTGTTATTTTTATTTAGATAAATATTCATTTGCTTCCATGGCTGCAATGGCACCGTCTGCCGCCGCTGTTACAACCTGACGAAGCTTTTTCTTTCGAACATCGCCGATGGCATAAACACCTTCGATATTGGTGTGCATGTTCTCGTCAGTTACGATATATCCGTTTTCCAAGGTTAACATATCTTCAAATAATGAAGTTCTTGGGCTGAATCCGATAAAACCAAAGACACCAAACATACCATCTTTTGGATCTGCCTGAATCTCTGTGATTTCTCCGGTTTTTACATTCTTTACTTTCATAAAGCTAAGAACGTCATCACCGCCAAGTTCATCCACTACGCTGTCCCATAAGAAATCAATTTTATCGTTGGCAAAAGCCTTTTCCTGAATGGCTTTGGCTGCTCGAAGTTCATCCCTTCTATGAATAATGGTAACTTTTCTTGCAAATTTGGTGAGGAAAATAGCTTCCTCAACGGCAGAATCACCGCCGCCCACAACATAGACCGGAAGACCGGTAAAAAATGCACCGTCACAAGTTGCACAAAAAGATAATCCTTTTCCCAGCACACTTGCTTCGCCTTTGCATCCGATTGGTTTTGGAAAAGCACCGGTTGCAATAATAACTGTCTTTCCTTCGTAGGTATCTTTCTTTCCGTGCAAGCGTTTGATCTCGCCTTCAAGTTCAACCTTATCTACTGCATCCTGTACCCGTTCCACGCCAAAATTCTCTGCCTGTTTGGCCATACGAGCCACCAGTGAAATACCGCTTTCACCTTCCACCATCTGTCCCGGATAGTTTTCAATATCTGCTGTCAAAGCAATCTGTCCACCGTCCTGTCCCATTTCAATAATCAATGTGGACAAACGATTACGTCCGGCATAAATTCCGGCTGATAATCCGCCAGGTCCGGCTCCTAAAATAATTACATCGTACTGTTTGCTCATACTTTTTCCTCTTAATTAGTTGCCAGGGTAGGTAATTACAGAAGCTACATCGTAGTTCTTTAATCTCTCTCTTCCCTTCAATCCTGCAAGTTCCATTAAGAATACCAGTTTCACAACTTCTCCACCTAGTTGTTCAATTAAATCACAAGTTGCTTCAATGGTACCTCCGGTAGCAATTAAATCATCAATAACAACTACCTTTTGTCCCGGTTTAATTGAATCTTTGTGCATTTCAATGGTTGCTGTTCCATACTCAAGTTCATACTCTTTGGAAATGGTCTCACATGGTAATTTACCTTTCTTACGACATAACACGAAAGGTTTATGAAGCTTATATGCAAGAGGTGCGCCAAAAATAAATCCTCTGGATTCTGCACCTACGATTACATCGCAATCGATTCCTTCCAATAACTTTAACATCTCATCGATGGCAAGCTGTAATCCGTCTGCATCCTGCAATACACTTGTCACGTCGCGGAAAATAATTCCCTTCTCCGGAAAATCCGGAATACTTCTTACATAGTCTTCTATCTTTTTCATGATTAACCTTTGCAAAGCTCATCCACTACTGTACTGATGGTCTTGCCTTCTGCCTTTCCTTTGATCTTACCCATAACAGCTTTCATAATCTGTCCTTTGTTCTTAGAAGCTGCTTCCTGTGGGAATTCTTTTAAAATATAATCCTTTACTTCCTGTGCACTCATCATGGATGGGGCATATTCTTTGATTACATCATATCTCTTTTGATAGGTTTCAATTAAATCGGTTCTATCTTTCGGACAGGAGTCGATTTGCTCTTTCACTGTCTTCAATTCTTTTAAAATTACACGGTTAACCAATTCTTCCGGAACGTCTTCACGACATCCCTCATCGATGGCTACCTTCTTTGCTGCTGAAACAAGAGAGGATATTGCATCCTTTCTCTCCTTATCTCTTGCCTTCATGGCTGCAACCATGTCGGACTGTAACTGTTTCAATTCCATTTTTTCACCTTCTGTATCACTATAAAATTCTACGAACTGTTATAATATCATTTCTACGAATACCGTCGGTAATACAAATACCGTACGCCGCACCTCTTGCGTGTAAAATCTTACCTCCGCCATAATAAAGGGCCACGTGTCCGGAGTAGCAAATAATATCACCCGGTTGCATGTTATCCACGCTTACCGCTCTTCCTGCGGTTCTCTGTAAATAAGACGTTCTTGGAATACTAAAACCAAAATGTCTATACACATATGAGGTAAATCCACTACAATCCGCTCCTGTATGAGGATCTGTTCCACCCCATACGTAACGATTGCCTACAAACTGCGATGCATACGCAATCAAAGAAGATGGTGAAACGTTACTGCTGTATCCCGGATCGGCACTTCCACCACCGGAGCTTGAACCGCCACCGGAGCTTGAGCCGCCACCGGAACTTGAGCCGCCACCGGAGCTTGAACCACCACCGGAATTGCTGTTATTCTGAGCTGCCTGCCGCTCTTCTTCACGAATAATATTATTCTGAGCAACAATGGTCTTCTTATAGCTTGCTGCCATAGCCTTTGCATTTGCAAGCTTCGTATCATAATCAGACAACTGACTCTTCAGCTTGTTCATAACCTCTTCCAAGGTATCCTGTTCATAGGCTAATTCTTTCTTACTGTTCTCAAGATTGGCAAGTTCTGTGGAAACCTTTTCCTTCATCTTCTTGCTTTCTTCGCGTGCAGACTGGTAAGATTCCAGACGCTTACGGTCATAGGAATAAACCGCATCGTAATACTCTACCTGATTTAATAAGTCCGCCATGTTCTGTGAGCAAAGAATAGCCTCCATAAAAGCGGTGTCTCCCTGCTCATACATATATTGAATACGAAGCTTCATGTCTTCGTATTGTTCTTTTTCGTTAGCTTTAGCCTTTTCGTAATCCTTTTTTGCCTGAGCTAATTCAGACTTCTTTGTGTTGATATCTTCTTTGACCATATCAACGGAAACCAGAAGTTCTACTAACTCCTCTTCGTAACTGTCCATCTTACCCTGCAATTTTTCCTGTTCGGAACGAATGGACTCCATCTGACTTTCAAGGCTGTTTAATCCCTGCTGTGCCTGCGATTTTTTATTTCTGGCGTTTTGGGATGCCGGGGTTGCGTGAACTGCTCCACCTATTGTAGAAACCATACAAGCGGTTACTAAAACAAGCGTCAATAACTTTTTCTTCATCTAATACCTCCTTGCCCATACTTATCTATATTCTATCATCATTACGCTATTTTTTCAACTATCTGTGCCCCCATAACTGCATACAAAAACTCTCCGGTAAATATTTTCTCTTTACCGGAGAGTTCTAATTATTATTCACACTATTTTATGCTGTTTCACACAATCTCATTCTGATTACCTTCGTTACAATATCGCTGTAACTGAACGATAACATTTGATCCGGCTCCTCGCCTTTACCTTTAATCATAACTGTAAAAACACTTGGATACGCATTCTTAAGAACGCCTTCACATACATTGGTTCTATGTCTTCCTTCATCCTGTTTAATCTGTACGGTGTTTCCTAACTGTCGGGTGACTGAAGCGCGGATTTTATCTAATACCTGCTGTTCTGCTGCCATTCTGTATCTACCTCGTACTTTCTTATGTGTCTATGCACTTAGATTATGAAACAATTATATCAGTATTTGGTGTTTTTGTCAAATTTCAGCCCTTTCAAAACACAATATCTAGTCGTTTGCCCCCGGTTTTGTTTCATGTTATAATGTGTCGGATGGAGGTAACACTATGATCAGAACAATTTTTGCCGTGATATTTATCGCGCTATTTTTAATATTATCAAGTCCTCTTATGGCCTTTGAATATTTTTACCATAAGAAGCACCCTAAAGAGGCAGACCTGCAAAGCCTTCACATTGTGCAATGGGCCTTTAAGGTTGTGCTTTTCATATGCGGAACAACTTACGATATTGAGGGCATGGAAAAGATTCCAAAGGATCAGGGCGTACTTTTTGTAGCCAATCACATCAGTATGTTCGATGTGGTTTTGGTCTACTCTCTGTTACCATACGCCACCGGATTTGTATCCAAAGACGGTGTGTTGAAGGTGCCGCTCCTTCGCGTCTGGATGAGACGACTTCACTGTCTGTTTCTGGATCGTGAAAACCCAAGAAGCGGTATGCAGATGATTCTTGACAGTATTGAATCCATTAAGTCCGGCATTTCTATTTTTATCTTCCCTGAGGGAACAAGATCCAAGACCGGTGAACTTTTGGAATTTAAACCGGGAGCGGTAAAAGCAGCTTCTAAAATCGGTTGTCCGATTATACCGATTGCCATCAAAGGCACTAGAGATGTTTTGGAAAATCATTTTCCTCGGGTAAAAAAAGCTCATGCCACCGTCACCTTCTTAGATCCGGTATATCCGGAAACATTAGAAGGCGACCAAAAAAAACATCTGGCCGCCTATGTTCACGATCTTATTGCAGAAGAATTAACTCATTAATCTTTTGCTCTTCCTCCTGCTGCCAATCGGCTGATTTGTGTTGCAATGTATCCGGCACCGTAGCCGTTATCAATATTCACCACAGAGACGCCGTTGGCGCAGGAATTTATCATGGTCAATAAAGATGACAATCCCTTAAAATTCGCACCATAACCCACAGATGTAGGCACCGCAATCACAGGATTTTTCACCAATCCACCAATCACGGTAGGAAGTGCTCCTTCCATTCCGGCCACTGCCACCACCGCATCTGCTTCTCTGATGGTATCTGCTTTGGACAAAAGCCGGTGTATTCCACTCACTCCCACATCATAAATACGAATTACCTTTGCGCCAAAATATTCTGCGGTAAGAGCCGCTTCTTCAGCCACCGGAATGTCCGCTGTGCCGCCGCTGCAAATGGCAACCACCCCTTTTGTATTCTTTCTATCGTTATCTTCCTTTTCCACCCGTAAAATACGTGAAACCGGATCGTAAATGGCGTTTGGCAACGCTGCTTTTACCAGTGCCGCCTGCTCTTTGCTGGCTCTTGTTCCAAAGGCGCAGCCATCTGCCTCCACCATTTTTTTGTAAATGGATACCAAATATTCATCCGGCTTTCCACTGCAAAAAATAACCTCCGGAAATCCGGTACGCTCTTCTCTATCGCTGTCAAGCTTGGCAAATCCCATCTCGTCGTATCCGTCTTTTCGAATTTCTTTTTCCACATCTTCTGCGCTGATTTGCCCGTTTTTATACTGTTCCAAAAGCTCCTGAATTTTCATCTATTTTTCCACCTTTAATATTTCATGATATACCTTGGTAAATGGCAGGTCTTTTTCCCTGCAGATCTTTGCCACATCTTCGTATTCCGGATAATAACGTTTCGCTCCATCCTGCTCACAAACCTTTACCTTCACCTTGCCGTATTTTGTGTCCATCTCCTCAATGTGTCTCTCCAAGGTGCTTCGCTCCATTTCAAAACAACGGATGCCAATGGTGGTGGTTTCCCTAAACATAATGCGCTCTAAAGCTTCCCGATCTTTTCGGCTGCAAATCACAGATAACATATAACCCGGGCGATTCTTCTTCATAAAGCAAGGCATGTAATGTACATCTCTTGCCCCTGCGTTTAAAAGGCACTCCATTACATAACCAAGATTTTCGCCGCTGCAGTCGTCAATGTTGGTTTCCAGTTTGACAATATCCTCTTCCCCGGATTCCTCTTCAATAACAAAGGCTCTTAAAATGCTGGCTCTTTCATAACTTCTTTTACCTGCGCCAAGTCCCATCTTTTTCACCTTCATGGTTTTCGGAAGCTTGAAATCTGTGGCAATGGCTTTGGCAATGGCTGCACCTGTTGGGGTGATAAATTCTCCTTTTACCGGAATCATTTCCATTGGAATCTCACTGTCGCTCATAATATTTGCAACTGCCGGAACCGGAATAGGTAAAATACCGTGCTGGCAGCGTACCGTTCCGTTTCCTTCACAAATTTTCGGAATAATTACTTTGTTGATGTTCAGGTTGTCAAAACATACTGCAAAAGCCACAATGTCCACAATGGAATCCACAGCTCCCACCTCATGAAATCCCACTTCATCAATGGACTTTCCGTGGGCTTTTGCCTCTGCCTTGGCAATGACGTAAAAGATTTTCTTTGCCAGCGCATTGGCACCTTCTGTTAAATTTCCTCCGTCAATAATTTCTTCAATTTCTCTCAAATGACGATGACTGTGATGATGATCATGATGATGATGTTCATGATCATGGTGTTCATGATCGTGACCATGTAAGTATTCCATGTCGTGATCATGATTATCTTCCTCTAAAACCACATTAAAATCCATACAACTAAGTCCGGATTTATCCACTCTGGTAATGGCAATTTCATATCCTGTTAAAGGAAGTGACATTAAAGCCTTTTTCAATACCTCCTGATCTGCTCCAAGATCCAGCATTGCAGCCACGGACATGTCGCCGCTGATACCGGATTCACATTCTAAATATAATGTTTGTTCCATGTTACTTCTCCTTTTTCAAAATTTCATTCATACTGCCCATGCGATACCCCTTCAGATCCATGGTTATATAGTCAAATCCAAGTGTTTTTAACCCGGATACAATTTCCGTTTTTTGTTCATATAGCTTATCCATTTCCGCCGGAATCACTTCAATTCGCGCAAGACTATCCCCGTGCATGCGCACACGAAGCTGGGAAAATCCTTTTTCCCGCAAAAGCTCTTCCGCCTTTTCCACCATGCCAAGTTTTTCTTTTGTAATAACCTCTCCATAAGCAAAACGGGATGCAAGGCAGGCCGCCGACGGTACGTTCCAGGTTGGCAGATTCCGTTCTTTGGATAAAAAGCGTATGTCCGCTTTACTTAATCCTACCTCCATCAGGGGACTTAATAACCCCAATTCTTTTAAGGCCTTCATTCCCGGTCTGTAGTCACCCGTATCATCTACATTGGAACCTTCCGCCACATGAACAATTCCCTGTTTTTCTGCCGCATCGATCAATCCCCGGAAAATTCCTTTTTTACAGATATAGCAACGATCCGGCGGGTTTTCCGAAAATCCGGGGATATCCATGGGATTGGTATCCACAATAATTTGTTCAATCCCCTTCTCCTTACAAAAATCAATGGAGCCCTGAAGTTCTTTCATTGGAATGGCTGCGGATTTAGCGGTCAATGCAATGGCATTTTTCCCAAGTACCTCTGCTGCCACACTGACCAGATACGTGGAATCCACGCCTCCGGAAAAAGCAATGGCCACGGATCCCAAATTTTTTAGATATTCTTTTAACGCCTGTTCTTTTAACTGTTCTTTCATTTTCAATTACGCTTTCTGTTCTATGCTTTCCATGGAAATTACCCGGTCACTGATATGTTCCACCATAGGAATATCGTGAGCTATGATAATCATGGTAAGGTTTCTTTCATCATGAAGTTCTTTTAATAAATGTACAATCTGCGCCTGAATTGGCACATCCAAAGAAGAAAGTGGTTCATCTAAAATCACAAACTCCGGATCTGTAATCAATGCTCTGGCAATGGCTGCCCTTTGTCGCTGTCCCCCGGATACATCATAAGGATGACGATCCAGCAAATCCTGTGACAAATGAACGGAAGAAAGCATGGCAAGAACTTTTTCTTTGCGCTGCTCCCTTGTCAGTTTACTTCCTAAAATCAGCGGCTCTTCCATAATTTCAAAAAGAGTCATACGCTCATTAAACGCTGACTTGGAGTCCTGGAAAACCATTTGTTTCTTCAGAGGATGATGAAAGGAAAGCTGTCCCCCATCGGCTTTTTCAATTCCCATAATGATTCTTGCCAAGGTGGACTTTCCACATCCGGATTGTCCTACAATTCCAAGGATTTCACCTTTTTTTACCTCCAGGGAAAAATCTTTCAAAACCACCTTTTTGCTGTGATGGTCTCCTAAAAATGTTTTGTTTAACCCGGAAATGTGAATCAGTGACTCTTCCTCTTTTTCTTCAAAAACAGAGCCGTGGTAATGGCTTTCTTTTTTCCCGTATTTGGAAAATCGAACCAAATCCTTGGTGTAATCCTCCTTTGGATGACCAAAAATCTCGTTGCCGGTACCCTGTTCTATGACTCTCCCGTCTTTCATTACATAAATTCGATCTGCCACTCCCTGAACCAGTCTCAAATCGTGGGTAATAAACAAAATTGCCTTGTTTTTTTCCCCGGCAATTTTTTGAATCAATTCCATGATTTTCATGGCACTGTCCGGATCCAATGCGGTGGTTGGTTCATCTGCAATTAAAAGGGGCGGGTCCAATGCCAGGGCTATGGCAAAAGCCACTCGCTGTCGTTGTCCTCCGGATAACTGATGTGGATAGCGGTTTAAAAACTGCTCCCCCTGTTCCATTCCCATATCTTCCAGCAACCCGATTACTTTTTCACGTAAAAACCCTTTGCTCGGCTTTTTCTTCGCATGAAATAAAATAGGGTCCACCACCTGCTGATACACCGTTCGCACCGGATCCAGAGAACTTAAGGGATCCTGGAACACCATGGAAGCCATTTTACCTCGCACTTCTTCCATTTCCTTTTCACTTTTTGTAATCAAGGACTGTCCCTGAAGAAAGACTTCTCCTCCTTCAAATCTGGCGTGACTTGCATGCAATCGCAGTATTCCGCGGCACAATGCCGTTTTTCCGGAACCGGACTCACCTACCAAAGCCACAATTTCTCCTTCTTTTATAAAAAGAGAAACTCCACGGACCGCGTGGACAATTTCCGTAGGTCCGTGGAAACACAGTTTCATATTGTTGATTTCAAGTACGTTACTCATGAATTACTGTTCAATCTCCCAATCTGCAATGTTATAGAAAATACCCACTCCGTGATGTCCAAGAAGGGTGTTTTCTGTAATTCCTTTTACCTTTCCGTTCATGGCATAATCTGCATCGATGTATGCAATGAAGGTATATGGCATGTTGTCTGTCATCACATTTAAGAACTCTGAATAAGCATCTTTTCTTTCCTTCTCATCGGAAGTTGTACGTGCTTTTTCCAATGCAGCATCCACCTTTTTGTTTGCATAACCGGTGTAGTTATCACCCGCGTCTGAAGAAAAGATTTTGTAGGTATGATCGT
Organism: Lachnospiraceae bacterium; assembly: GCA_024680055.1. Lineage (GTDB taxonomy): Bacteria > Bacillota > Clostridia > Lachnospirales > Lachnospiraceae > XBB1006. Next base: position 39,161 of record JAILCP010000010.1, on the reverse strand, counting down.
CTGCATCAAATGGACTTCCCCATCCGATAATGCAGGCATCCTGACCTGCCCAGTCAAGTTCCTTTTTCGCTTCTGCCTGTACGCGAACGCCCTGTGCTTTTAACATTTCTGCGCACATATTGGCCATATCCACACGTAACTGGTCATCTGCCATGGCATTGATGGTAAAGCTTAATTCTGTACCGTCTTTTTCATACCAGCCTAATGCATTGGTTTTCCATCCGTCTTTTTCCAGTAGTTCTTTCATTTTGTCCGGATTGTAATCAAATTTCTCAATGGAATCGTCATTGAATTTATTTTTCTGAATTGGAGAATATGCCACCTGACCTTCTCCTAACAGTGTACCCTTTACAATGGCTTCTCTGTTAATTCCATAGCTTAAAATATTGGAAAGTTCCGGATACTTCTTAAATAATTCAGAACCGCTAAAGTTGTATGCGATGGCACGGTAATCTGCGGTTTTCATGTTGTAAACCTTACCGTCTTTGTTATTTTCTTTATACGCCTTTGCGTCCTTTGGTGTCAACTGAGCCATATCAATATCACCGGACTGAAGCTGTAAAAGTCTTGCATCGCTGTCTTCCACGATTTTGAAAATCACCTTTTCAATCTTTGGAGTTCCTGCATAATAATCATCAAAGCGCTCCAAAGTAATGCTCTGACCTTCGTCCCAATCGGTTAATTTGTAAGGTCCTGCACCGATTGGTTTCTGGTTAAATTCATCGGTTGCAAGGTCTTTTTCTGCCAAAAGGTGTTCCGGAAGAATACCAATGGTCATATAATCAAGAAATGCTACATTTTCTTTCTTTAATTTAATATCCACAGTGGTATCATCTTCACACTCAATTTCCTCAATGTCCTGATAGTTGGAAACAATTTCAGAATTGTTCTTTGGATCAATAATGCTTTCCAATGTGAATTTTACATCTTTGGAAGTTACAGGTTCTCCGTCCTGGAAGGTCAGTCCTTCTTTTAACTTAAAGGTCCATTCGCAGTCATCTTCGTCGTAATCCCAGCTGTCAGCCAATGCCGGCACAATTTCATTGTTCTCATCATGGGCAACCAAACCTGCGAAAATCAGAGAATTGATTTCTCCGTGTTCGTAAAGTGCAGGGTTAATTGCTGTATAATCTCCACTTCCGTAAACCAGGGTGTTTTCGGTTTCGGTCTTTTTACTTTCTTCTTTCTTTTCTTCTTTTGTGGCGCTCTTTCCACAGCCGGAAAGACAGGCAAGTCCCATGGTCATTGCCGTTGCCAACGCTACAACGCGTAATAAGTTTTGCTTTCTCATGTTGTTTCTTCTCCTCTTTTAAATATTACTGTGCAATCTTGTATTATTGCCTCTTAAATATTCCCCAAGTTCTGTTAAAAAAACCAGCGTGACCACCAGTACCAGACCGGGTATTACAATAAGCCACCATTGGTTGGATAAAAGTGCATTTTGTGACATCGACAAAAGACTTCCCCAGGAAACCTCCGTAAGCGGAAGTCCCAATCCCATGAAGCTTAGTGTGGACTCTGTAATCATGGCAGAGCCGATGGAGCTTACTGCCATAAACATAATGGAAGGAAAGAAGGTCGGAAATAAATGCCTTAAAAGGATGTACCAGAATCCCCCTCCCATAAGTTTTGCCGATAGGATAAAATCGCTGTTTCGAATTCTCCTTACTTCACTGCGAACCACTTTGGACATACTCATCCAACCGGTGGCTCCGATAATCAGTGATAGGGATAAATAGGTGGCTTTCCCGCAGATGGCCTGCAAAAAAATCACCATTATAATTCCGGGAACACTGATTAACACGTCTGTGATACGCATTAACAAGTGATCTATTTTTTTTGGTGCAATGCCGCTTAACGTTCCATAAACCGATGCAATAAAAGTAGCAATCAAAGCACTGAGCATCCCAATGATTAAGCTGGCTCTTCCACCGTATAAAACCAGGGTATACAAATCTCTTCCCATGGTGTCTGTACCAAAAATGTGCGCTTTGCAAGGCGCCAGGGCAAAGGCTGCATCGTCCATTTCTCCCGGTGCATAAGGAGTCAATAGACCTGCAAACATACTACTTAGGAGTATGATAGCCAGGATTACGATAGACAGATATGGTTTTTTCTTTTTCTCCATCTTCCTCTTCCTCCTCAACAAATTCATCTTCCTTCATTCGATGATCCATTTTTTCACCCATGACCTGAGCAAAATAGTTGGCTGTTATAATCACCACACCTGTGATCATAGTCAATGCCATCAACATGTTATAGTCTTTATAAAGGGCGCTTTCAAAACTGAGACTTCCAAGTCCCGGATAACCAAATACCATTTCCACCACGTAGGTTCCACCTACTAAGTGGGGTACCGCCAGAGCCATAATTATCAGCATCGGCGGTAAAATGTTTTTCACACAATATTTTCCAAGAATGAGTTTTCTTGGAATTCCCTGGGCTTTTAAAAGTAAAACATAATCCTTTCTGGTCTCTTCCACCAAGAGATTTCGGATCATGTAGGCGTAATACCATAGATGGCCAATCACCATTACAGAAACCGGAAGTACCATATGCCAAAGACGGTTGACCACATTGTATTTCATTCCATAGGAGTAAGCACCTCCGGTTGGTAGAATTTTCAATTTTACTGCAAAAAACAGGATAAAAAGCAGGGACAGGAAAAAGGTAGGTACATTTCCTGAAATCACTCCCGCCCTGCAAATCATACGGTCAACTCTGCTTCCTTCCCTTGAGGCACAAAACTTTCCAAGGGCAAAGGAAAGCACAAAGGTTACAACATAGGAGAGAAGACCAAAGGTCAATGTGTTTAACCATGCGCTTTCAATCACCTCAAGTACCGGACGTTTGTACTTAAAGGAAATTCCAAGATCGCCGTGTAAAAGATTTTTTATCCATTCCATATATTGAATCCATATAGGCTCATTTAAACCAAGGGAGGTCCTGGCTGCCTCTTTTCCTGCCTCATTCATTCGATCCACGGATGCACCATACCACGCACGAAGGGGATCTCCCGGACACAATCTTGCCATTACAAAGACAATCAGTGAAAGGAAGAAAAGAAGCATCACCACTTCACCTATATGTTTACTTACTGTTATTAACTTTCTCTTTTGTTTCTTTCTCATATCTATACTTAAAAAAATACATAAAAAGGCCGAGGCACATCAATTCTTCCATGTGCTTCGGCCTTCTTGGCTTCATGTATACTTGCTTATATTAAATTTGCGTATTTCTCTATGATTGTCACGGCATCGTCTATCATCTGCCCTACATTCTGGCTCTTTACACCTGCAATGGATGTACTGCAATTGGCCACCGGCACCAGCACTCGTTGTGCCTTGCTCTTACCGACAGCTTCAGCCATCGACGGTGTAATTTCCCCCAGCATTGCATTGGCCACCAATATTCCAATTGGTCCTGTGATAATATCCGCCATCTCTGCGCACACCTTCACGGCATTCTCTCCGGTGGCAGCTCGAGAGGCCCCTGCCTTAATCATGGCTCCGGTTGCCATACTGTTACTTCCAACAGCAATGACCTCCGCATCGGGAATTCTTTCCCGAATCTTCGTAACCAACTGACGACCCATGCCTCCGCCTTGTGCATCAATTACTAAAATATTCACTCTATGTCACCTTTCCCGGTTCGTTTGTGCTTCTTGCACATCTCATACAGCTTATTATACACAAAGTGGTCAGCATTTTGCAACTTAATTAGTACTCTAATCCAAGACCGTCTGCAATGTTACATACAAAGTCCTGAGCATTGGTAATAATACCTTTGGAAGAAAGACTTCCTCTGTCAGCTAACTTGTTAACAACGAATTCAGCAGCATCACATACGTAGAAGTATGTCTGACGAACAGTTCCGTCTTCTGTTACACGGAAGCTTGGTGTCATATTTCCAACAGCGATGGAATGAAGCATGGTAGCCATAGTAATAACGGTAGTTGCCTTGCTTACCTGCTCTCTCATTGCATCCTGTGCTGCGTAAACATTTCCGTATACTTCCGGAAGTGGTCCGTCATCACGGATAGATCCGCCAAGTACAATCGGAACGTTGTTCTTAACAGCTGCTGTAATGATTCCGTTATCCAAGTGCTCCTGCTCAATAAATGCCGGAATAGAACCTGCTGCTCTTACACGGTTGATAACATCTAAGTGGTTGTAATGTCCGTTGTGAACATTTTCCTGTGTATAAATGTTCTGTCCAAGTGCTGTGTTCATGTAAGCACCTTCAATATCATGAGTTGCAAGAGCGTTTCCTGCAAGCACTGCATGTGCATATCCGTTTTCGATCATAGCAGAAAGTGCTTTTCTTGCTCTGATATCGAAGGAAAATGCAGGTCCCATAACCCATACGATATGTCCATGATCTTTTTCATATTTCAATAATTCAACGATTTCATCAAAATCCTTAGAGAAAGAAGTTTCTCTGGAACGTCCTGTACGGAATGCAAAAGTATCTCCGGATGTGGACTTCTCGTTGAATCCGTCAGCATGCATGTAAATACCATCTTCACAGTTTTCGGTACGACCAACTACGATTAAGTCACCTTTCTTTGCACGACGTGCTTCGATGGAACGGATCTTTTTACCGTCGAACATTGGAACGGTATCCATTCTGGACTCTTCACACATTAACCATTCTCCGTCAATTTTAAAGTATTCAGGGAAAATACTTAATGCATGGAAATCAAAAGGTACAACACCATCAGCAGGTGCTTCTTCTAATTTACAATTTGGTGCGTCTACGAATTTCTTTTCTGTAAAATCTGGATGTGTATATTTTCTAAGTTCAAATGACATTTTAATCTCTCCTTATTATATGTCTATAGTTCTAATTTTATTATATCTAGTGTTACTGTGCAGCCTTTTGCTTCTCCATCTCAAGTGCCTCTCTGTCTGCTTTTGACATTAAGAAGCTTGGCTGAAGCTCTGCGATTAAGATTGCTGCAAACATTAAAGCAAATCCAATGGCTTTGTTTACTGTCATTGTTTCTGCAAAGAATACCATTCCGAAAATAATTCCGAATAAGTTTTCAAAACTTAAAATAATGGAAACACTGGTTGGTGACTCTGTTTTCTGCGCAATTGTCTGTGATAAGAAACAAAGTCCGGAACATACCAATCCTAAATAAATAACGCCAAATGCTGCAGGTCCCTGTAATGAACCAAGACTCATATCTTCAAATACCAATGTGTAAATCCATGCTAAAATGCCGGATACCACGAACTGAAGAAATGTGATGATTCCAGGATCCTTTCCTTCACCCCATTTTGCAATGGCAACAATCTGTGCTGCCCAGAAAACGGAACTGATAATGGAAATACTGTCACCATAGCTGATGCTAAAGCTTCCTACAACAGAAACGAAAATAATACCGATTGCACACATGGTAGCTGCAATGATGTGATACATCTTTGGTTTCTGTCTCAATACCAGCCATCCGATAAACGGTACGAATACACAGTATGCGGATGACAAGAAATGACTCTTACCAGGCATCTCAAGCATAACACCAATGGTCTGTGTGAAGTATGCAAGGAACAAACAAACGCCAATAAAAATACCGGCTTTAATATATTCTTTGTCAATCAATTTCAGTTTTTTTCTGTACATGATTGCAAGGAAAATACTAGCCAACGTAAAACGAAGTGCTAATAAGCCACCTGCCGGCAAAAAATCTGTTGAGCCCTTGATAACTACCATGGAACTTCCCCATGCAACTGCTACGAACAAAAGTAACAGTTTACCTTTGATACTTCCTTTTGTCTGCATAATGTAACTCCTCTCCTATGGAATATTAAATTTTTACGGGATAAAAAGTGTGTGAGCTCCCGTGTGTTATTATTTTGTCACACTCGTTTCAAAAATACTCAGAAAAACTCATATTCACTTTAGAAAAATTTTAGAAATTTGATATTTAATGGTTTTCATGATACCATTTAATTAGAATTAATCAAAGAAAGGAGTTCTGATGAGCAAAAAACTACTTCAAATGCAGACAATTGTGGAAGAATTCAAATCCAATCTGGCCCTTTTGCGCTCAACAATCAAATGGGTGTTTGTCTCCATCGTCATTGGCATCGTGGTGGGATTTGTCAGTGGGTCTTTTGGCTACATTCTTACAAAGGTTACCAATTATCGATTGGATCATTCTTTTATGCTTTACTTCTTGCCCATTGGATCTGTCATTATTGTTTTTCTATATCGGAATATTATGAAGAAAAAAGATCCGGGAACCAACCAGGTGCTTTCCGCCATTCATTCTGACGAGGATATCCCCCTGCACATGGCTCCCCTTATTTATATTTCCACCATTATTACCCATACGGTGGGTGGTTCTGCCGGACGAGAAGGGGCTGCACTGCAGCTTGGCGGAAGTATCGGAAATGCCATTTCCGGTGTATTTGGTTTTAAGCAAAAGGAAAGCCGTCACATCATGATTATGTGCGGTATGTCTGCTGCCTTTGCAGGACTTTTTGGCACGCCTATTGCCGCAGCCGTTTTTGCCATGGAAGTGGTATCTGTTGGAATTATGCATTATGCTGCGTTACTTCCATGTTCCATTTCCGCCCTGATTTCTCACGGCATTGCCTATCAGGTGTTTGGCATTGTGCCTCTATCCTTTGACATTATGGATTTACCTGTCTTTGAGATCAAGTCCGCATTGATTATCTCTGTTCTAGCAATTTTATGCGGTTTGCTCAGCATTTTTTTCTGTGTCTGTTTGCATGAAACATCAAAACTGTTCCAGAAATTATTTGAAAATCTTTATGTAAGAGCCTTTGTGGGCGGCTGTGTTTTGCTTTGTTTTACACTGATTGCCGGCCACCAGAAATACAACGGAACCGGAACCGCCATGATTATCAACTGCATGGAGGGCCAGATTCATTCGGTGGAATTTCTGTTTAAAATTATTTTTACAGCCATTACTTTAGCCTGCTGTTTTAAAGGAGGCGAGATTGTTCCGACCCTTTATATCGGCGCTGCCTTTGGCTGTCTTTTCGGAAATCTCACCGGCTTTTCCCCAAGCACCTGTGCTGCCATCGGCATAGGCTCCATGTTTTGCGGCGTTACCAACTGTCCCCTCACTTCACTGATTATCTGCTGTGAACTTTTCCGTACCGACGGCTTTCCATTTTTCCTACTTGCCATCGGATTCAGCTACACCCTATCAGGATACTATGGCCTATACAGCAGTCAAAAAATTGTGTATTCCAAGTACCGCTCCAATTTTATTAATAAATTAGCAAAATAATAGGGTTGCCAAAAGGCAACCCCGACTTATGCAAAGGGATCCATGTCAAAGGGATCCTCTTTTTGTATATTTTTTTGACTGTCAAGAATCACACCGGACAAATCCTCTCTTCCCCGGCTTCTGCAGCAATCCATCAGTCTCTCTTTTTGCACGATGCTGTAGTCACACTTGGACAACAATTTTCGGAAAATACCTTCCTCCTTTTGCTGCAACATCCAGTCCAGAGCTTCTTCTTCCCGACTTGAAAGGTAGGAATACGCTTCCTCTCCATCTTCATTTTCATCCTTTAGATAGGTCATGGCTGCCGCCAGCTTTTTACCCTCAGGAATCAGGGAAAACACCCGGTCATCGCAATGAATTCTCTCAAGACTTCTGCATACCGCAAAAGCAGACGGGTCAATTTCTTTTACCGTGGAAGGAATGGTAAGTTCCTCCATGGAGGTGCAGGATAAAAACATACCGGAGTCAATTTTCTCAACGCCATAAGGGAGATCCACCTTTTTCAATCCGTGGCATTGCTGAAATACCCCGGTTCCAAAATGGCGAACCTTCTTTGGCAGGGTAATATGGGTCAGCTTAAAACACAGCTTAAAGGCATAATCCCCGATACTGTCCACACTTTCCGGAAGGGTCAATTCTATTAAAAACCCCTTGTCGTAAAAGGCATTGTCCATAATGGTTGTTACCCCGTCCTCTACCCGGTAAAACTCTTTTGTTCCTTCATAACGCTTGAAAATTTCCATTTAAATCCCCAACTTCTCTATGTCTGCAATCAAAGTCTGTTCCCTCTGATCTATTTGCAGCTGCTCACTGTATTTATGGTACATTTCAGAGCCATAATTCATAAGATAAAAAGCGCTGAATCGATTTCTGGCCAAATTGGTGACAAAAAGAAGCATCTCCTTATCTCCTTCAAAGGCTTTTTCCACAAAGGTAAAACTGTAATCCAGTTTCTTACCGGTTCGTGCCGCCCTCTGTTTTCGTCTCTCCTGCAGCTTGGCGAGGCTTTCTTTCAACACCTCTTTGCCGTTTTTATGTTTCTCTTTTTCTTTTTGAAGATCCATCTCCAATTCCAAAAACATTTCCTTCAACCGATCCCACACATGCAAATCGGTAAGGTTCATGCCGCCTGCTGCCTTCTTTGCCGAAAAAAGTCCGATGGCCTCTTTGTCCATCTTTTCCATTTCTTTCAGAGCTTCTTTTACCTCAACATTCAGTCCCTCTTTGTGCTCACTGATCATGGTCATGAGACGACGAAGGGCCCGGCCCTCCTGATATACCATCTTAAAATCTTCCAAAAGAGCATCTCCCAGTTGCTGAATCACCGCCAGGCGCTCATCAAAATCTGCCGCCTTTGCCAACTGTTCTGCATGGGTGGTGTCTTTACCCTGTAAAATTTCTTCGATTCCATATTCCTTTTGATAGCGGAAAAATAAATCGTAAAATGCCACAAATTCCCTTGCAATGGTGTCATCTTTCACATACTGGCTTACCAGATTGTAATCCACCGGCAGCTTGTTTTCTTCATAGAGAAGCATCATTTCCGAAAGATCCACCCAGCCTCTTGCGGTCACAAACTTTTTACCGTCAAGATCCGCTTTTATGCTGTAAAAAGCGTCACGATGGGAATTCAAGTAAGTCAGCACCGCTCCGTGGATTCCTGCATCCAATGCATAGGCATACCAGGAGGAAAATTCCGGTTCAATCACCACTTCTTTGACACGGTCCAAAGTGGCCATGTCAAATTCTTTTACGGAATCATTGTATTCCACCGGATTACCTGCGGTAATAATTACCCAGCCATCCGGAACCGCATGTTTGCCAAAGGTTTTATTCTGCAAAAACTGAAGCATGGACGGCTGCAGAGTCTCGGAAATACAGTTGATTTCATCAAGGAACAAAATCCCCTCCTTCTTCCCGGTGGACTCCATCACATCATAGATACTAGCAATAATTTCACTCATGGTATATTCTGTGATACGCTGCTGCCTGCCTGCGTATTCCCTGTCCTGAATATAAGGAAGTCCCAGGGCGCTTTGCCTTGTATGGTGGGTCATGGAGTAAGACACCAGTAAAAGGTCCATCTCATCTGCCACCTGTGCCATAATATCGGTTTTTCCGATTCCAGGCGGTCCCACCAAAAACAACGGACGTTGACGGCGTACCGGAATCTTGTATTCTCCGTATTCACTTTTGCTAAGGTAAGACATCACCGTATATCTTACCTGTTCTTTTGCTTCTTTAATGTTCATTGTCTTCTCCTAAAACTGCTTTTATGGCCCAAAAGGGTACCGCCGCCTCTCCAGCCAACTCCTGACTCGGAAATACAAAGGCACTTTCAAAGGACGGTTTCTTTTTGGGAAATACCCCTTTTCCATCGGTAAAATAAATCAATCCCTTCAAATTGGGAATCACTTTTCTCTTTTTCAAATGCTCCACATACTGAAATGCCACGCGAAAATCCGTTCCTCCATGGCCCTTGATTCGCATTTCTTTTAAATAGTCTTCCGCCTCTTTTACATTTTGTAAAAGGCGGTCTTCCTGTATTTTCTGATCGCACTGCACCAGACGAATATGAAACTGCTTTCCCATAAGCTGTTCACTTTTTAAGATTTCAAACGTACGCCTTATAAAGGATTCCACCATTGCCCCCTCTGTGGAAGCGGAGGAATCGATTACAATCACAACATCCCGAATGCGCTTTTCTTCTTTTGTCTCAAGAGGTTCTATGAGAGGCATATCCTCATACAATGAAAAACCGTAGGTGTAAGGAATGTAATCAAAAGATCCGTCATCGATGGCCAAAATCTCTTTTTGCACGGCAAACTTCTTTAAAAAGTCCTCATAGGTAATGACTTTTTCCTCCAGATGACGAAGGGCACTCATTAACTTTTTACCCTCATCCTCCTGATTGGCTGCCGCCATATCCAATGTCATTTCCACCTTACTTACAATGTCGTCCCAATCCGGCCCATCTTCTTTTGCCTCGCCGGGCGTGGGGCTTCCCTGCTCGCCTTCCATGGGAAACCCTTCATCCTCCTGGGTTTCCAATAGCGGTAAGCTTTCTTCATCATACCACTCCTCGTGCTCGTCCACATGGAATATCATATGAAGTTCTTCCCTGCGAAGCTTTCGCGGCTTTGTTTTCTCAAAGTATGCGTACAACTTGTCTGCAGTAAGTTCACCAATCATACCACGGAAATATTGCAATTGTTTCACCAGTCGTTCACTAAGCTGGAACCCGCTGAATTTATGCTCCATGGAAAAAAGCACATCTTCCACCGCGATGTCGCAGGCCAAATTCCAATGGTCTTTATTTTTATTTTTTGCCTTTTTTATGTGGAAAAACATGCAATGCAATAGCACATGCAAATAGTCGTGGCTCATTCTGTCAAAACCGGTTGCACATCGCCTTAAAATACTATGCGGTTCATAAATAAAATTCACCCCATCTGTATAAAATCCCGGTTTTTCCACATCACATACCGGCCGCAAGGCATACACCGCCACATCCAAATAGCGAAGATGCACCACCACATTGTCTTTGGCCCCTTCCACTGCCTGCTGTGCCAAAGAACGTATTTTTTCCTCTCGCTGCTCATCTCTAATCATTGATATAGTTCCTGTATAATACCAATCCATCCATAAACTTGGATATGCTTACTCTTCCGCCACTGTCAGATACACCTTTCAAAAAGTCCATCTCTCTTTTCATGGCTATATGGTCAAACACATATCCCGCATAAATTACGTTTACATCATTTTCAGGATCTTCCATTCGAATGGTTGCCGCATTGGAAAGACCTTTTTTGATGGTTCTTCGCACCCTCTGCTCAATATTCTTAATGCTGTCATTCAATTCTACACTCACTTCATCCAGCACTTCTTTTCCATAGTTGACCTTATGTTCTACCATATATTCGTGAATTTTTAAAATATCATTGGTTCCTTTTTCTCCATAAATACCAAGGGCACTTAAAAGAATGTCCACGCTATGATTCTTCTGCTCTTTCTTTGGTACCACCTTATCTTCACTTTCTTCAATTTCTCCAAAAGCACTTTGAATATGGCTAACCACCTTTCGCAGCTTAATTCTTTCTGCCACATTTCCGGTCACTCGCTCCACTTCCAGCACGTTGATAGGCTTATTGATAAAAAATTCAACACCCACATCATACGCCGCCTGCACCAGGGATTTGTCTGTAACTTTGCTAATCATAATGAAGGTAAGATTCGAGTTAAATCCCTGCATTTTTTTAATCAGGCTTACTCCATCCATTTCCTTCATTAAAAAATCCACCAAAACAATGTCCGGATCATCTTCTTTGACATCTTTCACCGCCTCGTCTGCATTGGTGTTACAGCCTACAACCACACCTCCCAGTCGGTCTGTAATGATTCGCTCTAAGGTTTTTACCACTGCTATGTCGTCGTCTACGATATAGTACTTCATTTTACCTCCCCCTCAAAAACATCTGTAGGAACCTCAATTATAAATGTAGTTCCCTCTCCTTCTTCACTTTCCAGGGTCATATATCCCCTAAAATCTCTCTCTACATATTCTTTCACCATAGGCAATCCCAGTCCCCGCTGCAGATACCCTGTGGTGTCATTGACTTTTGTGGAATATCCGGACAAAAACACGTTTTCCATGTCCCCTTTTGGAATTCCCGGTCCGTTGTCCTTCACCACGATTTTATAGTACTCTCGATCTCCGTATTCTTCTTCGTCAATACAAATCTGAATCACGCCCATTGGCTCCTGAAATGCCTCCACCGCATTGATGGTCAGATTCCTTAAAATGGAAATCATCATATAGGCCATTTTCACTTTAAAATCCGTAGTCTGGTGCACTTTGATCAACACCGTTTTCTTCAATGTATAGGCTCTTGCTTCCGCATTATGTTTGGCAAAAGCAACAATATCTCCCATGGTAAGCTCATCCCCCGACTGGGTATCACTTCGAAGCTCTTCCAACCGATCTACAATTCCCTGATAACTTCCCTTGATTTCATGGGCTCCTCTTGCAATGTCCAAACTTCGGTCCACGTATTCCTTCGCAATCCCATGCTCCTTCAAATCGGAGTAGAGCGCATAGGCTTTTTTCATAACCCGCTCCACGTCCTCTTTATTGTTCTCCACAATACGGAACTCATCCGAAAGTGCAATACTTTGATTGACCATAAATTCAAATCTCTCCAGCTGCTCCCTTTGCAATTCCTGATCTGCGTAATAATCCACCGCCACCAGAATGGCGAACACAAAAATCGCCCGGAACATGGCAATACCACCCAAAAATCCCAACATATTCAGGCGCAGCATATAATGCTCCCGAATCAAATATATGAAAAGCACCTCCGTTACATTTCCGATAAAGTCACTGAAAAAAGCTGCCAACACAAAGGATCCTATGGTCTCATTCTCTTTTACAAATGCCCTCCAGCATGCAAGAAATACCATTCCGTACACCACAAAAAATATGGTATCCGGAAATACATCCATCATTTTTGTCTGAACAGATTCTCCCTTTTCATATTCCTGAAGGAATCGGAACAACGGTGAAAAAACCGCCGCCAGCAGTGCAATCTGCATAGGCGAAAACAGCCGTCTGAAGCTGTAGGAAAACACACCCAGAACCACCACGTCCACCGCAATAACAAAACCCGGTGCCACATTTCCGAAATTAATATTGACCTGTGCTGTAATGGCTATAATCAAGGCAATAAAAAATCCGATACGTATCTTTTCCCAAAGGGGTGTTGACTGTATTTTCTTCATTCTTCCCTTTCTCCCTGTTTTGTCAATAGTAACTTTTATTATAACAGTATAACTTATGCTTAACAAGTTAGAAGTCGGACTAATACCATAAGCGGGGAAGGGCCGGGGAGTGGCACATACAAAAGCATCGGAATTGGACATTTCCTTTCTTTCCGTTGCTCAAGGCCGGGGGAGTGGCACATGCAAAAGCATCGGAATCGGGCATTTCCTTTCTTTCCGTTGCTCAAGGCCGGGGAGTGGCACATGCAAAAGCATCGGAATCGGACATTTTCTTTCCGTTCGTTGCCCACGCCAAGGTATTACAAATCATCCGCTTTCCCCATATAAAAGCAAAACCGCTGAGGCACAAGACCTCAGCGGCATTTTTTATTTCTGTACAATATTTACAATTCTTCCCGGAACGTAGATTTCCTTTACGATTGTTTTGTCGAGCTTGCTGCCAAGGGCTTCTTTTGCCTTGACAATGGCATCTTCCTTGGCAATATTACGGTCGATGGTAATGGTTGCCTTGGTTTTACCGTTGATCTGGACTGCGATTTCCACAGTGTCTTCAATGGTTTTCTTCTCATCGTACTCAGGCCAGGTGGACTGATAGATTCTGCCTTCGCAGCCGATGCCCTCCCATAATTCTTCGGTCATATGAGGTGCAACCGGGTTTAATAACTGAAGTAAGGTTTTGTACTCTCCTTTGGTTACAGAACCTTTCTTGTTGAAGTCGTTAACAAGACTCATCATAGCGGCAATGGCTGTGTTAAACTTCATTGCCTCAAAGTCTTCGCTGACTTTCTTGATGGTCTGGTGCATGGTTACTTCAAGGTCTTTGCTGTAATCTTCCTCATCTGTAACCAGGTCGGATAATTTCCATACACGATCCAGGAAACGACGACATCCTCGCACACCTTCCTGACTCCAGGAAGCGCTAAGTTCAAAGGCTCCGATGAACATTTCGTAGGTACGAAGTGTGTCTGCACCAAATTCTCCCACAATGTCGTCCGGATTGATTACGTTTCCGCGGGACTTACTCATTTTTTCACCGTTTTCACCAAGAATCATTCCGTGGGAAGTACGTTTAGAGTAAGGTTCCTTGGTTGGAACAACCCCCTCGTCATATAAGAATTTGTGCCAGAATCTGGAGTAAAGTAAGTGGAGTGTGGTATGCTCCATTCCACCGTTGTACCAGTCAACCGGTAACCAGTACTTCAGTTTTTCAGGATCTGCCAGTGCCTCTTCGTTGTGAGGATCGATGTAACGAAGGAAGTACCAGGAGGAACCTGCCCACTGAGGCATAGTGTCGGTTTCTCTCTTGGCCGGGCCGCCGCAACAAGGGCAGGTGGTGTTCACCCAATCGGTCATCTTGGCCAGTGGAGATTCTCCGTTGTCAGTTGGTTCGTAGCTTTCTACGTCCGGAAGCTGGAGCGGTAATTCGCTTTCATCAATCGGAACGTATCCACATTTATCACATTTCACAATTGGAATCGGTTCACCCCAATAACGCTGTCTGGAGAATACCCAGTCACGTAATTTAAAGTTGGTTTTCTTGTGTCCGATACCTTTTTCGGTTAAAAACTCGGTAATCTTTTCTTTGGCTTCTGCAACTTCCAGTCCATCAAGGAATCCGGAGTTTACAAGCTTACCGGTTGCAACATCGGTAAAAGCTTCTTCTTCCACGTTACCGCCTGCAACCACTTCGATGATTGGAAGGTCAAATTTTTTCGCGAACTCCCAGTCTCTTGTATCATGGGCAGGTACCGCCATAATAGCTCCTGTTCCGTAAGACATTAATACATAATCGGAAATCCAGATAGGAATCTCTTTGTCATTTACCGGGTTGATTGCTTTTAAGCCTTTGATTTCCACACCGGTTTTGTCTTTTGCAAGTTCGGTACGTTCAAAATCAGATTTCTTGGCTGCTTCTTCTCTGTATGCCATTAACTCGTCGTAGTTGGTAATCTGATCTTTGTATTTTTCAATCATCGGATGCTCCGGTGAAACAACCATGTAGGTTGCACCAAATAAAGTATCCGGTCTTGTGGTATATACGGTCAGGCTGTCCTTGGTTCCACCGATGACAAAATCCACTTCCGCACCGTGGGAACGACCGATCCAGTTTTTCTGAGAAACCTTAATACGGTCAAAATAGTCAACCAAATCCAAATCATCGATTAAGCGATCTGCGTATTCGGTAATCTTTAACATCCACTGGCTTTTTACCTTGTGGACCACTTCTCCACCGCAACGCTCGCACTTGCCGTTGACAACTTCTTCGTTGGCAAGTCCAACCTTACAAGAGGTACACCAGTTGATTGGCATTTCGCTCTTATAAGCAAGTCCTTTTTTGAATAATTTTAAGAAAATCCACTGGGTCCATTTATAATAATTAGGATCTGTGGTGTTCACTTCTCTATCCCAGTCAAAAGAATATCCAAGATCCTGTAACTGCTGTTTAAAACGTCCAACGTTGTTTTTGGTTACAATCTTTGGATGAATGTGATTCTTCATGGCATAGTTTTCAGTAGGAAGACCAAATGCGTCCCATCCCATTGGGAAAAGAACATTGTATCCCTGTAATCTTCTTTTTCTTGAAATAATATCAAGGGCTGTGTAAGGTCTTGGATGACCTACGTGAAGTCCCTGTCCTGACGGATATGGGAATTCCACCAATGCATAGAATTTTGGTTTGCTAAAATCGGTTCCCACTTTAAATGCTTCTTCTGTTTCCCAGATGCCCTGCCATTTTTTCTCAACGACTTTTGGATTGTATGTTTCCATTTAATATCCTCCCTTTTCAAAATAAAAAAACCTTTCCGCCTCATTCCTGAGACGAAAAGGTTATACTTTACGCGGTACCACTCAAGTTTCCGGATTGCTCCGGCACTCATTGCCTTAACGCGGCCTAACGCCAATCCCCTACACAAACTTCTTCAGGGATGGAACTCCCAGGTGAGTTCAACAATGCGCTGTTTCTGCCTTGCAGCTACCGGCAGCTCTCTACTTAACCCGCTGTTGTCTACTAGTCCTGTTCAACGTTTCAAAAATATGTAAAATCTTTCTATAGTGTACAATCTTCAATTGAAAAAGTCAACGATTGTTTATTTTATAGCATCCACTATTTTTTCAAACTGCATAAAATGAGATGCCTTCACAAGTACGGTATCCCCTTCTTTCAGCAGTTCCTTCAACTGAGGTAAAAGGTCCTCTTTGGTCTCATACTCACAGACCTTGCAGCCGTGATTGGCAGCACCCTTGGCGATTTCTTTTGCCAACGCACCTACGGTAATTATTACATCAATTCCAAGGTCGCCTGCAACCTCGCCAACCTGTTCATGCATTTTTTTCTCATCTTTGCCAAGCTCGCCCATATCACCTAAAATGGCGATGGTGCGGCCTTTTGCATGAGAGAGCACCTGAAGAGATCCCTTCATGGAAGTAGGGCTTGCATTGTAGCAATCATCAATAATGGTGTATCCGTTGGCATTGATCTGATGATTTCTGCCTTTCACCGACTGGATCTTTTCCATACCGTCTTTCATGGCAGCTGTGGAAAGTCCCAGCTTTTTGGCAACACACATGGCGGCCAATGCATTGTATACGTTGTGTTCACCGGATAATGGAATGGTTGCTTCAAATTCCTGTCCCTGAAGATGGAACCTTGCCTTTTGACCCTGAATTCCAACGGATGAAATTTCAGTGGCATAGGCAGTGTTGTCAGAAACCTTTCCATAGGTTAAAACATCAATGGTCTCCGGTGCTTTGATGGTGCTAAGTTTATCATCGTCCATGTTTAAAACAAGGGTTCCCCCTTCTTTCATATAAGAGATAACCTCTGATTTTTCTTTTAACACACCATCTCTGTCAATGAGGTTTTCCAGATGGCACTCCCCGATATTGGTCATTACCACCATGTCCGGTTTGGCAATTTCGCCAAGGATTTTCATTTCACCAAAATCGGAAATGCCCATTTCCACAATGGCGATTTCATGGTCCTCGTTCACGGAAAAAATAGTAATCGGAAGACCGATTTCATTGTTAAAATTCCCGGCGGTTTTCTGTACGTTGTATTTGGTTTCAAGAACACTGGCAATCATTTCCTTGGTGCTGGTTTTACCAACGCTTCCCACAACTCCGATGAATTTGCAAGACAGCTGCTCACGGTAAAATGTTGCCATGGCCTTAAAAGCTTCCAGAGTAGAGGAAACAAAAAGAACTGCCTCATCTCCTTTTACCTCATAAGGGCGTTCACTAAGGCAAAGTACGGCTCCCTTTTCAAAGGCATCTCCCATAAAATCATGGGCATCCACCTTGGCTCCCTTAAAAGGCACAAACACGTAGCCCTCTTTGATTTCTCGATTGTCCTTTACAATTCCTTTTACCTGATAATCCAGCTTCTCGGAAGGACCCTCGTAGCGGCCTCCGGTCACTTTCACCAGATTACGTATTGTCATATTTTTCATTGGCAAACCTTCTTATTTGTATTTGGCAAGAGAGATTTCAATAATCTTCTCACATAACTGATTAAAATTCATTCCAATAACTGCCGCCTCTTGCGGAAGCAGGCTGGTTGGTGTCATACCCGGCAGTGTATTTGCCTCAAGGCAGTAGATTTCTCCGTTTTCGCTTAAAAGGAAATCCATTCTCGCATAGGTTTTATATCCAAGACAGGCATAGGCCATTTCGGAATACTCTTTCATCTTTTCGGAAATTTCATCCGGAATTTCTGCCGGACAGGTTTCCACTGCGCTACCTGCAGCATATTTATTCTTATAATCATAAAATCCAACTTTTGGTGCAATTTCAATTACAGGCAATGCCTTACCTTCGATTACACCGCAAGAGAATTCTCTTCCTTTGATGAACTGTTCCACAACGGCTTTATCTTCATATTGGAACGCATCTTTTAAGGCAGCGTCATATTCCTTAGGATCACGCACAATGGTGGTTCCGATGCTGGAACCGCCACAACATGGCTTTACAATCAAAGGAACCGGCACGCCGGCCTCTTCATAGGTCTCGTTTTGAACACCTTTTATGGCAACCACACCCTTCGGGGTAGGAACTCCCGCTCTTTCAAAGAATTCCTTGGTCATCTGTTTGTCCATGGCAATGGCACTGCTTAAATAGTCCGTTCCTGTATATTTAATGCCGAACAAATCAAAGGCTGCCTGTACTCTTCCGTCTTCTCCGTTGGAGCCGTGCAATCCCATAAAAACAATGTCTGCCATACGGCAAAGATTGATTACATTTGGTCCAAAGAAGCAATCAGTTTTATCCTGACGCATGGATTTCACCGTTTTAATATCCGGTGCATCGGTTGGAATACCGCTTTCTTCCATACTTAATTCATTTACTTTATCAAAAATTCCGCTAAGATCTTCTCCCTCTTTGCCATAACCAAGGAATACATCCAACATCATGGCATTGTGTCCATTTTCACGAAGTGCTTTGCAAATCTTGTTTCCGCTGACCAGTGAAACGTCACGCTCGGTACTAAGACCTCCGGCAAGTACTACTATGTTCATAATTGAACTCCTTTCCATTCATACCCATACATATTATATCCATTTTCTTTTCATTTCAACTGTAAAATCATTTGCTAGCTGTATTTTACCGCACCTTTTTTCCATACGCCTTTATGGAATAAAATTCCCATAATTGTGGCCTTGGTCATGTTTTCCAAAATCATACAACTCCATACTGCCACCAGTCCAAGTCCCAGCACATGTACACAAATTGCGGTCATTCCAATACGTACAAGCCACATGGTAAGAGCTCCTACGATAAAAGTGGTTTTGGTGTTTCCAACTCCGTTGAAAATACCTTCCATCATAATCAAAGCGCCGTAAATCGGCTCTGATACCGCCACCATTTTCAATGCTACCATTCCTCTTGCAATAACCTCGGCATCCTTTGTGAAAAATCCCATCACCAGATCCGGGAACAAAAACAGCAGTGTTCCGGTAAAAGTCATTAGCAAGGTGGTAATTAAAATCAGCATTCTTGCCAGATGATCCGTTTTCTTTTCATTGCCTTCGCCCATGGCATTACCCACCAGTGTGGCACCTGCATCCTGCATTCCAAACCCCGGAATATAAAACATTTCTTCTGAGGTAATGGCGATGGAATGGGCAGCTAAGGTAATGGTTCCAAGTTTTGCCACAAGGGAGGTAAATACCGCATATCCGGAAAATACCACCAATCGCTGCAACGCCAATGGAACACCCACCTTCACGCACTGATACATCACGTTTTTATCCACTTTTTTGCTGACACTGCGTGGAGATAAAACGTCATTTCTCCATAGGGTAACAAGCATCATAATTCCGCCAAAAACAGATGCCACCGCCGTTCCAAGGGCTGCGCCTGAAACTCCAAGTCCTGCTCCCGGCATAAAAATACTTTTACCAAAAAGTGTAATGGTTCTTGTTTCATATATAAAAAAGTAGTTTCCTACAATATTAATAATGTTCATTACGGTGTTTACCTTCATAGGTGTCTTGGTGTCCCCCACACCTCGAATCACACAACTGAGCACCATGTCGATGGCTTTAAATACAAAGGCTGCTCCTGTAATAGCCAGATAGTAAGAAGCATTGGTACATACTTCTTTTGCTCCTCCCATCCAGATTGGAAGGTATGGTGAAATGCCCACCAATACCATACTTGTAATACCACCTGCAATGAGAGCCAAATAAATGGCCTGAACCGCTGCCTTTTTTACCGGTTCCATGCGCCCTGCGCCGTTGTTTCTTGCAACAAAGGCCAAAACGCCGATTCCGATAGAATAGGTCGGGGCATTGGTCAACCAGGTCACCGGGGTAATCAGTCCGATGGCCGCCGATGCAGACGCACCGATTCGTCCCACCATGGCTGTATCCGCATACACTACCACCGTCTGCAAAAACTGCTCCAAAATAGTGGGCCAGGCAAGTGAAAGTATCAGCAAAACCATTTGCTTTCTTGTAAGATCTTTTCCCTTTTCCATTTTAATTTCTCCGCTTATAAATAAGATTGCAATAAATCAGCTACCCCAAATATTGGGGTAGCTGATGTTTCATCTTATTCATTATATCCTACAATCTCTATTGTAGCAATGCCTTCTAAAATTCCGGCTCAATTAATCCGTATGTATTACCTTTACGTTTGTAAACCACGTTGACCTCGTCTGTTTCCGCATTCTGGAAAACGAAGAAGTTATGTCCTAAAAGTTCCATCTGAAGACATGCATCCTCAGCATACATTGGTTTCATTCCAAAACGTTTCACTCTTTCGATTACGATTTCTCCATCTTCCTCATTGTCATCTTCATCATAAAGATCTGCAACAATTTCGAATCCGTCATGTTTCTTGTCCTGGAATTTCTTTCTGTATTTCTTTAACTGTCTTTCAATTACTTCTTCCACAAGGTCGATAGAAACATACATATCACTGCTGACCTGTTCGGAACGAATGATGTTACCCTTTACAGGAATTGTTACCTCTATCTTCTGTCTGTTCTTTTCTACACTTAATGTTACAGTCGCATCTACTTCTCTACTGAAATACTTATCAAGTTTAGAAAGTTTCTCCTCAATGGCTGTGCGTAATCCCTCTGTTACATCGATGTTCTTTCCACTAATTGTAATATGCATAAATACCAGCCCCTTTTCTAGTTATTTGTGTTCACATTATACCATCCTGCCAAATTACTGTAAAGAATTTATGACGGGAAACACTTTTTAGACATATTTTGTGCTATACTCTTTGTTAATATATTAAAGGGGGTTTTTATGTTGAGAAAAACCATTTGCATCACCGGGGCCGCCAAAGGCATCGGTCGTGCCATAGCGAAAGTTTTTGGGGATGGATCTTACAATCTGGCTTTAAACACCGGCAGTGATAAAGAGGGGTTACAATCACTGGTGGAGGAACTTTCCGGCAGTTGTTCCGGGGAGCACATTTTAACCCACGTGGGGGATGTGGGAAATTCGGCCTATGTTCATGAATTCATGACTGCAGCCAAGGAAAAGTTCGGCCATATTGATATACTTATAAATAATGCAGGAATTGCTCACATCGGACTGTTATCCGATATGACCGATGAGGAGTGGAAACGTCTTATGGACACCAACTTAAACGCGGTATTTTACACCTGCCGGGAGGTAATTCCTGACATGGTGCACACCAAATCCGGTAAAATCATTAACATCTCCTCCATGTGGGGAACGGTTGGAGCTTCCTGTGAAGTGGCCTATTCTGCCACAAAAGGTGCAGTCAACGCTTTTACCAAAGCCCTGGCAAAGGAACTGGCGCCAAGCAATATTCAGGTGAACGCACTAAGCTGCGGCGTCATTGACACCGCCATGAACGGTTGCTTTTCTCCTGAAGAAAAAGAAGATCTTGCAGATGAGATTCCTGTGGGACGCTTTGGCGACCCTATGGAAGTGGGCCTTGCTGTGAAAAAGATGATTGAAATGCCTGAGTACGTTACCGGACAAATTCTCACCATCGACGGTGGGTATATCTAGGAGGGTTTATGTTAAAAAAAATTGCCACCCGTGTGGACCCTAAATTTGCCAAAAATGATTACGATCCTTCTTATATTTTGGCATTGGTTTTAGATGTAGGGGAAGAAATGATTTTAGTGGGAGCTGAGGTCAGCCGTGTGGAGGATTCCATGAGCCGTATGCTGGAAGCCTACGGTTACCACAAGATTAATGTTTTTTGTATTTCAGAATACGTATCCATCTCATTTATGGATACCCAAGGGAAAACCTTTACACAGTCCCGCCGTGTATTTGGTTCCACCAACGACTTTTTACGTTTTGAGGAATTAAATTCCATTTCCAGAACGGTTAGCGCCACCAAGCCTACCGTAAAGGAGTTTTGGGAAATGCTGGAAAAAAATACACCCAATTCCTATGCGCAAACCATTCCCATGCAAATATTTGCCTACTTTACCGGGGGATTTGGTTTCTGCCTGTTTTTCAACGGAACCTTAGGGGATTCTGTTGCTGCGGGACTTGCAGCCCTTGTGTTAATGGTTGCCAGCAAGTTTTCCAAGATCCAAAACTCCAACAAAATGGTGTACGCCGCATTCGCAGCCTTTCTCGGTGGATGGAGTGCCCTGATTTTATACCACTTTGGTCTTGGGGTACACCTGGACAAAATCATGATCAGTGACATTATGCTTCTTGTTCCCGGAATGGCTTTAACCATCTCCATTCGCGATATGCTTACAGGAGATATTATTGCGGGACTTCTTCGCTTCCTGGAAGCCATTATGGTTGCAGGAGCTCTGGCCATCGGCTATGCCATACCAATTTATATTTGGGGAGGAATGGTATAATGACAAAAGTTTTGATTGAAATGTTTGGAGCCTTTATTGCAGGCATTGGCTTTTCCATTATTTATAACACCCGGGGTAAAAGGCTGATCTGGTGCGGATTAAACGGTGCCTTAGCCTGGGGAGCCTGCTGCGCCGCTGCTGTTTTTACCGACAGTATTTTTGTACAATATATGATTGCCGCTGCTGCAGGAACTTTATTCTCGGAAATTGTGGCCAGACTTACCAAAGCGCCTGCCACCATTTACCTGATTCCGGGGTTGCTGCCAATGGTCCCGGGAGGTTCCCTTTACTATACCACCTACGCATTGGTAACCAGCAACGAGGCAGATGCCGCTTTCTTTGGAAAACAGACTGCCGTCTGCGCATTTGGACTTGCAGTGGGACTTGTTATTATTTCAGTTGGAATGTATTATATTAATGAGGTTCTTTTACGAAAACACCAAAGAGAACATTCTTAAATTTTACATAGGAGGGAAAGCATATGCCAGATATTCATAGCATTGATGTGGAAGAAGATCAGTTCGCATACCGCTACGACACACAACTTTTGATTGATCGTCGTGATGAGGATCTTGATGAAGATGAAATTGCAGACTACATCACCAATCATATCGAAGGAAACAGCTTAATTGCTGCAGGTGATGAAGACCTTGTAAAAATTCATTTTCACACCAATGAGCCATGGAAAGTATTAGAGTATTGTAATTCCATTGGAGAAATTTACGACATTGTGGTAGAAGATATGATTCGTCAGTCCAACGGACTTCAGGGATAAAATTTGGAGCTATGCAAAACGCATAGCTCCTTTCTTTTTACTTAATATTGTTTATCTAAGGTAAATCCTCGACCTCGTACTTCCGTTGCCTTACTTACGGTAAGGAAACATTCTTCATCGATGTCTTTTACCAGTTTTTCCAGCTTATTTAATTCCCTGTTTGAAATTACGGTGTAAATCATATCAAACTGTTCGTCGTTGTATCCGCCTCTTGCAGAAATCAAAGTTGCTCCACGATCCATGTTTTCCAGAATGGCCTTTTTGATTTCCTCTGTCTTTTGGCTTACAATCTTGACCTCTACCCTGCTTGATCCCATCATCAGACATTTATCCAATACAATGGTATAGGTAAGTACCAGGACAATTCCGTATAAAATAGACTCTGCGTCATAAAACTGAATCAATCCAACCACAATCAATCCGTCAAAGGCATACATACTTACAGATACCGGAATCTTAAATAATCGATTCACAATAATCGGCGGAATATCCATTCCTCCCGAAGACGCTCCTGCATGAATAATAATTCCAAGGGAGATACCTACGCTCAGGCCAAGGAAAATTGTACACAAAAGAGGATCTTTTGTTAAAACCACATTTCCAAGAACCCTTTCCACAATCATAAGTTCTATCGGATAAGATAAACTTCCTACCAAACTGTTAATTGCAAACTCTTTCCCCAAAAATAACAGTCCCAACAGCAATAACACAATATTAATAACCAAAATTGCATAAGATAACTTCACCGGAATAATGTTGGTCACAATTAATCCAAGACCTGTGGCTCCGGCTGTTACAATATTGGACGGCACCAAAAAAATCTGAATGCCCACTGCATAAATCATATTTCCTATAATAACCATCAACATGGTTTTCAGCTGATTCTTTAATTGCTTACTCATAGCTTCTCCTTTCCTTTATACACCGCTACACACTATATCATAATTTTTTAACCTTTGCACTACTTTTGTTTAAAAAAATCAAAAAAGGAACCTTCGGACATTTCATCCGAAGGTTCCCTCATCTATAGTTAGGAGTCTTATGAAAAAGCTATTTTGCTGTAACGGTTCCGATGGTGCTTCCGCCTTTGTAACTTCCATCTTCATAAATACCGTCTGTATTGTCACCGTCCACGCTTCCGCCGGTATATACGGTGTATTCTTCACCCTTTGTAATATCCGGTGATGTAAATACTACACACTGGTAATTCTTCGGTGCTTCGAAGGTACATACCACATTTCCGTCAGAATCTTGGATACTCATGATATCTCCTGCCTCCACATCGCAGGTAAATTCAAGACTTGCACTGCTTTCTGAGAATCCCTGAGCCATTCCGGAACTTCCCACTGCCAAAACAGTTGCTCCCTCTTCTACCTTAAATCCTGAATCGTAATCCAAGGCACCGTTTCCTCCATTGGTAGGTCCATAGATTAATAAGGTACCTCCCTTAATGGTAGCATCGCCATTGGTATCAACACCATCACCCTCTGCACTAATTACAATGTATCCACTGTTCATAATAAAGGTTGGTGTTACAGAGGAATCATCTGTTGCTGCGTTGATTCCATCATCGGTTGCTGTAATATGGAAGGTTGCATCTTCCACCACAATCTTAGAAGCCTCAAGTCCTTCTGTACTGTCTAAGATGGTAATATTTCCACCGGTTACTGTCATGGTTCCCACTGCCTGAAGTCCCTGTGAGCTGGTTCCCTGACTGTCAAATTCTGCCATTGGATTATCCTGTCCGCCTTCCGCATTCTGATTGCCTTCCGGCATCTGGCCATCCTCCGGTTTTTCTCCATTTTCAGGCATCTGACTATCGTCCGGTTTTTCTCCGTTTTGCGGCATCTGGCTGTCGTCCGGTTTTTCTCCATTTTTTGGTCCTCCGCCACCGCTTGGTTTTTCACCGTTACCAGGTTTCTGTCCCATACCACCTTGTGATTTTAATTCTCCAAGATCTCCTGTGGTAGAGGAACTGTCACTACCTGAACTGCTCTCTGTACTACTCTCTTTTGCTGTGTCTGTACTCTTATTTTCCGTACTCTTGGTTTCTGAGCTCTTGGTTTCTGAGCTCTTGGTTTCTGTGCTCTTGGTTTCTTCACCCTGGGCATCAATGACTGCCTTTGTATTGGTAAGGGTAAGATTTCTCACAGACTGGATTCCATCCTGCTTTACTGTGAGATAAATTTCAGAATCGGTAATTTCAATATCACCTTTTTCGGTGTCTGTTTCATTACTGCTTCTAATTCCGTCCTGCTCTGCCTCTGCGTAGATATATGCGTTTTCCACAGAAACAGAGTCTTTGCCACGGATGGCATCGTCGTCGGCTTTGACGTACAGTGAAAGATTCTTAATATGAAGATCATCTTTACTTACGATACCCTTTTTATAGTTACCTGTTACATATAAGGATCCTTTTCCGCTAAGTTGCAAATCATCTTTTGCATAAATTGCTGCGCCACTCTCGTCAGACTCATCGTATTCTTCTCCGTCTGAGATAATATTTACAGAATTCTTATTTGCTGACAAAATCACTTCCTTCGGTGCACTTACCACGTATACTGCGCTGGTGGAATCATTACTTAACATCACACCGTTTAAAATGATTTTTACCTTTTCTTCATCTTCGGTATCCACAACAATACGTCCATCCTTTAGCGTACCACTGATTACATAGGTTCCTGCCTTTGTAATGGTAAGTGTGGTGTCTTTTACCGATGTCATGGATTTGGCATTGTCTCCGGTTACTTCAATTTCATCGTTATTAAAAGTAACCGTCACATCCACCTCTTCATCAATGGCGTCACCTTCTTTTGGCTCTGTTGCCCAGGTGACTTCCGGCATAGTTGCTGAATCTGTGGAACTTGTTGCCTCTGCCGTTGCAGTGGTTTCTTTTTTACTGCTGTCGGTTGAACCGCAGCCTGATAATAATCCTATACTCATGGTCAGCACCAATAACAATGCCAACACGATTTTCTTTCCATTTTTCATAAGTGTCTCTCCTTTCTTTACTATGGGTACATCTTATCCATCCAATGTGAATGGTAGTTGAACATGAAAAGATGTTCAGCTGAAGTTACAGTAAAGATTAACTGCAATAAAAATGGATCGGCGACTTTGAGGGGGCTTGGGCGGCTTGGGTGGCTTACTCGGAGGCGGTCTGGTGATTTTGAAAGGCAGAACGACTCCAGGCGGCTTAGCTGGAGGCGGTCTGAGGTTTTTGAAAGGCAGAACGACTCCAGGGGGCTTGGGCGGAGGCGGTCTAGCGATTTTAGAAGTCAGAACGACTCCAGGATCCTTTCTTGGAGGCGGTCTGGAGATTTTAAAAGTCAGAACGACTCCAGGATCCTTAGCTGGAGGCGGTCTGGAGATTTTAAAAATCAGAACGACTCCAAGCTCCTTAGCTGGAGGCGGTCTGGGGTTTTTGAAAGTCAGAAAGACTCCAGGCTGTTCTTACGAACCCTCAAGCTCACCAGGTATTAGATATATTACCTTCCCGAATACAATACCAATTGCAGGAGTACCTGAAAAGTTTTCCAAACAGAAAAGCGGTAAAATATTTTGTTATGGACATGAATCAAGTATATCGGAATCTTGCTGAAACTTTTCTCCCTAACGCTACTATCGTAATAAATAAGTTTCATGTGGTTCGCTATATCTCTTGGGCTTTAGAAAACGTTTGCAAAAGAATACAAAAAGAAATTCATCCATCTAAACCTAAAATACTTCAATCGACTTGGAAGTTATGCTACAGCAATCTTCTGATCTGGCAACTGCATCATAGATGCAAACTAATCCTTATATGGCTTGTTTAATACGAATCTGCATAGAAAGCAGGTGTCAAGGCTGCAAAGCACCTAAAAGGCAAGGCCTTGACGCCTGCTTTTCATGCAGATAAATAAGTAGACAAGCCATATAAGGATTTTCCGGTTAAAAGACAAATGAAAAACCAGGAATGAAAATACTCATTCCCGGTCATTTTCTAATTTACACCGACTCTTGACAAAAAACCATAAAAAAAGACCATTGCACCCAAAACGATACAATGGTCATAAGCTCTATTTAAATATCCATGGTAAAAATGTCTTTGTATCCATAACCAAATACTTCACTGGCACCGGATACAATTACAAAAGAATCCTTGTCTTCTTCACGAACCACGTCACGAATTTGTGCGTATTGGGATGCTTTTGCAACAACCATAAGGACCTTTTTTTCCTCATTGGTGTAAGCGCCTACGCCGTTGATGTAGGTTGCTCCCAGTTCCAACTCATTCATAACTCTGGCTGCAATGGCTTCAATGTTATCACTGATAATATATACCAGCTTGGCACCGTCGCCGCTATATAAAAACATATCCAAAACAAAGTTGGTTACAATAACTACTACTGCTGCATAAAGACCACGCTCTAAGTTGTGGAAGGCAATTACAGAACAGATAATAACCATGGTATCTGTAATAAGGTAAATCTTACCGGTCTTAATATGTGGATATTTCTGACGCAATGCTCTTACAATAATATCCGATCCACCGGTGGTTCCACCCTGTTTGAAAATCATTGCCATACCAATTGCCATAAAAGCTCCGCCGGCTGCTCCTGCGATTAAAACATCTTCTGTCACCAGTCCGATTACCGGCATGATGTAATCTGCAATTCCGTTCATCATGGCAGATGAAATGGTGGTTACATATAAGGTAGAGATAATGAACTTCAAACCAAATCTCCAAGTACCAAAGATGAGAATCGGTAAGTTGATGCAGAAGATCACAGTACCTGTTTTTGCATGTAATAACGATGCAATAATAATACCTACACCGGTAATTCCACCGGGAGCCAGATTGTAAGGATCCACGAAAATGGATACTCCTACGGAATAAATAAGACTACCGATTGTCATCAGGATGTAGCTTAAAATAATGTTACCAACTGCCTTTTTGTTCATTCTTTTTCCTCCTTATAAAACAAACCCTACTCGAAATAAAGTATAGCATTAATTAACTTAAAGCTAAAGTCATTTCAAAAATTCCGAAAAAAAAGAATGCCTATTATAATTCGTTAAAATTAAAATAAGACATTCACTATGATTACTTGTAGAGCGCGAGACGGGACTCGAACCCGCGACCCCAACCTTGGCAAGGTTGTACTCCACCAACTGAGCCACTCGCGCATATAAGCGGGTGATGGGAATCGAACCCACGTATCCAGCTTGGAAGGCTGGTGTTCTACCATTGAACTACACCCGCATATATTGTTGTTACTGAACCAGCAACGAAATTCATTATATCTTAGATTTCTTATGATGTCAACTATTTTTTCAAAAAAACTACCACATATGGTATGTGGTAGTTTTAAAATAACTTACTTTAATTCAGAGGTGCAATTTGGACAACGGGTTGCCTTGATGTTGATCATGGAGCAGCAATAAGGACACTCCTTTTCCGTTGGCTCTGCTGCCACTTCCTCTTCCTTCTTGAAAGATTTCGCCTTCTCAGCCATATGGTTGATTCCACGAATAATGCAGAAAATCACCAGGGCTGTAATTAAAAAGTTAATGATTGCTGTAATAAAATTGCCATAGTGAAGAACCGGAGCATTTTCCCCCATTCCGATCTTCACCGTTAGATAAGAAAAATCCGTACCTCCAAACAAACCTAAAAGCGGTGTTAAAATGTCCTGATTCAAGGACGTTACAATTGCGGTAAAAGCGCCGCCTACAATAACACCCACTGCCATATCCATCACATTGCCGCGAAGGATAAACTTTTTAAATTCGGAAATAAATCCACTGTCTTTGCTCATTGTACCCTCCTTTTACATTGTTTATACTGCATATCTATAGTATAAAACGATTTTTCAAAAAAGGATAGTTTATTTTTCATCTAATGGACATACCACATCCAGCATTTCTTCAATGACCAAATGAACCAAAGCGGCCTGTCTTGTATCTGCCAGCTTGTAATAAATTTCCTTACCATCACGTCGGCTGACAATTAATCCGCTCTTTTTCAAGAGGCGTAAATGATGAGATACGGCCTGATCCGTCATTTCCATGGCGGCAGCCACATTTCCCACGCACTCTTCGCAGTGGCACAAAAGCCATACAATACGAAGTCTTGTTCCGTCACTAATCAGTTTAAAGGCTTCTGCCACCTGACTGCAGGAATCTGCATCCGGCAGATGAGCCAAAACTTTCTGTTCGTTGTCCCCATGTTTGTGAGGAAGTACTATTTTATTTTCCATAATCTTTATCCTCGTTTATACACCAGCGCACGTGTGGCATTGAGTACCGCAAGAACCATGACTCCAACGTCGGCAAAAATCGCCCACCACATATTTACATATCCGATGGCTCCAAGTGCCAGACATCCAAACTTGATAAAAAGGGAAAATACAATATTCTGATGAACAATGGCAAGGGTTTTCTTGGAAATCTCCATAGCCAAGGCAATTTTCCCCGGATCGTCATCCATCAGCACAATATCCGCAGCCTCAATGGCCGCATCCGAACCCATGGCGCCCATGGCAATACCAAGATCCACTCGGGATAAAACAGGTGCATCGTTGATTCCATCACCAACAAAGGCCACATATTCCCCTTTTCCTTTGGCAGCAAGGATTCTTTCCACTTCTTCCACCTTGTCGCCCGGTAAAAGTTCACTACGCACATCATTGATTCCCAGTTCTTTTGCCACTGCATCCGCTACCTTTTTACTGTCTCCGGTAAGCATAATCACACGTTTCACGCCGCGATTTTTAAGACGCGTAACTGCTGTCTTTGCAGTTGATTTTATCACATCTGAGATCAAAATGTAACCCTGGTACACACCGTCACATGCCACATGAATTTCTGTTCCTACCTTTTGCGGCACTGCAGGAACAAGGGATAATTCTTCCATCAACTTGCTGTTTCCAACAGCCACCTGTTTTCCAAAAACATTGGCTTTTACCCCTCGGCCACTGATTTCTTCCACATCCTTTACCTCTTCTGCAACAATGTCTTTTGCATAGGCGTTTTTCAGACTTTTACTGATTGGATGATTGGAATAACTTTCTGCATAGGCTGCAACCTTTAAAAGCTCATCCTTTGAACCACCCTGTGAAGGGCAAATCTCTGTCACCTCAAATACACCCTTGGTAAGAGTACCTGTCTTATCGCACACAAGGTACTTTGTCTTTGACAACATTTCAAGGTAATTGGATCCTTTTACCAGAATTCCGTTGGCACTGGCACCGCCGATTCCACCAAAAAAGCTAAGGGGAATGGAGATTACAAGGGCACACGGGCAACTGATTACAAGGGTGGTCAATGCACGGATAATCCACTGTGACCACAACGGATCATTTCCCATAAGAATATTTACAAGGGGCGGTAAAAATGCAATGGCCAAGGCGCCAAAACACACCGCCGGCGTATAGTACTTCGCAAATCTGGTGATAAAATTCTCCATTCTTGCCTTTTTCATGCTGGAGTTTTCCACCATGTCCAGAATCTTGGAAACCGTTGATTCTTCAAATTCTTTGGTGGTTTCAATACGAAGCACACCATTTAAATTCACGCATCCGCTGATGACTTCATCGCCTTCTTTTACCTCACGCGGAACGCTTTCGCCGGTAAGGGCACCGGTATCAAGGGATGCATTTCCCTCTCTTACCACACCGTCAAGAGGTACCTTTTCTCCCGGCTGTACCAAAATGATACTTCCCACTTCCACATCATCCGGATCCACGGTTTCCACCTTGCCATCCACTTCCAGGTTAGCATAGTCCGGGCGAATGTCCATCAGGGCTGTAATATTCTTTCTGCTTTTACCAACAGCGTAACTCTGGAATAATTCTCCCATCTGATAAAACAACATAACCGCTGCTGCCTCCACGTATTCTCCAAGAGCCATAGCACCCACCGTGGCAACTGCCATCAAAAAGCACTCATCAAATACCTGGCCGTGAATAATTCCAAGGGCCGCCTTTTTTAGGATATCGTATCCGATCACCAGATACGGTATCATATATAACACAATTTCCACCGGGCCTTTCACCGGCAGTAATTTTACAATGATAAGAAGGATTGCCGAAATAATAATTCGAATCAGAACCTTCCTTTGTTTCTTTGTCATGTGAACTCACTTCCCTTTATAAGTATACTTCACAGTCACTTTCCACTTTCTTGCAGGCCTTCACCACCTGCTCCATGACTGCGCTCTCTTCTGCGCCTTCTGCAAATTCAACCTTCATTTTCTGAGTCATAAAAGAAACTGTGGCGTTATCTACACCTTCAATCTTCTTGGTTGCTTCTTCCATTTTTGCTGCGCAATTTGCACAGTCCACTTCAATTTTGTATGTTTTTTTCATAATTCGTTCCTACCTTTCATTCTTTTTGGAAATCATTCTTACTAATTACATTAAAACACTTGCTTGAATGTTTGTCAATAAGAAAATGGAAAATAAAAAAGATTGCGGCAAGGAGGGAGTATTCTCCCACTTATCGCAATCTTCGTCCATACTTATTTAATCTAAAAATAAATCCATTCTCATATTGGAAATATAAGCTTCCACAAATTCCTGCTTCTGTTTCCAGTACTGTTTCGCCAATGGCGTTACCATTGGATCAAACTCTTTTTTCCAGTACTTCTCGGTACGCTCCAAGCTCTCCCGGAAACTTTCCGCCCCACAAACCGCTGCAGCCATATTGTCCCAGGCCACTCGCATGGCACCCTCTTCATCCATCATATCCGCTTCCATCAAAATGGATAATTCCGGGGTGGCATCCTCTGTTCCAAGACGCCATTTTTCTGTATGATGGGCTATGATCCAGGCAATGTAATCCTGACCCTCTTTTTCACCAAAAATTCCGCTTAATTCCGGATGGGTTGTAAGAAACTCCAGATATAACTGCGCTCCGGCCTGGGGATGCTCTTTGTTCTTTCCTTTTGAATAGCCCACATCATGAAAAATGATGCCAAGGGCTGCCGCCTCCTGATTCACTTCAGGGAAGTCCGGTAAAAGCCGTTTTGCCCACTGAAGCACACGCATGGTATGCATAAAACGGGAGCGAAATGGATATTTTGGCACATTTCCCCCGCCAAAAGAATCGTAGGGACTTTCGTAGAGATTGACTCTGACAAACTCCCATGCTTCCGTCAGATTCCGGTTTCCAAGGGTAGGATAGTTCATTTTGCGTACCTCCGCGTAATTAAAGTAATTTCATTGCAGAACTGGTTCCAAGACGCTCACATCCTAGTTCCAGGTAATCTTCCAAATCCTGTGCACTGCGGATTCCTCCGGCAGCTTTCATTTTCACATTCGGTCCGATGTGCTGTTTGAAAAGGCGAATGTCTTCTCTTGTGGCACCGCCGCTTCCAAATCCGGTGGAAGTCTTAATAAAATCAGCGCCCGCATCTGTGACCACCTTGCACATGGCTATTTTTTCTTCTTCCGTAAGGTAGCAGGTTTCAATAATAACTTTTAAAATTTTGTCTCCCACCACCCCTTTCAGGGTTTTGATTTCTTCTTTTACACCATCAAAATCGCCGTTTTTAACGTCTGTAATATTGATTACCATGTCTATTTCAGAAGCGCCGTCCTCTAAGGCCTTTTTGGTTTCTGCCACCTTGGCCTCGGTGACACTATACCCAAGTGGAAATCCTACGACTGTGCAAATATTGATGTCATCTCCATAGGTATCATGGATTCTCTTGATATAACATGGCGGCACACACACCGATGCGGTATGGAATTTTATCGCCTCGTCGCATAATGTTTTTATGTCTTCCCATGTGGCAAACGCTTTTAGCTGGGTATGATCCACATGGCTTAAAATTTCTTCTTTGTTCATTTTATCTCCTAGTCAAATCGCTCCACACCATCTCTCGTGACTCTGGCAAAAATCACGTGCTGCTTTGATGGAGCCTCATCTTTTATTTCAATGGCATTTGCATATCGTTTTGCTGATGCCTCAAACAATTCTTCCTTGTTGGCATATAAGGTGGCAAGAAGGTCTCCTTCTTTTACCATGTCTCCGGTTTTGGCTTCAATTACAATACCTGCTGCCGGATCGATGATGCTTTCTTTGGTCTCACGTCCTGCTCCAAGAAGTGTGGAGGAAATACCGATTTCCTCGGTATTCATGTGGGTGATGTAACCTGACTTTTGGGCTTTTACCTCATAATGAAAGGCAGTGTCCTTAAAGTTCTCCGGATGCTGAATGTAGGTTTCATCTCCCCCCTGGGCCTTTACCATATCTGCAAAATGACTTAATGCAGAGCCGTCAGTCAAGGTCTTTTCCGCCATCACCTTGCACTCTTCAAGACTTCCTTTTCCTGCAAGATGAAGCATACTTGCTGCAAGGTTTACACTTTCCTGATGAAGGTCCTTCGGTCCCTCACCCTTTAAAATGGCAACGGCTTCCTGGACTTCCAGGGCATTGCCGATATTTTTTCCAAGGGGAACGTCCATGTTGGTAATCACAGCCTCGGTTCTCTTTCCTGCCCGTTCTCCAATTTCCACCATTTCCTGTGCCAGTAAAATAGCATCATCCACACTCTTCATAAAAGCACCGCTTCCGGTTTTTACATCCAGAAGAATGCAGTCACTTCCTGCCGCTAACTTTTTACCCATAATGGATACGGCAATCAGTGGAATGGATTCCACGGTAGCCGTCACGTCACGAAGAGCGTACATCATTTTATCTGCAGGGGTCATGTTTCCCGACTGACCGATGACACTTAGACCCGTTTTATTTACGGTTTCAAAAAATTCCTTTTGGTTTAAATCGGTACGAAATCCCGGTATGGATTCCAGTTTATCAATGGTTCCACCGGTATGTCCAAGACCGCGGCCGGACATTTTGGCTACTCTGACTCCCTGAGCAGCCACCATTGGTGCAATGATTAGGGTGATTTTATCTCCCACGCCTCCGGTGGAGTGTTTATCCACCTTAATTCCGGTAATTCCGGATAAGTCCACCATGTCACCGGAATGTGCCACCGCCATGGTCATGGCATGGGTCTCTTCCTTGGTCATTCCCTGAAAATACACTGCCATTAAAAAGGCAGACATCTGATAATCGGGAATTTCACCCTTTACATAACCGTCGATTAAGTAATTGATTTCTTCTGTGGTTAACGCTTTGCCATCTCGTTTTTTGGCAATTAAGTCATACATTCTCATACTACATGCCCTCTTTATTTCAAATTATCCGGTCCAAATCCCATTGGCAGTAACTGCAAAAGGGTCTGAATCTGATAGTCCTCTTCACTGTTTGCCATGATTACGGAAAACTCCTTTGGATTTACAAACTCCATCAACACCTGTCTGCACACGCCACAAGGGGCTGCATATTGTCCGATATGGGGCACTCCCCCTTTTGCATAGCCCACAATGGCAATGGCTTCAAACTCTTTTACCCCGCAAGATACCGCTTTAAAAATAGCAGTTCGCTCTGCACAGTTGGTTGGCGTATAGGCTGCATTTTCAATGTTGCAACCGGTGTAAATGTTTCCGTCTTTTCCAAGAAGGGCTGCCCCCACCATATACTTTGAATAAGGACTGTAGGACATCTCCCTGGCTTTTATGGCTTCCTTAATCAGCTTTTTTGCATCCATCTACTTCATAATCTCCTTTTTAAAAGAAGTGCCGTCTGTATTGTTTTCCACATGGAAAATGTCCAATATGGTTGCCGCAATATCCGCAAAGGTTTTTCTGGTTCCCACATTCACATTTTCTTTAATATCTTTTCCATAGATCAAAAGAGGAATGTACTCTCTGGTGTGATCTGTTCCCGTAAATCCCGGATCGCATCCGTGATCTGCAGTGACCATTACAATATCTTCCTCTCGCATGTTGTCCACAAATTCCTTGAACTGTTTATCAAATACGGTGGCTGCTGTTGCATATCCGTCAATATCACGTCTATGACCATACTTCATATCAAAATCCACCAGATTTACAAAACATAATCCGTTAAAATCCAGCTTCTCATGCTCTAACGTTCTCTCCATACCTTCCACATTGTCCGCAATACGAACGGTATGATTGATTCCGGCTCCTGCGAAAATATCGTAGATTTTTCCAACACCATAGGTGTCATAGCCTGCATTTAAAAGGGCTTCCAACATGGTGTCCTTTGGAGGTGTAAGGGAAAAATCATGACGATTGCTGGTTCTTGTGAAATTGCCTTCTTCCCCGATAAAAGGTCTTGCAATCACACGTCCGACTCCCACATCACCCTGCAAAAGCTCTCTTGCAATTTCGCAATATCGGTACAACTCTTTTACCGGAACAATGTCTTCGTGGGCTGCAATCTGAAATACAGAGTCCGCGGAGGTGTATACAATCAACGCCCCGGTTTCCATATGTTCTTTACCGTAATCTTTAATGACCTCTGTTCCGGAATATGGCTTATTACATAAAGCTTTTCTTCCGGTTAACCGCTCAAACTCCTCAATGGTTTCTTTTGGGAAACCGTTTGGAAAGGTTGGAAGGGGCTTTGGTGATACAATTCCCGCAATCTCCCAGTGGCCGATGGTGGTATCTTTTCCCTTGGAAGCCTCCTGTAATCTGGCATAACTTCCAATGGTATGATCCACTTTTTCCCCAACTTCTACGCCGTCAATGTTAAAAAAGCCCATACTTTTCATAAGCGGTACGTCAAACTTATCCGATGTGGATACGCTTTTTAAGGTATTGGCTCCCACATCTCCAAATTCTGCGGCATCCGGCTCATAGCCAATGCCAAAACTGTCTAATACAATTAAAAAAACTCTGCGTTTTTCCATAGTCACACCTTCTTATTCTGCTGCCTCAAGAGCCACTTCCATCATTCTGTTAAAAGCCTCCTGGCGCTCTTTTGTACTGGTTTCTTCTCCTGTTACAAAGGAATTGGCAATGGTCAAAAGACAGGCTGCATGTTTTCCCAGCACATTGGCATTATGGAACAGGGCAAAACTTTCCATTTCCACTGCTTTTACCCCATGTTCTTTTACAAGCTCCGTATAATCCCCCTGGGATTTCTCGCGGTAAAATACATCGCTGGAGTGAATCTTTCCAAGTTTGCATGGAATGCCAATTCTCTTTGCAGCATCCATAATCTTTTGATTCAATGTCTCTGAAGGAAACAGGGTGTCCCTGTCCTCTCCGTTTTGCACCTTGGCAAATGTGGATTCACTGTAAGCACTGTCTGCCAAAACCACATCATACAACTTTAAATCCTCTGTGTATGCACCGGCAGTTCCGATTCTGATAATGTTATCCACATCATAGTAGGTATATAGTTCATAAGAATAAATTCCGATACTTGGCATTCCCATGCCGCTTGCCATTACAGTCACCTTTTTTCCTTTATAGGTTCCTGTATAGGCATATATATTTCGAACATCACTGACAAGGGTGGCATTCTCTAAGTAAGTTTCTGCAATAAACTTTGCACGCAGAGGATCTCCCGGCATTAAAACGGTTTTTGCAATCTCTCCCTTGTTGGCATTGTTATGTGGTGTATTCATCATCATGTCCTCCTTATTTCTTCATTGGTTTTGCAGGCACGCCTACAACGGTTATTTTTTCCGGAATGTCATTCACCACCATGGCACCGCCGCCAACGGTAACTCCGTCGCCGATTTCAATTCCCTGAATCACGGTAGAAGAAATTCCAATGTAACAGCCGTCGCCGATTTTAACATTTCCTGCCACAGTAGCCCTTGGCCCGAAGGTGGTAAAAGAACCTATCATTCCGTCATGACATATCATGCTTCCCATGTTTAAAAAGGTAAAATCTCCGATATGTACATTGGTGGATACGGTACAACCTCTGCTGATAATAATTCCCTGACCAAGATTTACATCCTTTGCGATACAGGTATCCCCAAGCACAATGTTTGGAAATTTAATCTTAGGATTTTTGCTGTACATTTCCACAAGATGCGCCCTCTTTTGCGGATCTGCAATACAGATAGCAACATTCACTTCTTCTTTGCGGGAAATTAAATAATCGTCATCACCCAAATAAGGACAATGTCCTATGGTCTCCAGATTCAAATCCTCTGCCTGATCGATGTATCCTATAATTCTCCAGGTCTGTTTCTTTTTATTATATTCTGTAATCTGCCACAGCAGCTCTCTCATACAGCCGCCGGCACCTACCAAAACAAGATTTTCCATTTTCTGCCTCTCTTATACGTTATAGATATCTGTCTTATACTTATCCAGATTTTCTCTTAAAAAGTCGATGGTCTCTGAAATTCCCTCCGCAAAGGTATACTGCGGCTTCCAATCCGTCAACTCTTTGATTTTCGCATTGGCTCCAAGAAGTCGGTTCACCTCACTCTTTTGCGGACGAAG
The DNA here is from genome assembly GCA_024680055.1 of Lachnospiraceae bacterium. Lineage (GTDB taxonomy): Bacteria > Bacillota > Clostridia > Lachnospirales > Lachnospiraceae > XBB1006. Next base: position 1,683 of record JAILCP010000010.1, on the reverse strand, counting down.
TCGTTCTTCTTCGCAGACAATCTTGGCACTCGGGTTGATCTGACCGATAATTTCTTTTGCCAAATCTCCAATGGAAATCTCCTTTTGGGTGGCAATGTTGATTTCCTGTCCAATGGTTTTATCTGATTCCGCAATGGCAATAAATCCTGCTGCCGTATCTTTTACATAGTTAAAATCTCTTGTAGGAGTTAATGAACCAAGTTTGATTTCTTCATTTCCTGCAAGGAGCTGGGTAATAATGGTTGGAATCACCGCTCTTGCAGACTGTCTTGGTCCAAAGGTATTAAACGGTCTTACAATACTTACCGGCAAGTCAAAACTGCGATAAAAGCTTTCTGCCAGTCGGTCTGCTCCGATTTTGGTTGCGGAATACGGAGACTGTCCCTGATACGGATGTTTTTCATCAATAGGAACATACTGTGCAGTGCCGTAAACCTCCGATGTGGAAGTGACCATAATACGCTCTGTGTTCAAGTCTCTTGCTGCCTGAAGCACATTTAAAGTTCCTTTGATATTGGTATCCACATAAGAATCCGGTGAATGATAGCTAAAAGGAATGGCAATCAACGCTGCCAGATGAAAGACTCCGTCTACACCTTTCATGGCTTCTCTCACTCCGTTGGGATCTCTGATATCTCCGGAAAAAATCTCGATTTCTTTTAACTTTTCCTTTGGGAAGGTATCCAGCCATCCCCAGTTATTAAAAGAGTTATAGTAAGTAAAGGCTTTTACGTCATAGCCCTTATCCATTAAGCTTTCCACCAAATGGCTTCCAATGAAACCATCTGCTCCTGTCACCAATACTTTTTTCATTGCTGTCCTCCTAATCTATGTGCCATCACTGCTTGTGCAATGATAAAATCCATTTCGTCATCAATATCCACCGAATGCTCCTTGGCCATAACATAAGCGTAACTTTTTTCACCGTACATGGCCGTGTGGCTGGTATAGCTTTTTGTCTTTACCAGATACATGGCACCGTTAATTCGATAATAGGTGCCAAAGCTCTGCCTGTTTTGATTTCTGGCTTTATCAAGAAATCCCTCCATGCTGAGATTTTCCGGTAATGTATTACTCCACAATGGGGAATGCTCCATTTCACATACGCCAATAATGGAATTGGCATCTTTTTCTTTCATTAGCGCAAAACTGTTTTTAATATCCTCCTCATCACGAAGGGGACTGGTTGGTTGCATAATGGCAAACACCTCAAAGGTTTCTCCACGTTTTTCATACTCCCGCAGTACAAAACGAATCACGTCCTCTGTGGTAGCCGTGTCACTTGCCAGCTCCTCTCCTCGAAGGAAGGGAACATCCGCACCGTACTCCACTGCAATCTTTGCATATTCCTCACTGTCTGTGGAAACATGCACCCGGTCAAAGCAGCCGGATTTTAAACATGCTTCTATGGTATAGGCCATCATGGGCTTCCCGTGAAGATTTTTAATATTTTTATGTGGCAATCCTTTAGAACCACTTCTTGCCGTTATAATGGCAATGCTTTTCATATCTGCCTCCTACGAAATATCGTAAAATACTTTTTCAACGGATATTCCTTGTTCTAATCTATCTTTGATAATCCTTATAATTGTATTGGCTGTATTCTCACCACCGTAAGGGTTTTTTACATTTTCATAAGTCCCTTTCAAAAACGCTTCTTCTGCTTTCAAAAAGGCCTTTTCC
>JAILCP010000080.1 GCA_024680055.1 Lachnospiraceae bacterium | reverse complement strand
AAACAGGTAAAAGTCAAAGTAATCCACCTGACATTTTTTCAACTGTTCCTCAAATACCTCTTCCACCTTTTTCAAATTGGCCACATCATATCCCGGAAATTTTGATGCAAGATAAAAGCTGTCTCTGTCATACGCCTTCAGTAGCTCTCCCACAACCACTTCAGACTGACCCGCATGATAACCGTAAGCCGTATCATAATAATTAATACCGGACTTCATACAGTAAGCAATCATCTCTCTTGCTTTCTCCTTATCAATGGCACCGTCTTTTCCGTCTGTTACCGGTAATCTCATGTTACCCATGCCAAGTGCGGATAACTGTAATCCTTGAAACTCTTTGTAAATCATGGCTACTCCTCCTTCAATTCGCTATAAATTGCCGAACCTATAATTAAAATCGCTCCCACAACGCTATAAAAGCTTAACGATTCTTTTAGCACCACTGCTGAAACCAAAAGGGCAAACACCGGATCTATATAACTTAAAATAGCAATGGACTGCACCTTCATTCCTTCCATACTTCCAAAGTACAATACATAAGCAATTCCTGTATGCACAATTCCCACAACCAGAAGTAAGCAAACGGATAAAAGTGTAACCCTTTCCTGATAAAAACCTTTCGTGATAAAAAGATATGGAATCATCACCACTCCCGCCGACAACAGCTGAATGGTGGTTCTTTGATAAGAATCAATCCCCTCTATTTTTTTATTCATCATCACCACTGTGGCATAAAGAACTGCCGCCAAAAGAGCAAGTATAACTCCCGGCGCACTTCCTCCTTTTACCGGCTCTCCCAAAACGCCGGAGACCAAAAACATACCAAAGATTGCCACCATGGCGCATCCCAGCTTCTTTTTTGTAAGTTTTTCTCTAAAAAAAACAGGAGATAACAATACCACAATGGTGGGTTGCATGTAATAACAAAGGGTGGCCACTGCCACCGTGGTATAATTATACGCTTCAAATACTAAAACCCAGTTCAAGCCCATCAGTGCACCACTGATAATTAACCATGCCCACTGACTTTTGGGGATACTTTTCCCATCCTTTCTTCCGAAAATTCCGGTAAAAAGAATAAGAAATACACCGCCCATGATTCCTCTTGCAAAGGCCAGAAAATCCGAGGAAAAAACAATATTTCTTCGAAACACACCGATGGTTCCGAAAATCAGCATAGATGTAATAAACATCATCATGGAAGTATAACTTTTATTTTTCTTTTTCATAGTCGTTTAATTCCAAACGCCTTTCCCCAATCTAAGAGTTCATTGGCAACCCTACAGTGTATCTTAATTTCCTCCTCGCTCATATTGTGAAGAATGGGTTCGTAATACATTTGCCATATGGCAGCCACAATCACATGCAATTCAATCTTTGTAATGGATTTGTCCGCCAGATTTCTTCTTTGGGTTTCCAGCAAATACTGGTAATCCACTTCCGTCATTTTTTCTATCCAGTCATGGTGCAAAGAAGAATACTTGGTTCCTTCAGAACACCGTAGAATCAGTGCAAACCCTTCTTTTAAACTCATAAGACGTTCAAACCACTCCTGAGATGTCTTTTCGGTGGTATACCAAACGGACACCAGTTCTTTATCCGACAACTCCTTTGGATCCACCTTGGATGCATTTTCTATAATTGCATTCATGGCATCCACGGTTCCTTTTACCACTGCTTCAAACAATTCCTCTTTTCCTTTGTATCGCTTGTAAACCGCACCGGTTGTCACCCCTGCGTCTGCACAGATTGCTTTTAAAGATGCACCTAAAAAGCCGTGTTCCAAAAAATGTTTCTTTGCACTTTCCAATAATTTTGGATCTATACTGGTATCCCTATTTGCCATAGTTAACTACTTTTCCTTTTATACCAACCCATATCGGTACTTTTTACGTCCACAAAATTCCGGTAAATTCCGTTCTGTTTCATCAGCACCTCGTGGGTTCCTTTTTCCTGTATTTTACCATCTTTTACAACCAGAATGCAATCCGCGTCTTGAATGGTTTTTAAACGATGAGCAATCACAATCAACGTCTTTCCTTTACACAATTCTGTAATTGCTCCCTGGATCAACGCTTCATTATCCGCATCCACGTTGGCGGTAGCCTCATCCAGAATCACAATCGGAGCATCCTTTAAAATACATCGTGCAATGGAAATTCTCTGTTTTTCACCACCTGATAGGGAAGCGCCACCTTCACCGATTATGGTATCAAAACCATTCGGAAGAGACATAATAAAATCATAGCATCCGGCCTTTTTGGCCGCTTCCATAACCTGTTCCTTTGTGGCATTGCTTCTACCCATGCAAATATTGTTATAGATGGTATCTTTAAAAAGATACACATTCTGAAAAACCATACTGATGTGATCTAAAAGTTCTGCAAGAGGCAGATTTCTAATATCTTTTCCGTTTATCAAAATATTTCCTTTGTCAATATCCCAAAATCTTGCAAGGAGATTGGCCAGGGTGGTTTTTCCACTTCCGGAAGGTCCTACAAGGGCCAGGGTTTCTCCCTCGTATACCTGAAAAGAAACCCCTGCAATGACTTCCTTTTTATCATAAGAGAAACGCACGTTTTTAAATTCCACCGCCGGTACATCTAAAATTCTTGGCAATAAGGTTTCTTTTCCATTATCTTCCAGTTCTTTTTCCTCCATAATGCTGTCCAAGCGGTCCAGACATTTATCCATAATGGTCATCTTTTCCGACTCAAAATAGATGGTTCGAAACGGCACAAATACGTCAAAGGCAAACAAAAGAATTCCCAAAAAATAAGTAACAGGCATGGCTTTTGTCACAAATAAATACGCTGATACCAAAATCATCAATGCAGATAATATTTCATAAATTACATTGATAATGATTCCATGAGGAACCTGATGATTCTCAAATCGAATACTTTCCTCATAAGATTTGTCGAAGTTCTCTGTTAGTTCCTTTGACTTTTCTCCAAGAAGGTTATAGGTTTTAATAATTCCCATACCTTCTGCAAAATCAATCACAGATTCTGTCAATCTCTGATTTTGCTCCTGACGGATTTTAGAATCCTCAATTCCGTTTTTAAATTTTCGATTTCCGAAAAATGCAAAAATCACGGCCCCTACTGCTGCCACCAGTCCAAGCTTTGGATTGAAGTATGTAAGAAAACCAATCATGACGATTTGAGAAAAAATGTCACTCATTAAATCTGCCAGGGTCATCATAACGTTCTCTTCAATAAACACCATATCCGTGGACAGCACAGAACTGATTTTACCAATGTTTCCCTCGGTAAAATAGCCCATGGGAAGTCGCCGTAAGTGCTCACCCAACCGGATTCGAAGATCACTCATCAGCATAAATCCTGCCGCAGACTGCAGTCTGTCCGAAAGATGAATACAAACTGCCTGCAAAAGCACCATACCCAAAAGCATTCCTCCCAGTTGCAGGCATTGACTTTTATCCAGAGTGTGATGCAAAAATTTATCAATCATGACCACCGTAAGTACAATTCCTCCATTCATCAATAACGACTTTAAAAATGAAAAAATAAATGCGGCTTCAATTCTCGGTCTGTATTTTCCGGAAAGCTTTAGAATTCTTCTTATTACTTTGATCATGCTCTTTTCTCTCCCTTCTCTCTTTCCATTTTATTGGATGTCCCCCAGGTTCTTGTTCCTTCAGAAGACGCCCACAACGCCTTGTACTTTTCACTGTTTTTCAATAGTTCTTCGTGTCTTCCCATGGCGGTACATTCACCATGTTCCATCACTGCAATGGCATCTGCATTTTTAATGGAATACAATCTATGGGCAATAACAATTACTGTTTTATCTTCAATCAACTCTGCAATGGCACGATTCATTTTATCCTCATTCTCCGGGTCCATAAACGCAGTTGCTTCATCCAGCACAATGATTGGCGCATTTTTTAAAATGGCTCTTGCAAGAGAAATTCTCTGGCGTTCTCCACCGGAAAGCATTTTTCCCGAATCCCCGGCTTTTGAATCAATGCCCTTTTCCAATCGCTCTAAGAAATCACCGCATTGAGCTTTCTTTGCTGCTTCAATTACCTCTTCCCTTGTGGCGTCCGGTTTACCAAGACGAATATTTTCAAGAAGACTTATGTTAAATAGAAACTGCTCCTGAGATACAAAAGAAATCTCATTGTTCAAATTTTCCAAAGACATTTCTTGAATATCCTGACCTCCGATTTTTATGGAACCGGAGGTCACATCATAAAAATGAACCAGAAGTTTTGCCAGGGTACTTTTACCGCTTCCGGATTCTCCCACAAAAGCCGTTACCTTCCCCTGTCCTATGTCCATGGACACATGATGAAGTACCTCATTTTCCCCATCATAGGAAAAGCAAACATTCTCAAAAGAAATGCTATGGTCTTTTCCTGTAAAAGGTTTATCACCGTGATGTAACGGTTCCTTATCAAGAAGTTCTTCCAGATTGGTAATTTTATAGTTTAACTGAGGTAAAATACTCATATAAGACATGGCCTTTAAAATCGTTGGTCCAATAAAAAATCCCATACAAAGTACCATCAAAAGGTGTTCAAAGGTGGACGCACCTGTCATCACAAAATAGCTACCAATCGGAAGGGTAAACAAACTTACACATGGAAGAAAACTTCCGTAAAGAGCCATCCAAGGCCAGCACATTTTATACCAGGCAAGGGTGAAATCACGATAGGAGCGCACATCATTTGAAAATCTCTGATAGCTCTCTCCGTCTTTTCCGAAAATTTTTACCACTTCCATACCATTGACATATTCCACAATGGTGTCGTTCATCTTTTTTGCAGACTCGTAATAAGCACCCATTTTACTGGTACCTGCAGAGTACATCATCATCATTGCAATAAAGCCGATTGGCAATGATGCGATGGATAACAGGGCCAGTTTAAAATCCACCAAAAACATGGCGATGTATACCAGAAGCGGAATACAAACATTGGAAAACCCCTCCGGCAAAGCATGGGCCAACATTAACTCCATACTGTCAATATCGTCTGTAAAAATCTTTTTTACAGATCCCACACCCATTTCCTGAATCACTCCAAGGGGCAGTTTTTCCAGCTTTCCCTGAAGGGAAATTCGCAAATTTCTTAAAACGTTGTATGCCCCGTAATGAGACTTTATCAAACCTTTGATATAGAGCAGGGCATACAGAATTCCGCATATAAAAATGGCAATTACCTGTGTCAGATAAAATTGCCACCCGGTACCTCCCCCAATTGCCTGATGAATAATCCGATAAATAAACACAAACTGAATCACATGAAACAAAAGACCTAACAGCATATATATAACCGCCTGATACGTATACTTTTTATACTCTCCCGCATACTGCATAATTTTTTTAAACATGAAAAACTCCTTTTTTAAAACGCAAAGGCTGAACTGATATTCAGCCCTATTGCAATTATCATTACTACCACATCCACAAAGCCTATTTTTACCTCAGTAATACAGGTCCTTTTGGTATCAGCACCAAGGCCCCTGCTTAAAGAAGCCGCTGAAAGCTCATCTGCAATCATCACCGCATCTGCCAGCAGTGGAACCATGGCGCACTCATACACCTGCATAGGTCTTGTGAAGATATTTTTTACCGAAAATGACAGTCCTCGAAACTTCATGGCATTTTGAATGTTTTCCCATTCTTCCCACATCATAGGAAAAAAACGAAACATTACGGAAAACGGAATGGTAATTTCATCCGGGAAATGCATTCGATCAAAGGCTGCTATAAACTCTGACACCCGAGTGGTTTTCATCATTAGCATAAATACCATATAGACCGGTAAAAACATTCTGGTGATTCTGCATACCGCAAATACCGTAATAAGAAGTATCCCCGTCGCTTTTCCTGCCACCAAAATATCAAGTCCCAGAAAAAGCACATAGATACACAGCATTTTCATCCCGTACTTATACTGTTTTCCGTTTATCAATAATAAGAATGCCAAGGCAAACAAAAATCCCTGAAATAACCATCTTGTTTCCTTTAACGCAGCAAAACTGCAACAAATAAACACCATCATTTTTGTTCTGGGATCAATTTTTAAAAAGCTTCCACATGAAAAAGCAAGTTCCTTGCCCATTATGCAACACCGGCCTTTTTAAAATGTTTTGCATTCATTGTGATACCGATTCTTCCCCCAAATAATCCTCCGATCACAGCAATACCAATCTGAACAAATAAAAGCCAAAACGGTGTAATTGCATCTAATTTTGCCACATAAGCCTGGCCATAATACTGCACGCAGGCATTCATAAAAACATCTCTTGCAAAATACAGTACAAGGAAAGGTCCTACCGTACTACATGCAAACACTGCATAACTAAGGCAGATTCCCTTATCCGAATATCCGGTAAGGGATAAAATGATCTGGGCAATAATTCCAAGTGCCAGCACATAAAAAAGTACCACAATGGAAGATGCCGACATTACCGCTCCTGCCAATATTGCCAGTATAATCACCGCCCCCATTTTAGGAACTTTTGTAATATAAAGTGAATAGACAGGCCCCAAAAGAACACCTGCAATAAACGGCAATGCAACGTACACAACCGGTATCATACCGGTCACCGATGCAAGAATTACAATCACCGCAACATACAGCACTGCAAACACTCCTGCAAATATTAAATCCCTTGTTTTCAATTTGTTATTTTTCATCTTTCTCCTCCATTCTTAGGTTTAAATCAAATAAAATAATGTTTCAATTTTTCTTTTGTGTCATCGTTCAAATGATAAAATTCTTTCACCGCGCCCTGTGAAAGACAAAGCACATCATCTGCCGTAGACAAAATCAATTCCGGGTCATGAGTAATTACAATCACCACCTTTCCCATCTCCGAAAGTTTCGTTAATGCCCCGGAAACTTCCTTCATATGTTTCAAATCAAGACCACTGGTTGGCTCATCAAAAATAAGAATCTCCTTATCTGCCGCCAGGGCACTGGCTATGGCAACCCGCTGTTTCTGTCCGCCGGAAAGGGATATGGGATGACGTTCTTCCAATTGATCAATGTCCATAGCCTTTAAAATCTCCATGGCTTCCCTGTCCATTTCTTCCCTGCTTCCCTTTTTGCCAAACTTATCTTGAAGAGATAAAAGAATCTCATTTTTTACACTGTCAGAAAAAAGTTGCGTATTCACATCCTGCATAACCAGAAACCCTTTTTTCACCAGTTCCTTATTCTTTATTTTCTTGCCATCAAAATATATTTCCGACTTACATTTTGGTAAAATTCCGCACACCCCTTTTGCCAGTGTGGATTTCCCTGCTCCGTTATGACCTACAACCGCAGTAATTCTTCCCTTTCCAAAGGACACATTTTCTATATGAACTCCCTGATGACTGTCTTTATAAGAAAAAACCAATTTTTTTATCATCAAAGCATCCTTGCATTCCTCTTTTTTTTCCTGCACCTTCTGCTTGAAAACCGCTTCCATGCTTATACTGCGCAGACCAAGCTTTCCTGTTGTTTTATCATTGATGCACTTTATTTCTTCTTTGCCAAAACTCTTCTGCAATTCCCCGTTCTTTAAAATCAGCAGTTGATCTGCCAAGTCCTTCAGATAATACAGACGATGTTCTGCCACCACAATTGTTTTTCCCTGGGATTTCCACAGTTGTAAAATCCTGCGCAGATCTTCAATGGCGTTGATATCCAGGTTGGAAGAAGGCTCATCCAGCACCACCACCGGGGTATTGGCTGTGGCCACACAGGCACAGGCTATTTTTTGCTTTTCTCCTCCGGACAATTGGAAAATACTGCGGTTCATCAGCTTCTCGATATGAAAGGATTCCACCGTGCGTTTCACCCTGTTCATAATTTCTTCTTTCTCCAACCCTTGATTCTCACATGCAAAGGCAACTTCACTTGTGGTATCCACATTAAAAAACTGCGTTCTGGGATTTTGAAAAACACTACCCACAATTCTGGCAGTTTCATAGATTTCACACTGTTTGGGATCTTGTCCCCAAATAGTCACCGTACCTTTTCTGGTTCCTTGGTAAAAGTTGGGCGCCAATCCGTTAATCAATCGGTTCACTGTGGACTTTCCACAACCTGACTCTCCCGTAATCACCACAAAATCCCCCTTTTTAAATTCCAGATTCATATTACTGACTGTACCCGGATTATTTTCATCCATTGCTTTCTTTTCCTGACTTTCATAGGTAAAAGAAACATCTTTTAAACTAATCATACGCAACTATCCTATTCAAACTATTGTTAGTCACCTCTAACCTTTGATTTTAATAAAAGAGCCACATTTCTGTGACTCTAGTTATTGATTCCGTATTGATTATGCGATTATCGATAACTACATTATCGATTATATCTGCGGCTTATACGGTTGTCAAGACAATTATTCACTGTTTTTATGCCT
>JAILCP010000011.1 GCA_024680055.1 Lachnospiraceae bacterium | reverse complement strand
ATCAAAACAGTAAGAGGCAACCATTTCGTTGGTTGCTTCTTTTTTTGATTGCGCGCCATGGGAGCGCTCTAATATGAGTCATAAGAATAAGACAGGAACCGGTGGCTCAAATAAAAAACAGGAAAGAAAACTGATGAAGGCAGCGGGTGCAAAGAAAATCAGATAAGTAAAAAGAACTTAGGGCTTTACGTGGGTGATTGGATTATCTGGCAAGGCCCTTTTTGTTTCGCTGCCTATGCGTGGCGGTGAGTTATATCTGCTTTCCGGGAACTATCCCGTGACCCCGGCACCTGGGAAAAGCAGAAAAAAGATGATAAGTAAAGGAATATCTGCTTCCAGGTAACCAGCCCTTGTCCCCTAAAGCAAGGGAAAGCAGAAAAAGAGAAGAAAAGCTATAAATATCTGTCTTAGAGAGGTGAAGGAGTAGTGCGGACCGGCTGCGGAGGCAGAAAAAAGATGAAAAGTAAAGGAATGTCTGCTTCCAGGTAACCAGCCCTTGTCCCCTGAAGCAAGGGAAGGCAGAAAAAGAGAAGAAAAGCTATGAATATCTGCCTTAGAACGGTGAAGGAGTAGTGCGGGTCGGCTGCGGAGGCAGAAAAAAGATGGAAAGTAAAGGAATATCTGCTTCCAGGTAAGCAGCCCTTGTCTCCTGAAGCAAGGGAAGGCAGACAAAAGAGAAGAAATATGAAAACCACCCTATGAGAAACACTATTTTCGATAATGACAGGCTCGCGTAACTATTTTCTGAAATTTAGAAAGACAAAACGCAGGAATTGAATTATAATGATAGTTAGATAGAAAGACGAAACCATATAGGAGGTTTACAGCATGGAAGGGTTAGATATTGAATCAAGAATGGTGAAGTTTTATTCTTCACAGAGTAACAAGGTACCGCTACATGCGGCTAACGGACACTTTGCAACCAGTCACTCCCATATCAATTATTACATTGACTTGACCAGCCTTAAGACCAAGGCCAATGAGGCAAGAGAGGTGGCGAAATTAATTGAAGCCCAGTATCGTGGAACCAATAAGAGAATTGATACAATTGTATGTATGGATGGAACGGAAACCATTGGTTCATTTTTGGCGGAGGAGTTGGTGGATCATAAGTATTTAAGAACCAACGAAGACGATACAATTTATGTGGTAACACCGGAGTATAACAGAAACAACCAGTTGATGTTCCGAGACAATATTGCTCAGTGTATTCAAGGAAAACATGTATTATTGCTGATGGCAACCACCACCACAGGTGTAACCATTAAGCGAAGCATGGAGTGTATTTCTTATTATGGTGGAATTGTGGAAGGAATTGATTCCCTGTTCTCAACCATTAAGGAGATAGGTGGATATAAGGTGAATTACCTGTTTACACCAAATGATTTGCCGGGATATGAGGCATATGAGCCAAGTGAGTGCCCATTCTGTAAGAGAAAGATACAGATTGAAGCATTGGTAAATGGATTTGGATATTCTAAGTATATGAGTTTTTAACAAAAAACCCCAATCGATTTTGGTCAAATTGTGTAATATGACAAAGTGGTCTGTGATACAATTTAAATCGATGGGGTTTCTTTCTGGAAACGAGAATTTTAGAGAGAAACCATAGAACAATCATAAAAAACCAATAAGGTTGTGAGAGGAAAATATGGATAAAGCAACAAACACAAATGTAATTATGGATAATGAATTGCATGAAGAATGCGGTGTTTTTGGTATGTATGACTTTGACGGAAACGATGTAGCTTCCTCAATTTATTACGGGCTATACACCTTGCAGCACAGAGGACAGGAAAGTTGCGGTATTGCTGTATCTGATACAGAAGGGCCGAAGGGAGCAGTGGATGTTCATAAGGGTATGGGCCTTGTGAACGAAGTTTTTAATGAGCAGAACCTGGAAACCTTAAAAGGAAATATCGGTGTGGGACATGTGCGATATTCCACCGCAGGAGCATCAAAAATTGAAAATGCCATGCCACTGGTAATTAATTATGTAAAAGGTATTCTGGGCCTTGCGCATAACGGAAACCTGATCAATGCAAACGAACTACGTGAAGAATTGGCATATACAGGAGCAATATTCCAGACAACAATTGACAGTGAAGTGATTGCTTATCACATTGCCAGAGAACGTCTTAACTCTCAGAACGTTCAGCAGGCAGTGAAGAGAGCATGTAAAAAGATAAAAGGAGCTTATGCCCTTGTGGTAATGAGTCCACGAAAGTTAGTCGGAGCCAGAGATCCATATGGCTTTAAACCACTTGTAATCGGAAAAAGAGGAAACAGCTATGTTCTCTCATCAGAGACATGTGCTTTGGATACCATCGGAGCCACCTATGTTCGAGACGTGGAGCCCGGTGAAATTGTAGCCATCACTCCGGATGGCATCGAATCAGATAAATCCCTATGTTTACCAAAAGAAAAAGAAGGTCGTTGTATCTTTGAATATATATATTTTGCAAGACCGGATAGTCATATTGACGGAGTCAGCGTATACGCATCCAGAATTTTGGCGGGAAGATTTTTGGCAAAAGACAGTCCGGTAGACGCAGATATTGTGGTAGGCGTACCGGAATCCGGAAACATTGCAGCTATGGGATATGCCATGGAATCAGGAATTCCATACGGAGTGGCATTTGTGAAAAACTCCTATGTGGGAAGAACTTTTATTAAGCCGAAGCAGTCCAGTAGAGAAAAGGCGGTAAAAGTAAAGCTGAATGTCTTGACAGAAAGCGTAAAAGGTAAGAAAGTAGTAATGATAGATGATTCCATCGTACGAGGAACCACCAGCGATCAGATCGTTAGCATGTTAAAAGAAGCAGGTGCCAAGGAAGTGCATGTAAGAGTAAGTTCACCGCCGTTTTTGTGGCCATGTTACTTCGGAACCGATGTACCGGCAAGAGATCAGTTGATTGCGTATAAGCATAGCATTGAAGAAATCAGACGTATGATTGGAGCAGATAGTCTTGCTTATTTAAGAGAAGACCGTTTGGAAAAATTGGTGGACGGACTTCCAATATGCAAAGGATGTTTCACAGGAAGCTATCCAATGGAAACACCAAAACAGGATATTCGTGGTGAATACGAAAAATAGGAGGAAATTCATGAGTACAGACAGATATAGCAGCCCTTTATCAGAAAGATATGCAAGTAAGGAGATGCAATACATTTTTTCCCAGGATAAAAAGTTCTCTACCTGGAGAAAATTATGGATTGCCCTTGCAGAAACAGAAATGGAATTAGGACTTTCCCAGGACGGAAAGCCGGTAATTACAAAGGACATGATTGACGAAATGAAACAGCACGTGGAAGACATCAATTATGATGTGGCAAAAGCACGTGAAAAAGAAGTACGTCATGATGTAATGTCTCATGTATATGCATACGGACAGCAGTGCCCGAAAGCAGCAGGAATTATCCACCTTGGAGCAACCAGTTGCTATGTGGGAGATAATACAGATATTATTCTTATGAGAGATGCACTTTTACTGGTTCGTAAGAAACTGGTGAATGTGATTGCAGAACTTGCATCTTTTGCAGGAAAATATAAGGACCAGCCAACCCTTGCTTTTACCCATTTTCAGCCGGCACAGCCGACCACAGTCGGTAAAAGAGCCACACTTTGGTTAAATGAGTTTGTAATGGATTTGGAAGACCTTGATTATGTGCTTTCCACATTGAAAATGCTTGGTTCTAAGGGAACCACAGGAACACAGGCAAGTTTCCTTGAACTTTTTGACGGAGACCATGAGACCATCGATAAAATCGATCCGATGATTGCAAATAAAATGGGATTTAAGGAGTGCTATCCGGTTTCCGGACAGACCTACTCCAGAAAAGTAGATACCAGAGTTTGCAATGTGCTTGCGGGAATTGCAGCTTCAGCGCATAAAATGTCCAACGACATCAGACTTTTACAGCATTTAAAAGAAGTGGAAGAACCGTTTGAGAAGAGCCAGATTGGATCTTCTGCAATGGCTTATAAGAGAAATCCAATGAGATCTGAGAGAATTGCTTCTCTTTCCAACTATATTATGATTGATGCACTGAATCCTGCATTGACATCAGCTACCCAGTGGTTTGAGCGTACACTGGATGACTCTGCCAATAAGAGAATCTCCATTGCAGAGGGATTTTTGGCAACCGACGGAGTGCTTGACTTATGCCTCAACGTGGTAGACGGACTTGTGGTATACGACAAGGTAATTACCAAGAGATTAATGAGTGAGCTTCCTTTTATGGCAACCGAAAACATTATGATGGATGCGGTAAAACTTGGCGGAAACAGACAGGAACTTCATGAGAAGATTCGTCAGCTTTCCATGGAAGCAGGAAAGAATGTAAAGGTAGAAGGTAAGGACAACAACTTACTTGATTTAATTGCAGCAGACGAATCCTTCCCAATGGGACTTGAGGAGTTAAAAGCAGCAATGGAGCCAAGCAGATACGTGGGAAGAGCTCCACGTCAGGTGGAAGTGTACCTTAGAGACGTGATTCAGCCGATTCTTGATGCAAACAAAGAAGCGCTTGGAATGACAGCGGAAATTAATGTCTAAATTCCCTTGAATTTGGTATATTGCTGTGTTATAATGACATAGTTGTAATGAGTATAGCCACAGGAGGTGTTAACGTGCTGAGAACAATATTGACAGTTATTTTAATATTAGCTGGACTGGCATTAACAGTGATCGTACTGATGCAGGAAGGAAAGTCCCAGGGCTTAGGTGCCATCAGCGGTGTAGCTGATACCTACTGGGGTAAGAATAAAGGTCGTTCTATGGAAGGTATTTTAATTAAAGGAACAACAGCACTGGTTGTTGTATTCTTGCTTGTAGCACTTTTATTAAATGTACCAACGATTTAAGTTAACCTTAAAGGGCTGTCTTAGTGACAGCCCTTTTTTAACATAGTAAGACAAGAAAGGAGGGTCTTATGAGTTCAGATTTGGAAAAGAGAAAAAAGGTGCTTTTGGCCCTTATGAAAGATGAACTGTACGTGCCTATGAAGCAAAAGGAGTTGGCCATAATATTGGACCTTCCCAATGAGCGTAGGAACGAATTGATTGAGGCTTTGGATGCCCTTTTATCGGAAAATAAAATTGAATGTTCCAAAAGGGGAAAGTATTCCATTGCAAAAGAAAAGAAATATACCGGTACTTATGTTGGGAATCGAAATGGCTTTGGCTTTGTAGAAGTAGAAGATAGAGAAGAAGACATTTTTATTCCTTCAGGATATACCATGGGTGCGATGCACGGGGATTTGGTAGAAGCGGTGATTATAGCCAGTCCGGTTGGTAGAAGACAGGAAGGGAAAGTAATTAACATTATAGAACATGCCAATCAAAGAGTGATTGGTTTGTTTGAAAAGAGCAAATCCTTTGGTTTTGTAAGGCCGGATAACTTAAAGTTAAATGAAGATATTTTTATCCCGAAAAAGCAGATTAACGGTGCAAAAAATGGGGATAAAGTTGTGGTTGATATTATTTCTTACGGCGATAAGGACCATAAACCGGAAGGTAAAATCACGGAAATCCTTGGTAATTACAAGGAGTTGGGAGTGGATGTTTTATCCATAGCCAAAGCTTATGGTATGGAAGACGCTTTTCCGGTAGAAGTGGACAAAGAGCTTGAAGCTGTGGCAGATGAAGTGCCGGAGGAAGCCAAGACTGGCCGAAGAGATCTTCGCGATGTGGACATGGTTACCATTGACGGAGAAGATGCCAAGGACCTGGATGATGCAGTGAGTTTAACCTTTGATGGGGAGAATTATCATTTGGGTGTACATATTGCAGATGTTTCTCACTATGTGAGAGAGAAGACGGCGTTAAATGCAGAAGCATATAACAGGGCCACCAGCGTGTACCTGGCCGACAGGGTCATTCCCATGTTACCAAGGAAACTCTCCAACGGATTGTGTTCTTTGAATGAGGGTGTGGATCGCCTTGCCATGAGCTGTCTTATGACAGTGAATCAGGAGGGTGTAATCATCGATCATGAGATCTGTGAGAGCGTGATTAACGTCAACCGACGCATGAGTTATACCCAGGTAAACGGTATTATTGAAAAGGATGATGCCAATTATAAAAAGGAATTTGAAGAATTGGTTCCCATGTTTCTTTTGATGGATGAGTTGGCCAAAAAACTTCGCACCAACCGTAAGAAACGTGGCTCCATTGATTTTGATTTTCCGGAAACTAAAATTGTTTACGATGAAAATGGAAGATGTGTGGATTTAAAACCATATGACCGAAACTCCGCAACAAAGTTGATTGAAGATTTTATGTTGGCAGCCAACGAAACTGTAGCTCAGGATTATTACTGGCAGGAGATACCGTTTTTATACCGTACCCATGAAAAGCCGGATCCTGAGAAAATTGAAAAGCTGTCCATTTTTATTCATAACTTTGGATTGACCATAAAAGGAAATCAAGGAGAGGTACATCCAAAGGAGATTCAAAAACTTCTTGGAAAACTGGAAGGAAAGCCGGAGGAACCACTGATTTCAAGGCTTGCCCTTCGCAGCATGAAGCAGGCAAAGTATACGGCGGAGAATACCGGACATTTTGGACTGGCAGCACCTTTTTACTGCCATTTTACATCACCGATTCGACGCTATCCGGATTTGCAGATTCATCGTATCATCAAGGAAAATCTGCACGGAAAATTAAACGAAAAGCGCCGGGAGCATTACGATAATATCATGCATGACGTGGGACTTCACTGCAGTCAGAGAGAGCGCAGAGCCGAAGAGGCAGAGCGTGAAACAGTGAAACTGAAGAAACTGGAATATATGCAGGACAAATGGGACGAAGAATTTGACGGCGTGATTTCCGGGGTGACTGCCTGGGGAATTTACGTGGAACTGCCAAATACAGTGGAAGGCCTGGTGCGAATGACCGCCTTAAAGGATGATTACTACGAGTACAACGAAGAACATTTTGAACTGGTGGGCAGAGCAAAGAACAAGCATTATAAGCTTGGCCAAAGCGTAAAGGTCCGTTTGGAGGGCATTGATAAACTAATGAGAACCATAGATTTTGTTTTGGTGGAGGAAGCCAATGGGGAAAGATAGTTATAAATTAATTGCCAATAACAAAAAGGCAAGACACGATTATTTTATTGAGGAGACCATCGAGGCGGGAATCAGCCTTCACGGTACGGAGGTAAAATCCATAAGACTGGGGCAATGCAGCATCAAAGAGGCATTTATCCGTATTGAAAACGGAGAAATGTTTATTTATGGTATGCATATCAATCCGTACGAAAAGGGAAACATTTTTAACAAGGATCCCCTTCGTGTGAAAAAACTTCTTTTACACAAAAAGGAAATCACCAAACTTGTTGGGAAAACCGCAGAGAAAGGCTATACCATAGTACCCCTGCAAGTATACCTAAAGGGAAGCCTTGTGAAAGTGGAAATCGCCCTTGCAAGAGGTAAAAAACTGTACGATAAACGTGCGGATATTGCAAAAAAAGATCAGCAGCGTGAAGCGCAGCGAGACTTTAAAATCCGCAATTTAGGTTAAACAGATAGGGAGAGAAAACATGAGAAAAAAACTAACCGCACTAATGCTGACCATGGCACTTCTTTTAAGTGCAATGATGGTGCCGGCGACCAAAACACAGGCAGCCACAAAGACTTACACTATGCGAGTGGGCGATAAGGCTAAGCTTATAATGGAAATGAACGGAAAAACCATTTCACCGTCCAAAATTACCTATAAGCTTTCCAAAAAGGGAATTGTAAAGGTTTCCAAAAAAGGCGTGGTAACTGCCAAAAAGGTGGGAAAGGTTACGGTAAAAGGTACCTGCAGCAAAGGTTACACCAAATGGATTATCAAAGTAAAAAAGAAAAAGAGCGTAGATTCCTATGCCCACAGCGTAAACGGCGTTCGCTACAGGGTTCCGAAGGTGCTGAAGCTGTATGCGGAGCAGACCCGGAACGGGGAAACCACATCCATTTTTACCAATAGCGCCGGAACAAGAAGCATGATTGTGTCCTTTACCGGTGGCAGCTTTTCATCTCAGGATTTTGCAGAGATGGAAGAGACTTATAACGCCAAGGGTGGCACTGTAGAGCAAAACATTCGAAATGCCATTACCGCTGCAGGAAAAGACGGAAGCGGGGCTGACATATCCATGTCCGGAACCAAAAAGGGTAGCGTGTTCACTGTTCACTATGAAGTCACAACATCAGACGGATATTATGAGGATTCTTATATTTTGTTCTTTAACAAAGACGGTAAAAAGGTAATGATCACCAGCACCGCACTTAGAAAGTCTCTTGGAAAAGCGCTTACTTATGCCAATGTGGTAAAAAACAGTATTTCATAACAGGAAAAAAAGACATGAAAAAAGCCACGAGTATATTACTCGTGGTTTTTCTATGGAGCTGAGGGGAATCGAACCCCTGTCCGAAAGCCCGTCCATTTCGGTGTCTCCCATCACAGTCTGTAGTTTGACATTCCCTTAATTACCCGCTTACAGACAGGCTGGTAATCTTAGTAGCTTCATAGAATCTTCCTTCACCGCAAAGCTTAGGTGATGAAGTTCCCTACATCATTGAAGCCGGGGTCTTATGCTGTAGGAACATAAGTCCGACTGCCGCCAAAATTAGGCAGCGTAAGCTAAATTATCTTCAGCGTTTAATTTTAAGTTTCTGTTGATGACGCAGTCAGACCTGCGGATGGCTGCCAAAACTTCAAAACCCCCGTCGAAACCAGTACAACCCCTGGTTGTGAGATTGTTTAGCAATTTTATTCTAAGGCCCCAAGGGACACTTGTCAAGGCAGGGGCTTAAAAACCGAAAAAAATGTGAAAATACAACGTTTTTTGGGGATTGCACGCTTTTCTTTTTCAGAATAGTGTGTTAAAATAAAGAAAATTGAGAGATAATGACGATGGACTACTATTGTCAGATAATTTCAAACGAATAGCAATTCAGAACCGACATGAGCAAGGAAGCGTTAGAAAGTGTTATGATTCAGGAAAGGAGAGATGAAATATGGATATTACAAGCCTTTCCATGGCGCTTGCGACTACACACGTTCAGAATGATGTGTCAACTGCAGTAATGAGTATGGGTCTTGATGATTTTCAAGAGATGGGTGCAGAAATGACAAAGATGATGGAACAGTCTGTAGCGCCTGAACTTGGTCAGAATATTGACGTAAGAGTATAATTAATGGGTTCTGCATTTTGCAGAACCTATTTTACTTCCAAGTAAGGCAAGCGTATAAGGGATTGCACTGGAGAAGGTATGGCAGAACAGAGGGAACAATTTATAGTTGATGGCTACGTATTTGAAACAGAGAGTCAGGCCACGCAAGCGAAAAGGGAACTGGAAGGAGTTCGATATATGAAGGAACGTCTGGATATGAGTGATCCGGAAGCAGTCCTTAGTATCTACAATCGAATCCTTCGTGATAAGATGTTTTCAACCCCGGTAGGATATGCATTTTTGCGTGAGCTGCAAGAATATTTGCAAACGTCGCTGGCAATTAAAGAATCAGAGATTCTTCCTCTTAATTTTCAACCGGTAATTCAACGAGCCGCGCAAGAAGATAAAGAAGCCATAAAACTGCAAAAAGAAAAGAATAGAGAAAAGCATAAGCAAGAAGAACGAATGCGTAAGAAGAAACAAAGACGCAAGAAGCGAGAGAAGATTAATGAAGATGGGGAGCGGTATCGTAGCTTGTTCATTAATTCGCTGATTGTGAACATTGCACTTGCCATTGTGGTGGTAGCATTATTTGTGATTATGCATTTTTCAAACATTCCAACAATTCTCAATTATGAAAACAAGTTAATTGACCGATATGAAACATGGGAGCAAGAACTTGACAAGAGAGAGAAGTTAATTGAGAGATATGAAGAAAAGTATGGAATCACCAATGGTTATAGTAACCAGTAAAATAATTACATTCATGCGATGCACTTGGCATGTGTAAAATATTAGGGATTGGAAACGGTGAAAGTTTATGGAAAAGATTAAAGTACTAATTGTTGACGACGAAGCATTAATGAGAAAATTAGTAAAAGACTTCTTGGTAAGAAAGGATTATGAAGTCCTTGAAGCAGAAGACGGAGAACAGGCACTTGACCTGTTTTATTCCGACAAGAATATTTCATTGATTATCTTAGATGTAATTATGCCTAAGATGAATGGATGGCAGGTATGTAGAGAAATTCGTGAAACGTCTAAGATACCGATTATTATGCTTACATCAAAGTCAACAGAAACAGATGAACTTCAAGGATTTGAGTTGGGTGTAGATGAATACATTTCAAAACCATTTTCACCAAAGATTTTAGTTGCACGTGTGGATGCTCTTTTGAGAAGATCCAATAAGATTGATGCCACAGATATTTTAGACTATGGCGGAATTGTGATTAACAGAGCTGCACATGAAGTAACAGTGGATGGAAAAGCAATTGAACTTAGCTTTAAGGAATTTGAACTTTTAAGCTTTTTCTTAGAGAACGAAGGCATTGCTCTTTCCAGAGAAAAGATTTTAAACAATGTATGGAACTACGATTACTTCGGTGATGCAAGAACCATCGATACACATGTAAAGAAACTCAGAAGCAAGATTGGACCAAAGGGTAATTACATTAAGACAATCTGGGGCATGGGTTACAAATTTGAAGTGGTTGATACCGAAGCACAGTAGTTGGCAAGATGGATTAGAGGTATTGATTTGAAGAAAATTACTGCGATGATGCTGATTGTCACAATGTTGTTTTCTTTAACAGGCTGTGGCGCTGAACAGATGGTTGAGCTGACAGATGATGAGAGAACGAAGATTGTACAATTTTCGGCACATGTTATAGGAGAATTTAATAAGAGTCAACCAGAAGGTTATCGTCCGTTGAATAAGAACCAGATCGATAAGCTGAATGCGCCTGAAGAAGAGACCAAGGAAGAAGAGACCAACACAGAAGAAGCGAAAGAGAACAGTTCTTCCGGTACTTCAGAGGCGGGAGATACCACGTCCACCGAAAAAACTGTAACCTTAACGGAGGCCCTTGGCATTTCGGGAATCAAGGCTACGGTTTCAGGATACAAGGTTCGTAAGGATTATGTAAAGGACAATGTCTTTGCCATGAGTGCAGCCAAAGGCAATAAATACATTGTAATGAATGTTAAAATTAAAAATACCGGCAGTTCAAAGGTGAAATGTAATATACTGAAGAAAAATTTGAGGCTGAAACTGGATATTAACAATGGAGAGGGAAATGCAACTGCGTTAACAACCCTTTTGCCAAATGATTTTTCAACGTACAATGGAAGTGTCAAGGCCGGAAAGACTGTGAAAACCGTTTTGGTTTTTGAAGTTCCGGAGCAGTTGACCAAGTCCATATCGGAATTGAAACTTCAGGTAGTTAATGACGAAGGAACACAAACAATTCTGATAAATTAGTGAAAAGATTTAAAAGAAGTATTTTTTTAGAATTCTTTATGCTATAATTTATATGATTAGTCATGATGTCAAGGAGGGATTTTTCATGGATACTAATATTCTTTTAGAGAATGGTACAAATGAAGTAGAAATACTGGAATTTACTTTGGGGGATAATCATTACGGAATTAACGTAGCAAAGATACGTGAGATTATAACATATCAACCGGTTACTCCAATACCTAATGCCCACTATTGTGTGGAAGGTATCTTTATGCCACGTGATACAATGATTACCGTTATTAACTTGAAAGAGAGTTTGGGATTAGCACAGACAGAGGAAGATGGACTGTTTATTATAACTAACTTTAATAAACTGGATATCGCATTCCATGTTGACAAAGTAATTGGAATTCACAGAATTTCATGGGCAGATATTATTAAACCGGACTCCACCATTAATGCAGAGAATAATGGAGTATCCACTGGTGTTGTTAAGTTTGAAGACAAATTAGTTGTTATCCTTGACTTCGAAAAAATTGTTACAGATATTAGCCCTGATACAGGACTTAAGGTTGATGAAATCGAAGAATATGAAGGACGTGATCGAAGCAACTGTCCTATTATTATTGCAGAGGATTCACCAATGCTTGGTAAGATGATTACCGATTGCCTTAAGAAAGCAGGTTATACAAAGATTATTTTATGCGAAAACGGTCAGTTGGCATATGATAGACTGTGTGAGATGAGGGACGAAGGTACCCTTTATGATAAGATTAGATGTATTATCACTGATATTGAAATGCCTATTATGGATGGACATCGTTTAACAAAACTTTGTAAGTCAGATGATATTATTAAAGAAGTTCCTCTTGTTATTTTCTCATCATTAGTTAATGACGAAATGCGTAGAAAAGGCGAACAGTTAGGAGCGGATGCACAGTTAACAAAGCCTGAAATCGGTATGCTTGTGGATGCTATTGATAGATTAATCGATAACAGTACTTTGTCAAATAATTAAGTTATTAATTTGCCTCAAAGCATTTCCATAATAAATGGGATAACTTTGAGGCATTTTTGTTTTACATAAGAAGAAAAAGGGAGGTGGATTTCTTGAGCAAAGAAAATGAGGATTACTTAGATCAATTACTGAATTCTGTTGCACGTCAGGAAATCCAACATAAGGATTTTAGCGAGGAGACTCCAAAAACAAAACCGCTTTTTATCATGGATGATGAACCGGAAGAAAAAAGCTCTGAGAGAAAACCAAGGGAGCGTCACAGAGCACGGACAAGTAGGGCAGAAGCTTCGTTTTTGGATGAATTTGAAAAAGAATTGGACGATCTTGATACCAATAAATATATATCGGATTTGGAACTTCAATTTGAAGACGAGCTTTTAAAAGAGCAGGCGCAAAATGAGTTGGAAGATGACTTTTTTAGCGGCCTTGATGCTGCAATGGGTGAGGCACCGGCCAAGACTTCCGTGGTTGCCAATCAGTCCATTCCGGATGACGTTGAAGTGGCGAAAGAGGATAAGAAAGAAGAGCCATCACTAGACAGTTTTATTACGGATGCACAGGATGTGGCAGAAGAGCCTATGGAAGAAGCTGTGGCGGAGGAACCTTTGGAAGCGCCTATGGAAGAGCCTATGGAAGAGGCCATAGAAGCGCCTGTCGAGGAAACTATCACAGAAGAACCTATGGAACAGGGGCCAGCCATGCCGGAAGCAGAAAGCAGTCCGGAGGAAATGGGTGATGATGATATTTTATCCATGTTAAGCGGTCTTGGTGATGAAGATGATGACATTGCTGATATATCCAAACTTTTGAAGGCGGATGAAGACAATGAATCCATTCTTGAAGGGGAGGAACTTCCGGAAGAGGGAATGGAAATGGATTCACAGAGTGAATCGGATGAACCGTCTTCACCACAGGAGCCGGAAGATCCGGAAGAACCGGAAGATCAGGGCACTAAGAAAAAAGGAAAAAAGAAGAAAAAAGATAAAAAGATGAAAAAAGAAAAAGGCGATGGAGAGAAGAAGGGATTTTTTGCAAAGTTAAAAGATCTGTTCTTTGGACCGGATGAGGATGAATCACAGGCTGCATCACCTAGTGGTGTGGTTAAGACCAATAATCTTGAACTTTCAGATGAGAATATGGATATTCTTATGGCATTGGAGGGTGGTGGCGCAAGCAAAGAGGCCGAAAAAGATCCGAAAGCCGAGAAGAAAGCCAAGAAAGAAGCCAAGAAGAAAGAGGCGGCAGAAAAGAAGAAGGCCAAAAAGGCGGAAAAGGAAGCCAAGAAGAAAGCCAAGGCAGAAGCAAAAGCAAACAAACCAAAGAAAGAAAAGAAGCCAAAGGTAAAAGACAATACACCTCCGCTTCCAAAGCTACCGGTATTTTTGCTGTTTGTAATGTGTGCTTCCATTTGTGCCGGTGTCATTCTCACAAGTAACATTGTGCATAAGAAGCTGGCAATGAAGAATGCAAAGGAAAATTATGCACAGGGTAATTACGAAGCTGCTTATGGAAATTTGGCAGGCCTTGAAGTGAAGGAGGAAGATCAGGAATTTGTGGATAAGGTGACCATTATGGCCAGCATATCGGAATTGATGAACTCCTATGAGACCATGAATGAGGCAAAGCGCTATGAATTGGCCCTTGACTGTCTGGTACGTGTTATCGGTCATTACGACGCGGCCATTGATGCGGCAGGAGAAACAGGATTCTCTGCAGAACTTTCAAAGGTGGAAAACAAGGCAGAGAAGATCCTTAAGAAGAAATTCAAATTATCTTATGAAGATGCCCTTGCAATTTATAAGATTCGAAGCAGAAATAAGTACTCCATACGTATTTATGAAGTATTAAAGGAAGTTGGTTTAAAATAATGGCGGCAATTAACAACGATTGGTTGGAGTATTTAAATCAGGAATTTACAAAACCTTACTACAAGGAGTTATACCAAAAGGTGAAAAGTGAGTATGAGCATCATACTGTATTTCCACCGTCCGATGAACTTTTTAGCGCGTTTCATTTGACGCCGCTCAGTAAGGTAAAGGTGGTGGTGATCGGACAGGATCCTTACCATGAACCGGGACAGGCTCACGGATTAAGTTTCTCTGTGAAACCGGGAATTGCAACGCCGCCTTCTTTGCAGAATATCTACAAGGAATTGCAGACAGACTGCGGATGTTTTATTCCAAATAACGGATATTTAATCAAGTGGGCAAAGCAGGGAGTGCTGATGTTAAATACAGTTTTAACTGTAAGAGCTCACGAAGCAAACTCCCATCGTATGATGGGGTGGGAACAGTTTACCGACGCAGCCATTAAGGCGGTAAATGAACAGGACAGACCCGTTGTATACATGCTTTGGGGAAAGCCTGCACAGAGTAAAAAGAGCATGATTACCAATCCGAAACATAAGGTTTTAATGGCACCACATCCAAGTCCTTTATCGGCTTACCGGGGATTTTTCGGATGTCAGCATTTTAGTACGGCCAACCGGTTTTTAACGGAAAATGGATTGGAACCGATTGATTGGCAAATTGATAATATTTAGTGAATAAGGGGGTTGATATTATGGCAACATTTTATGGAATTTCATCAGATTCAGTAAGTACATTATTTTCATCAATGGGAAATGCAAGCTCAAGTAGATCCGGAAGTTTAAACATTGATTTATCTCAGTATGCTTCCATTAAAAACGGATCCTATTACAAGGTATCCAAAAAATATTTTGAGAATTTCTCAACGGAGAAGACTTCAGATGAATCAACAAATACAACAAAGAAAACAACCGGAACAACAGCAAGCCAGCAGGCCAAAGAGGAAGCAAAGCAATTAAATACCATTAAAAGCAGTGCAGACCAGTTGGCGGCAACAGCAGATAAACTTGAGGATA
The DNA here is from genome assembly GCA_024680055.1 of Lachnospiraceae bacterium. Lineage (GTDB taxonomy): Bacteria > Bacillota > Clostridia > Lachnospirales > Lachnospiraceae > XBB1006. The sequence continues at coordinate 9,390 of JAILCP010000011.1, read as the reverse complement.
CCAATGTGGAGTCTCAAGCAGATGTGGAAGGTATGGTGAATCAGGTTTCTGATTTTGTGAAAAACTATAATGCCACATTAAAGGCCGCAAAGGAAAGTGATGGTTCTGCCATTACATCTGCATTTAATTCTTTAAAGAACACCACTGCAGCCAATGAAAATACCTTAGGCAAAGTGGGTATTACCGTGAACAAAGACAGTACCTTAAAACTGGATGAATCTGTATTCAAAAATGCAAAGGTAAAAGATGTAAAGAATCTTTTTAGCGGAAAAGGATCCTATGCATACAGTACCGAAGTAAATGCATCTTATATGTCTGTGGCAGCGAAGAATGAAGCTACCAATACAAAGACTTATACCGATTCAGCAACATTTAAAAATATTGATATTGCATCTGCCTTTGAAGGAATGATATAGTAAGAATTGCATTTGCATAGATTATAATAGTAAGTAAGAAGTTGGAGGAGTCATGGGGATTTTTGATGCATTATTTGGAAGGCGTAACAAGAGAAAATTGCCTACCTATGATGAAATATTCGAGAATGAGATGATAAAAGATGCGGATGCATCAGAAGATGAGAAAGAGAAAGAAAAAGAGGAAGAGAACATAAGGATGAACCAGGAGTTAGAAGAGATTAAAGAAACCTTGAAGCAGGATGTGGAACAGATTCTCTCCAAATCCGATGAGATTTCAGAACTGATTGAAGGAACCAGAGAGGACATTGGAAAGAGAAGTGCTTCCATCGAGGAGAAGATTCATTCAGAAAATGTGAAGACCTATCGTAACATTCAGGCGGTACTGGATGAGATGATGACCAATATGGCCAAGGCCAAAGAGCAGGAAAAGCAGATGGAATCTTTAAAGAACTACTTACGCTGCAGCATGTGGTTCTCTGTCATCACATTATTGGTGTTGATTGGATTCATTCTTTATTCCATGGGAGTTTTTTAAATGGACAAAGTGGAATTTAAACCGGGAAACATGTTGTATCCTCTTCCTGTGGTGATGGTCAGTGTGCAGGGAGAAGATGAGAAGCCCAATATTATAACGGTGGCCTGGGCAGGTACGGTGTGTACCAATCCTCCAATGCTTTCCATTTCCGTAAGGAAAGAACGTTACTCTTACCATCTAATAAAAGAAAGCGGAGAGTTTGTGGTGAATTTAACCACAAAGAATCTGGTAAAAGCAACAGATTTTTGCGGAGTGAAATCCGGCAGAGACATTGATAAATTTAAAGCGGCAGGGTTGACCATGTTGCCTTCTAAGGTGGTAAAAACACCTGGAATTGCGGAAAGTCCGGTTAATATTGAATGTAAAGTTAAGAAAATTGAAGAGCTTGGAAGCCATCATATGTTCATTGCAGAGGTGGTGAATGTAACTGTGGATTCTGCTCTGATGGATGAGAATAATACCTTTCATTTAAACGATGCAGGGTTGATTACCTATTCTCACGGAAAATATTTTACCCTTGGAAAACAGGTGGGAAGTTTTGGATTTTCTGTAAGAAAGAAGAAACCATCAAAGAAAAAGAAGAAAAAGAAATAAGAATGGACTGTGAAATACCAATGAGGTTTCACAGTCCATTTTAAATTACTGAATTAACATATCCATTAAATAGGCATAGACTTCCGAGTTCTTTTCCTTCCAGTTTTTACAGGCGGCTTCGGCCTGTTCTTTTCCTTGGATATGGAAGGAAAGTTCAAAGGATACCATATTTTTATCCTTGATCTGACAACGGACGTTGTATTGCTGTCCGGTAAGCTTATAGTAGTCTGCGGTTACGGAAGTATCCTTCTTTAATTCGATTTCGTTATCCACGTAGTAGCGATGAATATCCTCCTTGATGGCGTCGGATATTTTATCTTCAAAAAAGTTCAGTGTTGTCTGCCCTCCGGACGTAATTCGATAGAGGGTAGTATTGGAAGTGGTGGATTCTGCGGAAATCAAATCCGAAGTTTCCAAATCGCTGATTGCCTGCTGTAATGTAAAATAATTGGTATATTCCATATCGAGAATCAGATTGGAGATATCTGAATTGGTAAGTGGATATTCGGATTTATCCAGCATATATAAAATAATCAGTTTGTATAAAGTTGATGTTTCTGTATTCATGGAATCTCCTCTCATATAGCAACTAGTGATCTAAATATTTTCCCTGATAGGAACCACGTTCTTTTAAGGTTTTATGAATTTGATTTAGTACGGTTCGTTTGTTTGAACTCCATGTGGGACCAATAAGGTCCTTCTTTGGTCCGTCCCCGGTAAGTCGATGAATGGTAATGGAAGGGGGCAGATGTTCAATACAATCGCAAATGAAGTTACAGTAGTCGTCCTGGGTAAACAGGGTAAAAGGATGTTCTCTGAAATCCTTTGCCAAATCTGTGCCCTCAAGTACGTGTAAAAGCTGTAATTTAATGCCTTGAATGTCCTTCGTTCCAAGGTAGTCAATGGTTTTAAGCATCATGGACTTACTTTCCCCCGGAAGTCCTAAAATCACATGGACAATCACATCGATATTCAGCTTTCGTAAATTACAAACGGCCTCTTCAAAACAGGAAAGGTCATAGCCTCTTCGAATGTAACGGGCAGTTTCCGGATGAATTGTCTGAAGTCCCAGTTCAATCCATACGGGTTTGATCTTATTACATTCATCAAGCAATTCCAAAACCTCTTTTGACAGGCAATCCGGCCTTGTACCGATGGCAATGATTCGCACCTTAGGGTGAGAAATTGCTTCCATATACAACTTCCGAAGATAGGGAAGGGGAGCATAGGTATTGGTAAAAGCCTGGAAATAGGCAATGTAGTCTTTGCAAGGCCGCTTGGAACTAATGGAGGCAATGCCTGCTTCAATTTGATCGGTGATGGAGAGATTTCTGCTGGATGCAAAATCTCCACTGCCGCCTGCGCTGCAAAAAATACATCCCGAGGTGCCAAGGGTACCGTCTCGGTTGGGGCAGGTCATGCCTGCATCTAAGGCCAGACGGTATATTTTATGGCCGTAGGTTGTTTTTAAAGTATAATCAAGGGAGACATATGGTTTGTCTCCCCAATAAATCATTTCTTTTGTTTTTTTCATGTTAAATATCTTACCATGGATGGTAATGTTATTCAAGTTCTCCGTTGCCCTTGTTGATCGCAAGTTTTAACAATACCGGTGTGGCAAGAGCAGAAATGATGATGGTTAAAATAATTGCCGGAAGAAGGTTAGGATTGATCATGCCTGCATCAATTCCTTTTTGCGCAACCATAAGAGCAACCTCACTTCTGGAAACCATTCCAATACCAACGACTAGAGACTGGTGAGTGGATAAACCACACATTTTAGCACCTAATCCGCAACCGATGATTTTGGAAATGATTGCAGCGATTACAAGAATTGCCGCAAATATCAAAATGCTGGCATTCATGGAGCGAAGGTTGGTTTTCATACCAACGCTGGCGAAGAATACCGGTGTAAATATCATATAAGAAGTAACGGTAAATTTCTTTGCCACAAACTGACGGGATTTTGTAACATTACATAAAATCAAGCCGGCAAAGAATGCACCGGTAATATCGGCTACACCAAAGATTTTTTCAGCACAGTAAGACATTACCAAACAGAAAGCCAGAGCCCAGATGGCAACTCGACGGCTGTGCCAGTGTTCTTTTGATACCAGCATAAAAAGTTTGTTGAAAACAAAAGCAACCACCCCTGTAAATACAAAGAACAGTGCAATTTTAATAATAACGATACCAACGCTGGAATCTCCGGAACAGAAACCTGTTAATACGGATAAAACAATGATACCGATAATATCATCAATCAACGCGGCACTAAGCAAAATGGTACCGGTTCGGGTTTTTAATTTGCCCATTTCATTTAAGGTTTCCACGGTGATTCCCACAGATGTTGCAGCGAATACAGATCCAACAAAGGAAGCCTTTAATACATTATAAGTAGTAAAATCCTGGCGGAAGAAAATCATATAAACACCGCCGCACATAACAAGCGGTACCAGAACTCCCATGCAGGCTACGACAAATGCATGCAAGCCGGTGTGCTTTAATTCCTCAAGGTCTGTATCAATTCCTGCGGTGAACATTAACATAATGACACCAATTTCAGCGACCTTTGTTAAAAAGTCGGTAGAATGCAATACGCCAAATCCGCTAGGTCCTAAAATAATACCTGCCAAAAGCGCTCCCACAACCTGTGGCATATGAATTTTCTCAGATGCCAAACCAAATACTTTTGTGGATGCCAAAATAATGGCAAGGTACAGTAGATATGAATAGTTATCCATTTCTTATTTCCCCTTTACATTTTTATTAACTAAAGTATTATAACACTAGATTTTTGCAAGTCAAGGAAGAAAAAAAGGGGGTTGATTATTTTTTTATAAGCGTTATAATTAGGTAAATTGTGTTATAAAATCTGATAAAAGATACGAGTCGATTCTGACGAAATTACCCATTGAAAAAGGAGCACAAAGTTAATATGATGAGGGAAAAGTATGAGAGTCTCCGTTTGGCTGATTTAAAAGCCATTGCTTCCCATCGCGGAATTAAAACGACGGGACTGAAAAAAGCAGAGCTGATTGAAACAATGTTAAAAAAAGATGCGGAAGAGGGCGTTACGGAATTACCTTCTGCAAAGGGCCAGACAAAATCAGCCGAAGCGACACAGGAAAAACGTAACGAGAATCGTAATGAAAGTCACAATGACAATCATCATGTAAAGATTCCTAATTATAGAATGACTCCGGAAGAGGCGGCAAGGGATAAGGAACTGAAGGCAAAATTGTCTGACGAAGTCAATGCCCTTGATACAGGAAAAGTAGCCTGTGGAATTTTGGAGGTCATTGGAGAGGGATACGGATTTATTCGAAGCGATAATTTTTTGCCGGGAGAGGTGGACGTATATGTGGCCCCTTCCTTAATAAGAAGATTCCATTTGAAAACAGGAGATCGCATTAAGGGTAAAATTAGAATTCCAAACCAGGGAGAAAAGTATTCCGCACTTCTTTATTTGTTAAGTGTCAACGATGAACTTCCGGAAAACAGTATCAAGCGTCCTGCATTTGAGGAATTGACACCGATTTTCCCGGATGAGAGATTACCGCTGGAATGCAGTGGCTGCTCCACAGCCATGCGTGTGGTGGATTTGATTGCCCCAATCGGAAAAGGCCAGCGTGGAATGATTGTTTCCCCGCCAAAGGCAGGAAAGACAACCCTGTTGAAAGAAACAGCCAAGTCATTATTGAGAAACGATCCAAACATGTATCTCATTATTCTTTTAATCGATGAGCGTCCGGAGGAAGTAACAGATATGAAGGAAGCCATCAAGGGAAGAAATGTGGAAGTGATTTATTCTACCTTTGATGAATTGCCGGAACACCATAAGCGAGTGGCGGAAATGGTATTGGAAAGAGGAAAACGTCTTGTGGAACACGGAAATGATGTGGTGATTCTTCTTGACAGTATTACCCGTTTAACAAGGGCCTATAACCTTACCGTTCCACCAAGTGGAAGAACCTTAACCGGTGGTCTTGATCCGGCAGCACTTCATATGCCGAAAAAATTCTTTGGTGCAGCCAGAAACATGAGAGAGGGCGGAAGCTTAACCGTTCTTGCCACTGCACTTGTGGATACCGGAAGTAAAATGGACGATGTGGTATTTGAGGAGTTTAAGGGAACCGGTAACATGGAGCTGGTACTTGACCGCAAGTTATCGGAAAAACGTATCTTCCCGGCCATCGATATTGTAAAATCAGGAACAAGAAGAGACGATTTACTGTTGTCCAAAAATGAACAGGCTGCTATGGAAATTATGCGCCGTGGCTTAAACGGAGTGAAGGCAGATACTGTGGCAGAAACGGTGATTCGTATTTTTGCCAACACAAAAACCAACCAGGATGTGGTAAGAGATATTATTCATAAACGAATTCTTTAAAAAGTAGGGAAAAGCTCTTGCATAAGAGAAAATCCTATGTTACAATAAGTAAGCTGTTTGCAGAGTGCAAATCAGAAGATTCGGGATAAAAAATTTTTAAATATAGTTTTGTGAGGTGAAAACATGAGAGAAGGAATCCATCCAGCATATTATCAGGCAACCGTTACCTGTAACTGCGGAAACACATTCACTACAGGTTCTACAAAAGAGAACATCCACGTAGAAATTTGTTCAAAATGCCATCCTTTCTATACAGGACAGCAGAAAGCTACAAAAGCTCGTGGACGTATTGATCAGTTCAATAAGAAATACGGTATTAAAGCTGAGTAATAAGATTTTTATTAGGGTTGAGGTTTTACCTCAACCCATTTTAAGTTAAAAAGACTTTGGCAGGAAAGAAGGTGCGTCACATGAAATCCTCAAATATTGGAGGACAGGCAGTTATGGAAGGGGTTATGATGAAAAATCAGGAAACCTACGCCGTTGCTGTAAGAACACCTCAGGGGGGCATAGATGTGAAGGTATTTCACAATGGTGTGACCAACCCTGAAATTATGAAGATTCCCATTGTAAGAGGGGTATACGCGTTTTTTACCTCCTTGTCTGTGGGAATGAAGTCGTTGACTTATTCTGCATCTTTTTTTGAGGAAGACGAGGAAGAGAAAGAGACAGATCCAAAGAAAGAAAAGAGACTTTTGGCAGGAACCATGGTACTTTCCGTGGTTATGGCCATTGTAATTTTTATGATTACACCCTATTTAATATCCCTTGGATTTGGAAGGGTGATTCACAACGTGGCACTTTTATCGCTGGTGGAAGGAATATTGCGGTTGCTGATTTTTTTTGGCTATATTACGTTGATTTCCAAACTGGAAGATATTCAAAGGGTGTTCATGTATCACGGGGCAGAACATAAATGCATCAATTGTATTGAGCATGGAATGGAATTGAACGTTGAAAACGTTAAAAAAAGCTCCAGACTGCATAAACGTTGCGGAACCAGTTTTCTTTTGTTTGTAATGATTGTCAGTGTGATCTTTTTCGTTTTTATTCGAGTGGAATCACCGGTTTTACGATTGGTGCTTCGACTGGTTTGTATTCCTTTGATTGCCGGAGTTTCTTATGAATTTATAAAGCTGGCCGGCAGAAGCGACAATAGATTGGTGAATTTACTGAGTAAACCCGGGCTTGCCCTGCAGAAAGTAACCACAAGGGAGCCTTTGGATGATATGATTGAGGTTGGAATTGCCTCAGTGGAAGCCGTCTTTGATTGGAAAACCTTTTTAGAAAAGAGTTATAAATGAATTACGAAGAACTTTTAACCTATGGAGAAGAGCAGCTGGAGCGTTGTGACATTGAAAATGCAAAAGGAGATGCTTTTACCCTTTTGGAAATGGTCACCGGGGTGAATCGTACCACTTATTTTTTAGTCAGTAAGGATTTGGTGGAAGAACCTTTAGAAAAACAGTACAAGGAATCCATAGAAAAGCGAAAACAGCATATTCCCCTGCAGTACATCACCGGTGTACAATGTTTTATGGGATATGATTTTCACGTGACGGAGGATGTGTTAATACCTCGCTATGACACGGAAGTGCTGGTGGAAGAGGTGTTAAAATTAATCCATGGAAACTGCCGTGTACTTGACATGTGTACCGGATCCGGGTGCATTATTGTTTCACTGAAATGTATGAAACCGGACATTTTGGCCACAGGAAGTGACGTTTCAGAACCGGCCCTTTTGGTGGCAAAAGAAAATGCAAAAAATAATAAAGCAGAGGTTACCTTTGTTTTATCGGATTTATTTGATGAAATCGGTGAAAGATATGATATAATCGTTTCGAATCCGCCATACATTCCAAGCGGTGTGATTGAAAGCCTTGACCGTGAGGTGAAGCTCCATGAACCTTATAGTGCCTTGGATGGAAAAGAGGATGGATTGTATTTTTACCGAAAAATTATAGAGCAAAGCAAGAACCATTTAAACCAACAGGGATGGATATGCTTTGAAATCGGTTATGACCAGGGAAAAGAAGTATCCGGGTTATTGAAAGACGCCGGATTTGAACATATTTATGTAAAGAAAGATTTGGCCGGCCTTGATCGGGTGGTCATTGGAAAGAAAGGAAGATAAGTATCATGTTTGACAAGTTAGACGCCATATTGATTCGATTAGAGGAAGTTTTAAGGGATTTAAGTGAGCCTGATGTAGCAAACGATACCAAACGTTTTCAAGCTTTAATGAAGGAACAGGCGGAGCTTACACCAATTGCCGAAGCCTATAGAGAATACAAGCAGGCAAAACAGGATGAGCAGGATTCCCTTGCAATGTTAGATGAGGAAAGCGATGAGGAAATGCGCGAAATGGCCAAAGAGGAATTAAACGATGCCAAGAAGCGTATTGAAACCTTAGAGGAAAAGTTAAAGGTATTATTACTTCCAAAAGACCCAAATGACGACAAGAATGTTATTGTGGAAATTCGTGCCGGTGCAGGTGGAGATGAGTCTGCGCTTTTTGCTGCGGAAATCTATCGTATGTACGTACACTATGCAGAGAGCCAGCACTGGAAAGTGGAAATGGTCAGCAGTGATGAAATCGGAATCGGCGGTATGAAGGAAGTAACCTTTATGCTCAGCGGACAAAGCGTATATTCCAAAATGAAATACGAAAGCGGTGTACATCGTGTACAGCGTGTTCCGGAAACAGAGTCCGGCGGACGTATTCATACTTCCACTATTACCGTGGCAGTGATGCCGGAAGCAGAAGATGTGGATGTGGTCATTGATGAAAAAGATATTAAGATTGATGTTATGCGTGCTTCCGGAAACGGTGGTCAGTGTGTCAACACCACAGACTCCGCAGTGCGTTTAACACATATTCCAACTGGAATTGTTATTTACAGCCAGACGGAAAAATCTCAGTTACAGAATAAGAACAAGGCCTATGCTTTACTTCGTGCAAAACTGTATGATATTGAACAGCAAAAGGCCCATGATGCAGAGGCGGAAATGCGTCGTAGTCAGGTTGGTACAGGTGATCGTTCTGAAAAGATTCGTACCTATAACTTCCCGCAGGGACGTGTAACCGACCATAGAATTAACCTTACATTGTATAAGCTTGATAAGATTATGAACGGAGACATTCAGGAAATCATTGATGCATGTATTGCAGCAGATCAGGCAGCCAAATTAAGTAAGATGCAGGAACAAAATTAAGAAAAGATGAGGGAGTGTGAAAGCACTCCCTTATTTCGAATAAAAGGAAAGTTTATGAGGGTACCTATGAATAGACCAATTTTAAAGAACAAATATTACTTATATTTGACGGAATTCTTTTCCGGTATGTCGGTGATGGCAGTGGAACTTGGTGCCAGTCGTTTGATGGCTCCTTATTTTAGCTCTTCCCAGATAGTGTGGACCATTATTATCGGAACCATTATGATTGCCATGGC
>JAILCP010000078.1 GCA_024680055.1 Lachnospiraceae bacterium | reverse complement strand
GCCTCTTCTATGGCCTTATTCACAGACTGCCATACAATTCTGGTCACACAACGCTCTGCCTGATCACAGGCTGCATCATGGGTATCATCACCGCAGCTCACCACTTTAATATCTCCTTCGCAGGCTCTCAGCACATCTCCTACCGATATAAGGGATGCATCCTTTGCAAGCTGATATCCCCCACCTGCGCCTCGTACGCTGGTGATTAAATCTGCTTTCTTTAACAAACGAACCAACTGCTCCAAATAGCTCTCGGAAATATTCTGTCGCTGGGATATACTCTGTACGCAAACCGTCTCTCCGGCCTGGCTGTGTTTGGCCAAATCAATCATGGCTCGAAGTCCGTATCTTCCTTTTGTAGATATTTTCATAGTCCTTCTCCATATATGCTGCTTTTTACAGTTTCTTCATTTTTCCTACTGTTTTAGTGGGTTTTCTTTCTGTAAGTTACCATGTTCCGGCGGTTTCGTCAACCTCAATTCCGGATTTTTCCCCAAAAAACCTTTTGCTTTCTTTCCTATTATCTATCAATTTTTAAATATTTTTAAATGTGTTTCTATTCGCAGTGTTTTTATAATCTTTTCACAATCAACTTTCTTTTTTTTGTTTACATTTTTGTACCCAAGTCTTATATACTAGACTTTGGTAGGTTATAAAGCTAAAACGTATTAGGAGGTAATTATAATGGCAAAGATAACTGAAGGCTATATGCCGTTTCGTGAGTATAAGACATACTATAGAATTGTAGGCGAGGACAAGAAAGGTAACGGAAAGGCTCCATTGATTTGTTTACACGGTGGACCTGGTTCAACCCACAATTACTTTGAAGTATTAGATAACATCGCAGATGATGATGATCGTATGGTTGTTATGTACGACCAGATCGGATGTGGAAATTCATATCTGGATGGACATAAAGAACTTTGGACCAAAGAAGTTTGGATGGAAGAGCTGATTGCATTAAGAGAGCATTTAGGATTGGATGAGTGCCATATTATCGGACAGTCCTGGGGCGGTATGATGCAGATTATTTACGCTTGCGACTATGATCCTAAGGGCGTTAAGAGCTTTATTATTTCCAGTGGACATCCAAGCAGCTCTCTTTGGGAAAGAGAAGGACTTCGTAGAATTAAGATGATGCCGGAAGATATGCAGGAAGCAATCAACAAAGCTCTTTCTACCGGAGATTACACCGGAGAAGCTTATGACAGAGCTGTAACCGAGTATATGGACAGATATTGCAACTACTGGTTAAGTCAGGAAGAACTTCCGGAGTGCTGCAAGAGACCTAAGAAAACAGGTAGTGAATCTTATGTGGAAGGATGGGGACCTAACGAGTTCGCGCCAACCGGTACTTTAAGAGATTATGAGTACATTGACAGACTTCATGAGATTAAGATTCCATCCTTAATCTGCAGCGGTATTTCCGATCTTTGTTCTCCACTTGTTGCAAAGACAATGTATGACGAAATTCCGGATTCTAAATGGATTCTTTGGGAGCGTGCAAGACATACCACATTTGTTGACAGACATGATGATTACTGCGTAGAATTAATTAAATGGATGAACGCTCACGATTAATATTAAACGTTTTCGTATTCCCTTAAACAACAAGCGAGTTTTGTAAAACACCACGGTGTTACAAAACTCGCTTTTTCTTTCCGGTCTTATTCCCGTTATTTTGCAGTCATCTTATGTCCGCTCCACATGCATAACACTGCAGCAATGAACATAACGACGGCGCTAATCTTGTGACATTTAAAGTAATTCATACGTCTTACCTCCCGGCCCAACTATTAGTGTGAACAACTATGTCCACAACCTCCTTCATGGTGATGATGCTCTCCATGGTGGTCACATTTCACATCTTCCTGATATTTCAGATTGCCTGCAACAAAAGCTTCCACTGCATCATCACAGTTACCTGTAACTCCACCATACAACTTAATGCCGATTTCCGCAAGTGCAGACTGTGCTCCACCGCCAATTCCTCCGCAAATAAGTACTTCTGCCTGTAATCCCTGAAGCACTCCTGCAAGGGCTCCGTGGCCTTCGCCATTGGTACTTACCACTTCACCGGATACGATCTTTCCATCTTCCACCTGGTAAACCTTAAAATTCTCTGTCTTTCCAAAATGCTGGAAAACTTCTCCTGTTGTTTCATCATAAGTAACTGCAATCTTCATAGTCTTATTCTCCTTTACATCTTTCATTGATCCGATTCTGGTCGTTGCCTTGACAATGTTCCTGCAACATCCATATTCCGCATCTTCCACATATTCATACTCTCCGTCCACCAGATTCAGCATCTTACCATTTACCAAAGCATCTGCTATCTTCTC
>JAILCP010000003.1 GCA_024680055.1 Lachnospiraceae bacterium | reverse complement strand
TATAGAAGTAAAGAATGCGGTAAAAAAATACGGCAAAGGCGACGCAACAGTGTACGCCTTAAATTCTGCGGAGCTGGAAATTGAAAAAGGTGAGGTATGCGTTATTTTGGGTCCATCCGGTTCCGGTAAAAGTACCTTGCTCAATATTTTAGGTGGACTGGACCATCTGGATGATGGAAGTGTAAAAATCGACGGAAAAGAAATCACCGGCCTGAGCGCCAAGCAACTCACCGAGTATCGACGAAGTGACGTTGGTTTTGTATTTCAGTTTTACAACCTGATTCCGGATTTGACAGTTAGGGAAAACATTGAAGTGGTTTCGGATATTTCAAACAAGGCACTGGATGCTACAGAGATTATGAAGGCGCTTGGAATTGAAGAGTATAAATATCGTTTTCCAAGAGAGTTGTCCGGAGGACAACAGCAAAGAACTGCCATAGGAAGAGCGTTGATTAAAAATCCAAAGATTCTTCTTTGCGATGAGTTGACAGGAGCCCTGGATTCCAAGTCTTCTGCAGCGGTGCTGAAGTATATTGAAAAAGTAAACAAGGAATTTAAGACCACCATTATTATTATTACCCATAACGAAGATATTCGTCTTATGGCGGATCGGATTATTCGAATCAAAGATGGCAAGGTGGTATTAAACGAGAAAAACCAAAATAAGATTTCAGCGGAGATGATCGAAGTATGAAAAAGCTAAACCATAGATACAAAAGAAACTTTAAAAACAGTCTGGCCTTTTACATCTGCCTGGGTTTTTTAACCTGTGTCACAGTGTTGATGTACCTTTTATTCTCATCTGCAGTATTGTGTGAGCAACAGTTTGTAAATGACCTGTTTGATAAAAATCAGGTGGAGGACGGACAGTTTACCACCTTGATGCCAATTTCCAAGGAGGATATTGGAGAAATGCAGGAAGACTATCATGTCTCCATTGAAAAACAACGATTTTTTGATACGGAAGAAAAGGATTACACTCTTCGACTTTTTACTTTTACGGACAAGATTAATAAGGCCCTTGTGGTAAAAGGAAATGCCCCAAAGGAAAAAGATGAGATTTCTCTCTCAAAATGTTTCGCAGATGCCAATCACATTGAAATCGGTGATAAGGTGAAGCTGAATGGGAAAAAATACCGGGTAGTGGGATTTGCAGAGCGCCCGGATTACCTATATATGATAGAAAATCAGTCAGACAGCTTTCATCGGGCAGAGGAATTCGGAATCGGTTTTGTGGCTAGGGGAGAAATGGACGACCTTGAGGATAGCAGCTTTTATTATTCTGTGACCTATGAAAAGGACAACCGGGAAGCGTTTCGTAAGCACCTGGATAAGGAATATACCACCCTTTCGTATATGACCGCAGAGACCAACCATCGAATTTCCACTCCAAAGAACACCATTATTCAGTATGAGTTGATAACCGGAGCCATTTTACCGGCGTTGCTGGTACTGGTGATTGCAGTGATTGCAGTAGTGCTTGGAAGAAAGGTCAGATCTGAGAAAAAGCATATCGGAACTTTAACGGCACTTGGTTATCGAAAAAGTGAGATAGCTCTCCACTATACCTGGTATGCTTTGATTCCGGGAATTGTGGGCGAGGTTTTGGGCCTGGTTATTTCCTATGGCCTGGTGGAACCTATGTCCAAGGCATTTTTCTTTAAGTTGGAGGAATTGCCAATTCACTATAGTATCAATCCATTAAATATTTTACCGGCCATGGTGCTTCCGGTGGTATGCTACGTGATTACCGCCATGTGGACCGTATTTAAAATGCTGAGAATGAACGTTACGGATATGCTCAGTGGGCGCAGCATCAGAGGGAAAGAAAGTCATATGCTGGTAAAAAGTAATATGAATTTTAAGCGGAAGTTCCGTATCCGAGCTCTTTTTAACAACTTCGGAAGAACCATGGTGGCCATTCTTGGAATTCTTGTCAGCGGATTGATTATGGCTGTGGGATTGATGATGAATGATTCCTGTCAGAACTATGAGGACAATATTATCGATGAAATCGGAACCTTCAAATATGAATATGTTCTCAACAATCTTACTGATGATAAGGACAATGGTGGAGAAAAGGCACTGTCAACCACCTTTGAGGTGAAAAACAGCGAGAACAACGTAATGCTTATGGGGCTTGAGGATGACACCCGGTACGTAAATATAAAGACTACAGGAGGGAAAAAAGCCGATCTTCACGGAAAATATTACATTTCCTCCATGGCGTCTGCTATTTTTGGGGTGAAAAAAGGTGACACCTTTACGGTGATGGATACCACTTCGCTAAAAAGGTACAAGATAAAAATTGACGGCATCATCAATAACAAAGCGCAGTCAGTGATTTATTCCGACAGAGAAACGGTGGAAGAATTGCTTGATATAGATGAGGGCATGTACAACGTGATCATGGCTGACCAAAAACTGGAGCTTGATGAGGATCTGGTGAATACCACCATTAAAAAACAGACCATGAAGGACATGATTCAGAACGTCATTTCCGGAATGAAAGGCTTGATTTATCTCATGGTGATTTTTGGCGCGGTGATTTGTGTGGTTTGTATTTACCTTATGGTAAATATGCTGATTGAAGAAAACGCCGTTACCATATCCATGCTAAAGGTGTTGGGCTATAAGGATAGAGAGATTAATCGTATTACCATTCACATTTATCATGTTTTGGTGCCTATTGGAATTGTTCTGGCATTGGTGTTTGGTTATTACATTACCTATGCATATTTTGATTATTCCACCGCCACATTCCAGGCCCAGGTTCCTGCATTTATCAGCCGTGAGGGACTTCTCATATTTGTGGGAGGAATTGTTTTGGCCTATGGAATTTCCCTTGGAATGCTGAGTAGAAAGGTAAAACGTGTGAATATGAGCGATAGTTTAAAGAGCATAAGAGAGTAGAGGTAGGATGATGTTTGAAAAAAAGAAGTACAACGGAGTACAGGAAGACTGTGAGGGATGGCGGTCCATCACTTATGGTGATCTGATAAAAGAATTGGTAGAAAAGTATGGTGACAGGGTGGCAGCCATCGGGGAAGAGGAAGAAATTACCTACGAGCAGTTGGATAAAATGTCGGATAACCTGCTTGGATATCTTTTGGAGCAAGGGCTAAAAAAAGGGGACATTGTGATTATGCAGATTCCAAACAGCCTTGAGATGCTGGTTTCTCTGTTTGCCCTATATAAGGGCGGCATTGTTCCGGTGATGACCCTTCCGGCCCACGGTGTTTATGAAATCGGAGCCATATGTGACCTTAGTGAGGCAAAAGGGTATTTGTGCATGGATACTTTTTGTCATAGAGGATGTGAACAGGTGGCAAAAGAAGTGGCAAAGAGCCACAGTTCCTTAAAAACCCTGATGTTTGGAGCGGATATCACCAGAGAAATGCATGAAATGAGAAAACTCTCAGATTATGAAAAGCCAACCTACAAGGACATGGCCATGTTGCTTTTGTCCGGTGGAACCACAGGAATTCCAAAGATGATCCCAAGGACTCACGGAGATTATATATATGACAATATCGTCATTGGTGAGCGCTGCGAACTGTCCAAAAAGGATGTGTTCCTTTCGGTGCTTCCGGCGTCTCACAATTTTACCCTGGGAAATCCGGGAATTCTTGGAACCCTTTACTATGGTGGAACGGTGGTAATGACAGATACCGTATCTCCTATGGAAATTTTTGAAAATGTGGAAACCTATCAGGTAACCTATACGGCCATGGTGCCTGCGGTACTTGGCATGTGCATCAATTACAGAATGGAAGATCAGGAGGAGGATATTTCCTCCCTTCGATTTGTAATGACCGGAGGTGCCATGCTGCCTAAGGAAATCGAAGATAAAGCAGAAGATGTACTTGGTTGTACGTTGCTTCAGATTTACGGCACGGCAGAAGGTTTGAATACCTGTTATCGTCCAAGTGATCGGCTGACAAAAGACAGCGGAAAGCAGGGGATACCCATCTCCCCATACGATGAGATACTGATTTTGGATGAGGATGGAAATGTTTTACCGCCGGGGAAAAAGGGTGCCATGGTTACCAAGGGGCCTTACACGATTTCCGGTTATTATAAAAACCCTACGGCCAATGAAACTGCTTTTACCTCTGATGGGTATTACAAAACCGGTGATTTGGCGGTGTTAAACGAGCGTTATGAGCTAACCTTAATGGGTCGTTGCGTAGAGCAAATCAATAAGGGCGGCGAAAAAATTATGCCTTCGGAGCTGGAAAACTGTATCCGTAAATCAAATGTGATTAAAGACTGCAGCGTGGTTGGAATTCCGGATCAGGAACTTGGAAATCTGGTGCTGGCCGCGGTAATTACGGAAGATGGCGAAATCAGCCTAAAGGAAATGCAGGAGTTTTTAAAGCAACAGGGCGTTGCAAAATATAAGTGGCCGGATAAGGTGCTTACCATGAAAACGTTTCCACTGACGGCTGTAGGTAAGGTGGACAAGAAAAAAATAGCAAAGGTATTTACAGGAGAATAAGCCATGAAGTTTATGACAGATACACAATGCGCCTACATTGCAGGTCAAAAAGAGGATATGCCCCTTGGCGGGGTGGGATGTCATGCCTATTTTGAATTTCATTGTAAAGGACCGGATTTGGAAAAATTGGCAGAGGCGTGGAAAAGGCTTTTTTACCTGCATAAGGAACTGAGGTGCTATTACAAAGACGGAGTGGTGGAAGAAATGAAGGAACTTCCGGACTGCGCCAACATGAAGGTTCTTGATTACAGAGGAAAAGATCCCCTGGAATTTCGTAATAGCATAGAGAGCAGAAATTGCAACACGAAAGAGGGAGAGTGTTGCGGTCTGTGGTATTTGATTACGGAAAAGGAGTACGACATTTTAGTCTTTGATTGGAGTCTTATTGCAGGGGATGTGAAGAGTTTTGTTTTGATTTTGGATGAGCTGGCACAACTTTATGCGGGTGAATCGCCGGACACAGCAGACAGTGATAGCCTGATGGAACTTCGTAAAAAACAGGCTTCAACAACCGGGGGACGGGCAAAAGAAATCATTACACAGGACCTGGAGCATTATGTACCGGAATCCGGATTGAAGATTTTGAAAACTCCGGAGGAACTTACGAAATGTCATTATAAATCAGTTGATAGATGGATAAATGGAATTGAAATTAAATCGAAACTAAATGATGGAAACTTAATGGCAGCCTTTGCAAAAGGGCTGTGTGAGATCACCGGAGAAGAGAGCCTGGTTTTAAACTATCCCTGCTTTTACAGAAACGAAAACGAATGGAAGGCGGTAGGGGATTTTACCGACATTAAGCTGATGCCAATGACAAAGGAGTATGACAAAAACCTGGAAATCTACCGGCGTTACATGGAGTTTCAAGGATTTTCCCATGGGAAGGTTCGACGCATGATCGGGAAAAAATATCCGAAAGTCAAAAACATTGCACCGGTGGTATTTTCTCCAGTTATGGATCACCCTTTGGTGACCACCTTGTTTGAGGAAAATATTGGAATTTTATCCTATATGATCTCCCAGACCCCTCAGGTGTGGTTGGATGTGCAGAGTTTTCTGGTGGATGATTGTTTATACATCAGCATTGTGTATCCAAAGGAGATGTTTTTACGTTCTTATGTGGAAGAAATCGCGGATTGTTATATGGAGAAAGTAAAAGAATTAGTCTAAAAAAGAGGTTGAAAAATGGAAAGAGAACAACAGGTAAAAGAATTATTTTGTACAATTCTAAAGATAAAGGACTGCGAACTGGATGAATCCTTTTTGGAACTTGGCGGAGGATCTTTTGAGTTTACCAAGTTGCAGATGCAGATTAAGAAGACCATGGGAAAAAAGATTTCCCTGAAAGATTTATATAAAAACTGTACCGTAAGAAAAATGGCGGCGTTGTTTGATGACAATGAAAAAGAACAGTCAAAAACCTACCTTATGAGTGACATGCTGCGTACTGTCTATGTGGGACGAAAAGATGAAGTGGTTATGGGAGGTCACGGTTCCAAGGCCTACTTTGAATTGGAATGTGAGGACTACGATCCGGTAAAATTTCGAAACACCGTGAAGAAGCTGGTGAAAGCTCAGCCTTTTTTTAGAGCATCTTTTGGAGATGATAACAAATTCTCTGTATGCAATGATGTGGAAATAAAAATCAAAGAGTACGACCTTCAGGGGTTGAGTGAAAAAGAGGCTATGGAAGCCGTTTTGAAAAACCGTGAAAAGCAGTACCAAATGGAATTTGATGTGACAAAAGCGCCATTGATTGCTTTTGCCGTCAGTGTGCTTCCAAGCCGAAAGGCCATTATTCATGTGACCTACGATGGTGTGGTATCTGATGGAGAGGGCCTTGAAATCTTAATTGAAGAGATGGAAAACATCTATGATGGGAAGGAGCCTTCATCTTGCGCAAAATATGAGGATTATCAGGCCTTTTTAAGTGAACTGAAAAACAGCGAAGAATACATGGAAGATGAGAAATACTGGGAACAGTTCATTGATACCGTGTCAGTCAGACCTTACATTCCTCTTTTGATGCGCCCGGAAAAGGTGACGGATACAGGGACTGAGCAGATTGTAAAAACCATTCCAAATGAGCTTTATGAAACCTTGGCAACCATATCCAAAAAGCATATGGTAACACCGTTTGCCTTGCTTTTGTCTGTATTTGGAAAGGTGCTCAGTCTTTACAGTAAGAACCACTCCTTCTTTTTGAACGTACCAATGGCTTTAAGAGATGACGGAGTGAAAAATCTTGAGCATACTGTGGGCCTTTTCAGTAATTTTACCTTTGTACCGATTCGGGATGAGGAAGGGGCGACCATGGAGGAAATGGCACAGGCAACCCAGGAGGCCTTGTTTGACTGTCGTGAGCATGGCAGCTATTTGGGAACGGATATATTAAAGCTGTTTCAAAAGAAAATCGGAGCGGATATACCTGCACCAATCACCTTTACCAGCACCATTGGCGCACCGGTCAACGAAGGAAAACATTTTAAGAAACAGTATGTAAGAACTTATACCACTCAGAACTTTATTGAGGTGCTTTTAACAGATTTGGCAACGAAAAAAGTGTTCCTTATGAACTACGAAAAGAACCTGATTTCAAAGGACGTGGCAGAGGGGATTGCACAGTGTTTCATGGAAACGTTGCAGAAGATTGCAGAGAAGGAAGATGCTATCTGCCGGATGAAAACCGTGGAGGTTTCAAAGAAAGATCAGGCGTTGATCGAGGAAAAAGCCGTTTTGGATGAAAAACCGGAAACATCTGAAATAAAAATGATTAGTGAAGTTATTAAAGAGAACTTTAATAAATATTCCGGCCATATGGCGGTCAGTTCTATGGAAGAGAGCATCACATATCAGGAGTTATCTTGCCGGGCCAACAGTTTTATTGCAAGTCTTGAAAATGTGGTGGGACACCGTCCAAAGAGAATCGCTCTTTTAATGGATAAATCCGTGGAGCAGGTGGTGGTTTCCGTTGCCTGTATGTGTGCCGGCATTTCCTATATGCCATTGGAAACGGAACTTCCGTGTCAGACATGGATCCAATGTTTGGATCAGATTGAGGCTGAGGCGGTGGTGGTACTTGGTGACCATGATGTAAGTCGTTTGCCGAAAAAATATAAAATTATGATGCTGACAGAAGAAGTTTTTTTAAAGGAAACGAAGAAGGACTTCTTAACAGCACATCCATCACCGGAGGAAGAAGCTGTGATTATTAATACCTCCGGTACCACTGGAGTGCCAAAAAGTGTATCCATTCTTCATAAATCTCTGGCAAACTGCTTGTTTTACAGTTTTCAAAGGCTGGAAATAGATTACACACCGGTGGCGCTTGCAGTGACTGCATTTTGCCATGATATGTCATTGTTTGATATCTATGGATCGCTCTACGTGGGCGGCAGTGTGGTGATGCCAAGTGAGGAATTAAAAAAGGAGCCGAAACACTGGTATCAGTTGATGAAGGACTTCCGGGTAAACTTCTGGAATTCGGTACCGGCATTTATGGAGATGCTTACTCTGTTTGATGGGGAAAAAGTTATAGCTGCCATGGCAGAATTAAAAACTGTGGTTATGGGAGGAGACTTTGTAAGTACCTCCTTAGTGAAAAAGATTCATGAATACAACAAGGAAATTTCCGTGTTCAGTGTGGGTGGTCCAACGGAGACAACCCTTTGGAACATTTCCCACAAAGTGACAAAAGAGGAAGAAGAAGGTGAGTATATTCCTTACGGTACACCATTTCCAAATACCTCCTATTATATTTTAAATAAGCAACACGATCTTTGCCCTGTAGGGGTACCCGGAGTAATGCATGTGGCAGGTTGCTGCGTCAGCGCCGGATATCTTGGAAATGAAAAAGAAAATCAGCTTCGTTTTACCACATACCGGGGAAAACGGGTATATAATACCGGAGATTTGGGATTGTATCTTCCGAATGGGGAAATTAAGATTCTTGGACGTGATGATTATCAGATTAAGATCAACGGAAAGCGTATCGAATTAACGGGAATTGAGAACGTTATGAAAACCTTTGATGAAATTGCGAACTGTGTGGTGGTTAAGGATGAGGAATCCGGAAAGCTGGCGGCAGTCTACATAGGTGATGAAGAAATCAACGAGAAAGAATTAAAGGAGAAGTTGGCCATTTCTTTGCAATCTTACATGGTTCCGCAAAAATTCCTTAGGGTGGAAAGCTTTCCAATAACACGAAACGGCAAAGTAGATCGTAAAAAAATTGCTTCCCTTCTTCAGAATCATGAAAAAGAAGCGGTGAAAGAAAGCAAAAAAAGCGCCGGTGGCTTGACGGAAAAACTGGTACAGGCGTTAAAAGAAATTTTTGATGACGATGATATTACGGCGGAAGACGACTTTTACAGCATAGGTGGAGATTCCATTTCAGCCATGAAGCTGGCAGCCTGGATTCATGAAAATTATGGCGTGGAAGTTCAGGTCTTTGATATTTTAAATAATCCTGATATTGCAGAAATTGCAGGTTTGATAGAAGAGGCGATGGAACATGGAGAATAGATTGCTTGATTATTCAAAATTCTGTGTGGAGGGCACAGAGTTACTGGACGGACAAAAAATATCCGGCCTCAACAGTTATGTGTCCTATGGAGTTTTGATTCATGAGAATGTGGATGTTGCTAAACTCAATGAATGTGTGAAGTCATTATACAGGGAAATTGATTGCTTTCATATGCACCTTGTGCAGGATGAAAACGGTTTTGCCTATGGCTTTGATCCCAACATAGGGGAGGAAGTGCATCTGCTGAAGGCAGAAGGAGAAAAACCTGAGGAAAAGCTCAGGTTTGCAAAAAATCATGTGCTTAAGCAGTCTTCTTGGGTGCGTGATCGGTTTTCATACAGTCCCTTTTTTGTGGAACTGTTTGAAATAGAGCCTGAGGAATACTTTTTGGCAGCCTATCTGGATCGATATGTCAGCGACGGCCATTCCATTGGAGTGGCTTTGATGAAACTGCTTGGAGCTTACAGGGATACGGTGATAGAAGGTGGAGTTTCCACAAAAAGTATGATGGACTATATGCGGTCTCTGGATACAGAGCAGCATAGGGAAAAAGCGCGGCAGGATGCCCTGTACTGGAAGGAACACCTGAAGGGATTTGCACTTTTGCCCTATGAGAAAAAAAGTGATACCAGGGCCTTTGAAGATGAAAATGTATGTGTGTATCTTCCAAAACAGGAGATTGTAACAAAGGCAAGAGCTTTAAGAAGTACGTTAGGAAACCTTTTAATGGCTGCCTATCATTTAACTATCTATGAAGTCTTTGGAAAAGAGGACAATGTGATTTCCTACGTATCCACAGATCGAAATACGCTGGAACAATGGGGCATCATCGGACCTTTTTTAAAGCCCCTGAGCAGTCGTGTTACGGTGGAAAAAAATCTCAGTGTGAAAGACTTTATTAAAAAAGTTGCAAAAGAATCCGGTGAGAATTTGCGTCATAAAGATGCAGCTATTCAGGATATTCCTTTAAGTCGGTACGGGATGTTGTTTTTAAACCATAGCAAACCTTTTTTGACAGACCCCGTATTTACCCAGTGGATGCCGGGATTGTATCTGGATGAGGTGGAGGGAGCTTTTTTCTATTTGCGCATGCAGGAACTGGCACAGGAGATTGAGGTGACCTTTGTTTGCAACAGAGAAAGAATCTGCAAAGAAGATTATGAGAAGGTTGTAGATTGCTTTTTGAATGATATAAAGAAATTATGCAATCATCCACAGGATGAGTTAAGCAGTATTTTGAAAGAAGAGGAATAGAAAATGAGTGAAGAGTTTATTTTAAACAGCAAGGGAGAAGAGAAGTTCGAAGTGTTTGAACTTGTGAAGGTGATGAATCACGGAGCGTTGCTGATTGATGGAACCTTTGACAAAAGGTTTCCATTGGTATGCGGGTGTGGAATGAGAATTAAGGGTAAATTTAACTTACAAAAACTGGAGAAAGCGATTCAAAAAGCTTACGATAGCATAGATACCATGAGAGCGTTTATTAACATGGATGACCCGGATGATTTATATTTTAAAATCAGGAAAAACTATGAGTATCACATGGAACTTCTTAAAGCAGAGGGAGAAACTGCAGATGAGCGATATGAGAATGCCAAAAACCAGGTGCAGGGAATTGCATTTCAAAGAGATACCTATAGAAAATCTGCCTGCAACTTTTTTATCTATAAGCTGGATGAGAATGATATCTTTTTTTCCATGTTAACAGAGCACGGATTAATTGACGGACAGGCGGTTCTGATTATTGTAAAGAAAATTATCATTGATTACATTGGTCTTCCAATGGGAAAGGGAATCCATAAAAAGGGATTAGCCGATTTCTATGAGTTTTATGAGAAATTCAAAGACGAAGGTACCATGCAGGCCAACACGGAGTTTTGGAACGAAAAGGCAAAGGGACTGGAGGATTTATATAAGTATAATCCACCGCTGGAAAACAATGCAATCAGTGAAAGTGAGAAACTTCTCAAAGTGCCAATGAAGACCTTGAAGGCGGCTTGCAAAAACTACCGCACCACCATGGGCAATCTGGTGATTGCAGCCTATGAAATGGCCATTGCAAAAACCTATGGTATTTCGAAAGCAGCCATTTCCTGCGTGTCCGCAAACCATACCATTCCGGACTATTTTGACTCCGCAGTGTTACAGCTCGATAGTATGTTGTTAGTCAATGAGGTACCTGTGGATGAAACTCCGGTACAGGAGGTGTTGAAGGCTTCGCTGAAAACTACTTCCGAGGGTCTGATGCATACTCCAAGTTTCTATTCCAAAACACCGTTTTCAAGATTCCTTTTCAGTTATGCCGGTGATCTTTTAAAAGGCATGGATCCAAGCAAAATGCCGGGACTGGATATCACTTCCTGGATGCCGGAGTCCATTCCGGAACATGTATTTGATGTGGATTATATCTTTTTAATCGCCTTTGAACAGCGACATGAACTGGAGTTACATTTTGCTACCTGTGATAAGGTGTACAATCGAAATGATTTTATAAGTATTACACAGGGAATGGTGGATATTTTTACAAAACTTGGCAATGAGAAAAATCTTACAATGGAGCAGTTATTGAAATGATGAAGGCAAAGAATAAATTATTTCCCTATCTTGGTAAAATACCAAAGGGGTTTGAAAGTATGCTGTTTTGCTTCCACCATGCAGGTGGAAGCGCCTCGGCCTACTATCCTTTTATTGCAAAAGAGGAGGATGTGGCAGTGATTCCTGTAGAGCTTCCCGGGCATGGCGCCAGACGGGAAGAAGATCAGATGGTGGAATGGAGAACCTTAATCGGTCCCATCGCAAGTCAGATTCAGCTTTTGGTGGAAGCATATGATAAGCCGGTGCGTCTTATGGGGTGTTCCCTAGGGTCACTGATTGCCTTTGAAGTGGCGGCGGAGCTGGAAAAACGGGGAATTCAGGTGGAACAGTTGGTGATTTGTTCTCACTGCTCTCCGGATGTGGAGTCTCCGGGCTATAAAACCTCCATGGGAAAAAAAGCGTTGAAAAAAGAATTGGAAACCTTATCCGGAACCGATGACGCCATTATGCAGGATGAAGAAATGCTGGAATTTTTCCTGCCGGTCATTTATTATGATTATAAACTTCACGATAATTATAAATACGACGGTAAAGTACTTGATAACATCAACTTGAAGGTGGTGGCAGGTAGCGAGGACCCGTATTTTAATTATTCCAATATGAAGAATTGGAAATATATGACCACCGGTGAGTACGAATTTCAGGAATTTGAGGGAGGACATTTTTTTCCTTATGAAACGGGGTACTTTGACAAGGTGATTTCAGAGGATGAACAGCATGAAATTAAAGTTTTACAACATAACAGAGCTTAGCGAACAACAGTATGAAAAATATTACCAAAAGGTATCACCTTCCTGCAGAGAACGGGCGGATCGCTTCAGACAAAAAGCAGATGCCTACCGCCACGTTATGGGGGAGGTGCTGCTTTTTTCGTGTATGGAAGAAGTGCTTGGAAAGGTGCCTGTTGATAAAATTGAGAGAAACGAATATGGAAAACCTTACGTAAAAGGTTCGGATGACTTTTTCTTCAATATTTCCCACTCCGGGGACTATGTGGTGGTGGTGTGCCACAACGAGCCTGTGGGTGTGGATATTCAGGAGATGCGCACCATTTCCCCTGCCATGGTAAAAAAGATTTTTACCAAAGAAGAAGTGACCTATCTTGCGTCTCTTTCAGAGAAAGAGCGTGAGAGGCACAAAATCATGCTGTGGTCCATGAAGGAAAGCTACATCAAGTATTTGGGACTTGGTCTTAGCAGGGAAATGGACACTTTTTTTGTGGATGCAAAGAGAGGAAAGGCAGTGGATATGAAAGATTGTCCTCCAAAGGAAGCTGAAATTTTTGTAACTCTATGGAAAGAGAACTACTATCTTTCCATTTGCACCAAAAACCCTTGGGACCAGGATGAAATAAGGCGCCAAATGGGGATATAGACACCAAAATATCACATTTTTTTTATTGTAAAGAATTGGCCTAACCGATACAATTTACATAAGTACCAGAATGGGAAACGGAGAGTGTTATGGCGTATTCTTTTACCGGAAATGAATTGGATATGATGAAATCTCTGGCAAGTCAGATGCCCGGAGGCTTTTTTATCTATCATGCAGACGATAAAGAGGAGTTGATTTTCTTTAACGATGAGATGGTGGATTTATTTGAGTGTGAAAATGCTGAAGAGTTTACGGAGTTTGTGGATAATTCGTTTAAGGGAATTGTGCTTCCGGAGGACTATTTAAAGGTGGAAGAGGATATTTACCGCCAGGTTCGCGCCGATGATAAATGTGAGGACCAGGTAGCTTACCGCATCCAGTGTAAAAACGGCTCCAGAAAATGGCTTCGTAACTATGGTCACTACGTAAAAAGCGAACAGTACGGAGATATTTTTTATGTATTTGTAACCGATGTTACCGACGAATTCCACGATAAAAGTGAGCGCCAGAAGGTGGAAACCATTCTTAGTGAGATTGGGTTGAACTATGGAAATATGATTATGATTGACCTGGAATCTCAGAAAATCACCCCAATGCTCATCAATGATGCGGTGGGTGGATACATGTACAATGTGGTGGCAGGCGAAATGAATTACAGCCAGATGATGGCAGAATACGTCACCAAGTACGTGGTAAAAGAAGAACAAGACGATGTGATACAAGCTTTATGTATCGGTATAATTAAATCAAAACTTAAAAAGGTAGACGACTACAAAATGGTGATTCATCGACGCAATGTCAATGGAATTGTAGGCGCCATCGAAGTAAGAATCCAACGTGTGAAAAAGAATTCAATTTTAATGATGTTCCGTCAGCTTCCAAAGGATTACAAATCTGTGGAGTTGGAGAGAAACCGTCTTTTAAACCAGCGTGTAAACAAAAAGAGAGATCTTTTATTGGAACGTCAGGCAATCATTGACGCTTTAAGCAGTACTTATTATGCCATGTTTTATGCTGACATTAATGAGGACAGCTTTATTTTGCTGAATGATTCCAGGTATCTTGAAAACATGTTTGGTAAAAAAGGTAGAGTTTCAGAAGCTTTAGAAGCCTTCCGTCAACATCTGATCCTTGGAGAAGACAAGGAAGAAGCCATGGAATTTTTTGATGCCACCAAATGGAAAGAAATGCTTCGCAAAAAGAAGGTTTTGAAACATGAGTATATAGGAAGAGACTCCGGTTGGTCCCTGGCTCACATTTTACCTGTAGAGCGGGATGCCAACGGAGATGTGGAAACCATTCTGTTTTGTACCGAGCAAATTCGGGACATTAAGGCCAAAGATCAGCGTAATCAGGAATTGGAAGAGGCGCTTTTGACTGCGGAAAAATCCACCGAGGCTATGATGGCCATTCATAAAACTCTGGGCTCAGCAAGCTGGAGCATTGAATTTAACTACTTAGGTCAAATCGAATTATGCGATTGGGATGAGGAACTTCCTAAAATGCTAGGGTTTAAGAATTCGGCTGATTTTCTTGATTTATCCAAAACCTGGAATGAATACATTCATCCGGAGGACTATGAATATGCCATCCGCTCTTTTAGAGATTGTGTCTATGACTATTCCGACCGGAAGAATTTTGATATTGAGTGCCGCCTGATGACCCAGGATCGCGGCTACCGCTGGTTCCACGTGGCAGGTTGTCCGATTCGCCGGGAGGACGGTTCACCACTGGTATGCTATGGCATTTTTATTGACGTGGATGATCGTAAAAAGCGTGATGATGAGTTATCCAAAACCCACACGGTAATCCATTCCCTGAAAGAAGTCTTTTGCCTTGCATATTACGTGGATCTTGAAGCAGACCGTTTTGAGGAACAGTTTTTTGTGGCGGACATTGTCAGCGATAAAATCGGCAAATACGGCGTTGCTTCCGAAAAATTAGAATTTTACGTTGAGCATGTGGTTTCCAAGGAGTTCCAGCGAGAGATGCGCAAATTCCTTGACTTCTCCACAGTAGCCAAACGTTTAAACCGCAAAAAAAGTATTAGCATAGAATACATATCCAATTATTCCGGAAAGAACGGCATTACCAAGGAGACCACCTGGACCGAAGCCACGTTTATCGCCAGCAAATTCAACGAAGATGGCAAGGTCACCGGTGTTGTTTTTGCCACAAAGGATATTGAAGAACGTAAGCAAAGAGAAGTGGAGCAGCAGCGTCTTCTTCAGGACGCCCTTGAGGAGGCCCGCTATGCAAATCAGGCCAAAACCACTTTTTTAAACAACATGTCCCACGACATTCGTACCCCGATGAATGCCATTATCGGTTTTACCGCGTTGGCAAAGAAAAACATTGATGACAAAAAGTCAGTGAACAACTATCTGGAAAAAATTGCCACCAGCTCAGATCACCTGCTTTCCTTGATCAACGATGTTTTGGACATGAGCCGCATCGAAAGCGGTAAAGTAAATATCAATGTGGAACCTGTGAATTTGCTTGATATTGTAGGTGTTATCAACACCATTACCACCCCGGGAATTCGCTCCAAAGGTCTTGTTTATGATGATTCTGCGGTAAATATTATGGATGAAAACGTATTCTGCGATCGTTTACGTCTCACCCAGATTTTGATTAACATTATGAGCAATTCCATTAAGTTCACAGAGCCGGGAGGTATGATCAGCTTTAGCATGACTCAGACCCATTGGGCTATGGATGGTTTTGGCACCTACGAGTTCCGTATCAAAGACACCGGTATCGGTATGAGCGAAGAATTCAGAGAGCACATTTTTGAACCTTTCGAGCGCGAGCGAAGCGCCACCGTAAGCGGCACCCAGGGAAGCGGCCTTGGCATGGCCATTTCCAAAAATATCGTGGAGCTGATGGGTGGAACAATATCAGTTGAAAGCAAAGTGGGAGAAGGTTCGGAGTTTATTGTTATACTTAGATTTAAAATCAGTGACAAGAAAGATTCCATTAAGAAAAAGGAATGCAATTCACGGGAGAGTTTTGAAGGAAAGAAAATCCTTCTTGTGGAAGACAATGACCTGAATATGGAAATTGCCACGGAACTTTTAAAGGAGGTAGGCTTTGTTGTTGATACTGCACAGGATGGCTCCATCGCCCTTGAAAAAGTCAAAAACGGTGATAACTGTGCCTACGATCTAATCCTCATGGATGTGCAAATGCCAATTATGGATGGCTACGAGGCCACCAAGAATATCAGAAAACTGCCCGATGCAAGCAAGGCTAGTATTCCAATCCTGGCCATGACTGCCAACGCCTTTGACGAGGACCGGAAAAATGCCATTGAAGCAGGCATGAATGGTCACATTGCCAAACCAATCGACATTAAGAAAATGATGGAGACTATTCGAGAGGTGCTTTAGAGGAATCAATTACATAACAACAAATTATCAATCCAGAGCTTTACGCCTGTAGTGGCGGGGGCTCTGGATTTTTTTGCGGGGGATGGTGACGTGGAGGGGTGAAACCACAGAAAAAAGTCACCACCCCCCAAAGGACCTGGTGACCCGGATGAAGGAAATAGATGAAAAAGTCACCAGGAGGAACTACCCGGTTGTTGAGGTGGTGACCTGAGTAGAGAAACCACAGAAAAAAGTCACCACCCCCCAAAGAACCTGGTGACCCGGATGAGAGAAATGGATGAAAAAGTCACCAGGAGGAACTACCCGGTTGTTGTGTTGGTGACCTGAGTAGAGAAACCACAGAAAAAAGTCACCACCCCCCAGAGGACCTGGTGACCCAGATGAAAGAAATGGATGAAAAAGTCACCAGGAGGAATTACCCGGTTACTGCGTTGGTGACCTGAGGAGAGAAACCACAGAAAAAAGTCACCACTCCCCAAGAACCTGGTGACCCAGATGAAAGAAATGGATGAAAAAGTCACCAGGAGGAATTACCCGGTTGCTGAGTTGGTGACCTGAGTAGAGAAACCATAGAAAAAAGTCACCACCCCCCAAAGGACCTGGTGACCCAGATGAAGGAAATAGATGAAAAAGTCACCAGGAGGAATTACCCGGTTGCTGAGTTGGTGACCTGAGTAGAGAAACCACAGAAAAAAGTCACCACTCCCAAAGAACCTGGTGACCCAGATGAAGGAAATAGATGAAAAAGTCACCAGGAGGAACTACCCGGTTGCTGAGGTGGTGACCTGAGGAGAAAAACCACAGAAAAAAGTCACCACCCCCCAAAGAACCAGGTGACCCAGATGAAGGAAATAGATGAAAAAGTCACCAGGAGGAATTACCCGGTTACTGAGGTGGTGACCTGAGGAGAGAAACCACAGAAAAAAGTCACCACCCCCCAGAGGACCTGGTGACCCAGATGAAAGAAATGGATGAAAAAGTCACCAGGAGAAAAACCCAGGACACACAAGACATTGATTAGAGCATGGAAACTTGTTAAAATGTATTGGAACACAGCATTACAAAAGGCCCGAAGACCATAACAGAAAAGTTTGTAATGGTTAAAGGAGTTGAAATTTAAAAGATTGAGTGAAAAATTAAAAGAAAAAGTAACAAATGAGAAAAAGCGCGGGAACAAAGGGCATGGAGATTTTGGGAGAGGTAGTGTAAGGTCCTGGATTATGAGCCAGGCCTTTCCGTTGATTTTGGCCCAGATGGTTCAGCTTGCGTATAATATTGTGGATAGGATTTATATTGGACATATGCCTGGGGAGAATGCCAGCGTAGCGTTAACCGGAATAGGATTATGTTTTCCGATTATTACTATGATTTCTGCTTTTGTGAACCTGGTGTCCACAGGATCGGCACCGCTTTGCTCCATGGCAAGGGGAAAGGGAGAAGTCAAGAAGGCACAGGATATTTTGAATAATGCATATGCGTTGCAGATAATAATCAGTATTTCTTTAATTATATTGATCAATCTTACCAAGAAGCCGCTGCTTTACGTGCTGGGAGCCAGTGATGTGACTTATGGTTATGCGGTAAGTTATTTGAATATCTATATTTTTGGAACCATGTTTTTTGCCCTTGGAACAGGGATGAATACCTTCATTAATCTGCAGGGCTATCCGCGGATGGGAATGTGTACCATTGTGATTGGAGCGGTGATGAATTTGATTCTGGATCCGATCTTCATTTTTGTAATGGGAATGGGGGTAAAAGGTGCAGCAACCGCCACCATTATCAGTCAGTTTTGTTCCGCGGCATGGGTGAGTCAGTTTTTGTTCAGTGCAAAAAGGGAGTTGCGACTGATTCCAAAGGAAATCGGTTTGAAAAAATACATATTAAAAGATGTATTGGTTCTTGGAATTCCGGGTTTTATTATGGGAGCCACCAATACGGCGGTGCAATCGGTGTGCAATGCCACGCTGCATATGCATGGAGGAGATATTTACGTGGGCATTATGACCATTATTAATTCCGTCCGGGAAATCGCCGGATTGCCGATTAATGGAATAACCTCAGGTTCGCAGCCGGTAATTAGTTATAACTATGGCGCAAGGAAATACGACAGGGTAAAACAGGGGATTCGTTTTACCGCATTTGTGGCCATTTCCTATACGGCGCTGTTTTGGGTGACCACATTGACCTTCCCGCATATGCTTTTGCAGATATTCACTGACGAGGCCAGGGTGGTGAATACCGGTTTGATGCCGATTCGGGTGTATTTTATGGGCTTTCTGTTTATGAGCCTGCAGTTTTGCGGACAATCCAGTTTTGTGGCCATGGGGAAGGCCAAACAGGCCATATTTTTCTCCATATTCCGAAAGATTATTATTGTGGTGCCGTTGACCATTTTATTGCCGATGGTTCATGACCTTGGGGTGATGGGGGTGTTTTTAGCGGAACCTATATCAAATTTCGTGGGAGGAAACGCAAGTTTTTGGACCATGTATTTTACCGTATATAAAAAGCTTGGAAAAGAAAGGAAAAATGATGGAACAGCATAAAAGAAGAAAGCATTATTCAGGAAAATATCCGAAGCGGTTTGACGAGAAATATAAGGAGTTAAATCCGGAAAAATATAAGGACATCGCGGAGCATGTGATTGCAAAGGGGAATACCCCGGCAGGAAGTCACATTTCCATTATGGTAAAAGAAATTCTGGATTTTTTGGAGATACAGCCGGGACAGCAGGGGCTGGACTGTACCTTTGGGTATGGCGGCCATAGCGAAAAAATGTTGGAACAGTTAAAGGGTGAGGGTTTTTTGGTATCCCTTGATGTGGATCCCATTGAATCGGAAAAATCCAGGCAGCGACTGGAAAAGCTGGGATATGGGGAAGATATCCTGCATGTGGAACGAACCAATTTTGCCAATATTGATCGGGTGGTAGAAAAGTATGGAGCGTTTGATTTTATTTTGGCCGATCTTGGAGTGTCCTCCATGCAGATCGATAATCCGGAAAGGGGATTTTCCTATAAAACAGAGGGCCCCCTTGATTTGCGACTGGATCCAACCAGCGGGGTCAGTGCAGCGCAGCGGTTAAAAGAGCTGGATGAGGACGATTTGATCGGACTTTTTGTGGAGAATTCCGACGAGCCTTATGCGGAAAAAATAGCAAAAACTCTTGTGAGTTTTCAAAAAGCGGGAAGAGCCATTGAAACCACATCGGACTTTCGTCATGTCATTGAACGGGCTCTGGCAGGGGAAAAGATGAGTGAAAAGGAACGCAAAGAGGCGGTGAAAAAGTCCTGCGCAAGATGTTTTCAGGCGCTGAGAATCGATGTAAACCAGGAATTTGAGGTATTGTATGAACTTTTAGAAAAACTTCCGGGAGCGTTAAAACCGGGAGGAAAGGTGGCCATTTTAACCTTCCATTCCGGGGAGGATCGACTGGTGAAAAAATCCTTCAAGCAGTTTGAAAAAGAGGGAATTTATCAGGCAGTGGCAAGGGATGTTACCCGTCCTTCCATGGAGGAGTGCAGAAGAAATCCAAGAGCCACATCCACAAAAATGCGATGGGCCGTAAAAGCATAAGAAAGGGAAGTTATGAATCGATGTAAGTGGTGCAACGAAAAGAATGGGCTTTACGTAACCTATCATGATAGAGAATGGTGTGTGCCGTGTCATAAGGAACAATACCTTTATGAAATGCTGATTTTGGAGTCGTTTCAGGCAGGGTTGTCCTGGGAATGCGTTTTAAATAAACGGGAAAATTTCAGGCAGGCCTACGATAACTTCGATGTAAAAAAAGTGGCGGCCTACGACGATGAGAAGGTGAAAGAGCTTCTAAACAATCGAGGCATTATAAGAAATAAGTTGAAAATTAATTCCAGTATAAAGAACTCAAAAATATTTTTGCAGCTGCAAAAGGAGTATGGGAGCTTTGATAATTACCTGAAACAATTCACCGGCGGTAAGGTAATTTACGAATGGAATCAAACCACCAATGAACTGTCCGATGCCATAGCAAAGGATCTGTACAAACGGGGAATGCGTTTTGTGGGAAGCGTGATTATTTATTCCTACCTGCAGGCCATCGGGGTGATTTATTCCCATGAGGAACAATGTTTTTTGTATAAAAAGGGAGATTGCAATTAGCAATCTCCTGTTTTTAAATTTAGTTTCATTTATCAGATACATAAGCCGGTGGCTTTGCGTGAATGTTTAAAAAGTGAATGGTTTTTTCCTGGTTATCTGCAGTGCTTTTATACTTCATGTTCATTTCGTAGGCATGAGGAAGCACTTCCTGTTCTCTGGAATAGAGATTCAAAGTATTTTCCACACCCAGTTTATTTAAGCGCCGGTGAAGGGCCTGAGCCTGGGAATAGAAGGTGGCATAGTTTCCGTCAGACAGGTAGGTAGGCGGAAACTCTTTTGTGACCTGAGAAATGATGTCGGTCTTTTTTGCAATGCGGCTTTCCATGGGACTGTTGGAGTGAAAGGCCGCTCTGGCATATTGATAAAAGCCGTAGTCTTTCATAAAGTTGTGGGTGGTGGAAAACTGCGTATTGTCCAAAAGGGCAGAGGCAAATACCACCGCTTTAATATTGTCCTTGGAAAGCACCGGTTTCAGGTTCATGGAATCAGCCACTTTTTGGTTGGTGGAAATAAGAGCCAACATGCCGGCAATGTTGCCGCCGGCGGATTTTCCCTCAAGAACCACCCGGTTCATATCAAGGCCGTAAAAGGACCCTGTGGTTTTTAAAAACTTCAACGCCTGATTTACCTGTTTTAGCTGGGTTGGATACGGGTACTTCGGGGCGTAGCAATAATCGACGGACACCACGTTGTAACCGGATTTCAGCAGCTGTAAAAAGTATTTGGATAAACCGTTATTTTTGGCAAAAGGCTGACCGCCGGATTTGGTTCCTGCAATGTAGCCGCCGCCGTGAATAAAAATCACTGTAGGCTTGTTTTCGCCGCGGACGCTGGATTCGTAGATGTCCAGACGGCTGTTGGGATAGGTTTTTCCATAGATAATGTTGCTGTATACAATTTCCCCGGCAGAAAGTTCCAGAGGATCTTCGTACATTTCCGGATGAAAGGCGTTGGCGGCACGGTAATGTTTTTGCACCTTGCCCACGTAAACCATGGGGTTAAAAGCTGTGGCCACCAGCCAGAAGTTGGTTCCGATATAGAGCCCTAAAAGAGCCATCAATGAAATGGATGCCATAATCCGACCCTCCCAGTGCTTCATTTCATGAAGAAGCAGGTAAAAGAAGGTTCTTAGCAGGATGAACATGGCACAAATGAGCAGCACCAAAAAGCCGGTGTACCATTTGGTCAGCAAAAACAGCACACCAAACAGGGCGCCAATAATTTCCGGTATAAGATAGAACCCCCGGTAAGAGAGGGTTTTTGTTTCTTTTGCAAGGGCGGTCAGAAAAAGTATCACCATACAAACAGAAAGGGTGCCACAGAGAATCTTTTGGTAATTCACAAGAAAGGTGGCAAGGGGAAGTTGTACTGCGATAAAAAAGACAAAGGCCCCGTGTAATGGTTTTAATTGTGTTTTATTTAAATACTTCATAACTCTTATATTTTCACTCAAAACCTTGGATTCGTCAAATCCTGTTTTTTCACATAATGGTAACGATTTTGGCCTATAATTTTTGTGTTATATAGTTTTTGAAGCAGACAGTCAGATAGGGATTCATGTGAAGAGGCTAGAACAAATGAAAAAGTATGAATATGATAAGAATGAGCAAAAACTGATGAGAAAATCACCGATTCCGTATGTGGTGTATCAGTTCGTGCATAATAAGGTCGTTATAATCTCATTTTCCGATGGATTTAGCGACCTTATTGGCGTTAAAAGGAAAGAAGCCGGTGAGGCGCTAAAAGGCCATATGCACAACAATATACATCCAAAAGACGTGGCCAGAGTGGGTGATTTGTTGCATGAGTTTGTGGCGGGAGCACCGTACTATGACGTGGTGTACCGCTACAAGGCAAAAGGAGATGCTCATTATAAACTTCTACATGCTTACGGAAAACATTTTAACACAGCGGATGGAACGGAATTATCCATTGTGTGGTATATGGAAGAAGGGTGTTTTGCCCAGACAAATTCTGAGGACGGCGAGCTCTTGGACGAGCTGAAAAATCTTGCAAAGAAAACCATGATTGCAAGGGAAAATCACTATGATTTATTAACCGGACTTCCCAATATGTCCTATTTTTTTACCCTGGCGACCGAAGGCAGAAATGCCATGAATAAAAAGGGCAAGACCACGGCGTTTCTGTTTGTGGACATTATCGGAATGAAGTTTTTTAACAGTAAATACGGCATGGAAGAAGGGGAAAATCTCATTCATGCCCTGGGAAGACTGTTGGTGCACCATTTTGGTCTTGATTGCTGCGGTCGATTTGGCAGAGACCATTTTGTGGTCTATGCGGACGCAGAAGGGCTAAAACAAAAACTGACCGCCCTTTTTAAAGATGTGAAAGTGGCCAACAACAAACGAAGTTCGCCAATTCGCGTGGGCATCTATGAGGACATTTATGGTGATGTTTCGGTCAGCCTTGCCTGCGACCGGGCCAAAATCGCCTGTGATCAGGATAAAAATACCTATGTTTCAAGCTATCATTTTTATGACGAAGAATTAAGAAAAAAATCCATGATGCGGGACTATGTTTTAACCCATTTGGATGACGCGTTGTCCGAAGGATGGATTCAAGTATATTATCAGCCGATTATCCGCTCTGTCAGCGGTATGGTGTGCAATGAGGAGGCACTGGCCCGTTGGAAGGTGCCCGATGGCATGAACCTCTCCCCAGGAGAGTTTATCAGGGTCCTTGAGGACGCCAAACTTATTTATAAGCTGGATTTACGGGTGGTGGAGCTGGTTATAGCGCACATGAAAGAAAAAGAAGAAGCCGGCATCGAACTGGTACCGGTGTCCGTGAATCTTTCCAGACACGACCTTTTTCTTTGCGATATGGTAAAAGAAATTTCCACCAGAATGGACAAGGCAGGCCTGGATCATTCCCTGCTCAATGTGGAAATCACCGAAAGCGTAACCGGTGTGGATGTGGAATTTTTGAAAAAAGTGATTATCAAGTTCCATCGTGCCGGATTCAAGGTGTGGATGGACGATTTCGGAAGCGAGTATTCCTCGCTGAATACCTTGCATGAATTTGATTTTGACCTGGTGAAATTTGATATAAAATTTATGAAGGATGTGGAGACCTCCGACAAAACCAAAATCATCTTGAGCCAATTGATTGAAATGGCGGCAAAACTTGGCGTGGAGACCATTGTGGAAGGCGTGGAAACTGCGGAACAGGCAGGCATTCTTCTGAAAATGGGATGTCACAAGCAGCAGGGCTTCTTTTACCAAAAGCCATTGTCCATCGGACAGCTTGTGGAGGTCTATACAAAGGGAAACGGTCTTATCCGTGAGAAAAAACAGGAGCGCAGCTATTACAGAACCATATCCATGGTTAGCCTCCTAAAGCCGGATATCAAAGAGGAGGGCCTGATTGGAACCTGTTTTACCATG
Organism: Lachnospiraceae bacterium; assembly: GCA_024680055.1. Taxonomy (GTDB): domain Bacteria; phylum Bacillota; class Clostridia; order Lachnospirales; family Lachnospiraceae; genus XBB1006. Next base: position 13,622 of record JAILCP010000003.1, on the reverse strand, counting down.
GTGCCGGTTGGTGTGATTGAATACCGGGATGATGAGTTTTATATCCTCAGAGGAAATAAAACCTATGTGGATTTCTTATACAAAGCTGATTTTGTATCCGATAAAAAGAAACTTCAAAACAGCCAGGTTTTGATCCGAATGCCGGAACCCAACTTTGTGGCGGCGGTAAAAAAAGCCGTAGCTTCCGATTCCTGGGTTGAATTATATAATAGTGTAGAAAATGGAATAAAATCAAATGTACTTTTAAGAAAAGTGTCAGAAGACCCTGTCACAAAAGCAGTAGCGATTATGATTATTGTTTTAGCAGCATAAAAAGAAGGCCCTGAATCATCAGGACCTTCTTTTTGGCTTTGTTTCTTATTCAGCTACGGTTCTCTTTACTGTTTTCTTCATACCGTGATCCGGTACCAAGAACATAAAGATAATTGATGAAGCTAATAAGAAGAATGGGTAGAATAAGTAAGGCATTATTTCAAATGCACTTACGGTATAACCAAGTGTTACTGCCGCTGAAATGGAATATAACATCTGAGCTCCGTAAGGAATGATTCCCTGGAATGCACAGCTGTAAATATCCAAAATAGATGCGGTCTTTTCGGAAGTGATTCCGTAGGTTTCGCTCATGCTTTTAGCGATTGGTCCAACCATAACGATGGATACGGTATTGTTAGCAGTTGCAATATCCATGATTCCAACTAAAAGACCGATACCAAGCTGTCCGGCATGTTTACCCTTGAACATTTTACCGATAACAGATAACAATGCTTCAAATCCGCCATATTCGCGAATCAATGCACAAAGTGCAGCTACAAGGATAGCAACAAAACCTGTTTCAAAAGATCCGGAAGCTCCGGTTCCCATATTTTTAAGTAAATCTACAGGTGCTACAGAACCGTTGGCAATAACGATGATTGCTCCGGAACCGATACCTGCAAGAAGTACAAGGAATACATTGAATCCAGCCAAACCACCAACTAAAACCAAAACGTAAGGAATTAATTCCACTAAGTTATAGCTTTCGTTGATAGAGGTGTTAATATCGGTCTGCATACTCATAACAATAATTACAATTAAAGTTGCAATTGCTGCCGGTAATGCAATCCAGAAGTTCTGTTTGAATTTTGCTTTCATTTCACAACCCTGTGTACCGCAAGCGGCAATGGTTGTATCGGAAATGAAGGACAAGTTATCTCCAAACATGGAACCACCGATAATGGAACCGATACAAAGTGGAATTGAGAAGCCGGCTGTTTTTCCAACAGCAAGTGCGATCGGCATAATCAAAGCGATTGTTCCGCAAGATGTACCCATAGCTGTTGATACGAAGCAGGCTACAATGAATAAAATGGCAACTGCAAATTTTGCAGGTACAATGGAAAGCATGAAGTAAGCTACGCTTTCAGCGGAGTTTCTTCCAACTGTTCCAACAAAGATGCCGGCGGTTAAGAAAATTAACAACATGGTTAAAATTGTAGGATCGCCCACACCTTTTGCCATAAGATCCAATTTGCTTTCAAAATTTAAGGATTTGTTTTGAAAACATGCGACTAAAATTGCAAGTAAGAATGCAACTACGATAGGGATGTTGTAGAATCCCATCTCGATTTTCATGACGTATTCAAAGATAATACCTAAGCCAAGGTAAAAGACTAAGAATACAAGAATTGGTAGAAGCGCAATCGCGCCACCTTTTTTCTTCTCCATTTTTTGATACCCCTCTTAAGAAAAATAAAATGATAGGTTTTATTTGCTTAATAAAACCATGTTAGATTTTGCCACAAGATATTACAAAAGTCAATAGATTTATTAAACATAGTAATCATAAAAGGGATTATGGCAATAAAAAGTAGATATTGGAGCGGTTTTTAGGGGGTGGCATGGAGATGTGGATCTAGAGTTGCCGCGGAGGTGGTTCCTAAAGTTGCCGCGGAGGCGTTCTAGGGAAATAAAATCGTAGACCGCCTCCAAAAAGAAGGTTCGGAGGCGTTCTGGGAAAATAAAAACGTAGACCGCCTCCAAGAAGATGGTTCGGAGGCGTTCTGGGAAAATAAAAGCGTAGACCGCCTCCAAGAAGATGTCCCGGAGGCGTTCTAGGGAAATAAAATTGTAGACCGCCTCCAAGAAGATGGTTCGGAGGCGTTCTGGGAAAATAAAATCGTAGACCGCCTCCAAGAAGAAGCCGCGGAGGCGTTCTGGGGAAATAAAAACGTAGACCGCCTCCAAGAAGATGGTTCGGAGGCGTTCTGGGGAAATAAAAACGTAGACCGCCTCCAAGAAACATATTCCGGTATCCCATGGCATTTACAGCCGAAGTTTCCGCAAGCGTCAAAGGGCATTAATGCCATGGGATACCGGAAAAATTAAGATTTCTTTAGAAACACCCCACTTATTTCTTAAGCCTTTTGCGTTAATATGACTAAGGTGAGTCTTGAAGAAAGTATAGGAGACGATTATGGCACGTGGATTGAGACGATGTTTGGCAGGCCTGTTGGCTGCGGTTGTTGCGTTTAGCGGCATGGGAATGTATCAGTATGTGAGAAATGATAAGCATGTATTGGACGCCGAGGCTAAGACTGCAAAAATTCAGAGGAAAACTTTGAAGAAGAAAGTGGTGGCTGAGGGAAGAATCAGCGGTATGTCCACTTATTATGTGAGTGCAGATATGAAAAATGCCAAGGTAAAAGAAATGTGGGTGAAAAAAGGCGATCGGGTGAAAAAAGGCGATATCCTTGCAATTATGGAAACCACAAAGGAAAACGGTCCGGTACATATTTATAAGCGAACCACCATGCTAAAGGGCAGTACAGACAATGGCCCGGCGAATGAGCAGGACAATTCTTTAAAGGACGACGGCACAAAAGAGAATACCCCAAAAAATAATATATATATAGAAAAAAGACTAGCCGATGTCAAAAGTAAAGAAGTGTCTGCGAAACGAACGATGGATAAGGCGAAAAAGGCAAAAGACAGTGCAGAGAGGGAGCTTGATGTTGCAGGAAGAGAACTGGAAGATGCCATGGGAGCTTTAGTTGATGCCGAACAGGAGTATGTAAAAGCAAAATCTTATCTGGGTGAAATAAAAGATACTTCGTCACAGGACTATGAGAAGGCGAAAAACAGTGTAAAAACATGCGGACAAAAAATGACAAAAGCCAATGCTATTATGGTATTGAAGAAAAATGCCTATAAAATAGCCAAGGACAAGTATAACAATGAAACCTATACCTACGAAGACGCACAACAAAAGCACAGCAATGCAGAAAGCGATTTAAAAGTGCGAAAAACCTCAACTTCCGGAGTGAAGAAGAATTGTTACATCAAAGCACCGGCAGACGGTATTATTACCGGAGTGTATGTGGAACGCAGCAGTCGATATGACGGAGGGGATATTTTTGCTCTGAAGGGAGATGAGGACTATAAGGTGACCGCTAAGGTGAAAAGCGCTAATATTAGGGGAGTTTGCCCTAAAATGAAGGCAACCTTAGCGGTGTCGGAAAAGGATGGTCAGGAAATGAAGGGTGAAGTGAGAGATGTCTCACCTGTGGAAGAAAATGGATACCCGATTGAGGTTTCCGTGAAGGAACCATCCCGTGACATGCAACTTGGAGCCAAGGTGAAGGTTACCATTATAGAAAAAGAGAGAGATGACGTTCTGGCAGTTCCTGCAGAATATGTGATGGACGACGGGTGTGGAAATTCCTACATAAAAGTGCTGGAGGATGGTGATTCTGAAGGCGTTGAAAAGGTGAAGAAAATCGCCGTTAAAAAAGGTTTGATTACCGACTATTATGTGGAAATTTCCGGAACCGGACTGCAGGAGGGAATGAAACTTACAAAATAAAATGTATTGCTGTTGTATAGAGAAATAGAGATAGATATAATAAGAGTTATGAAGAAGACAAAGGAGGTGCGGTGATGTCAAAGGAGTATACAGTATTGATTGCGGAAGACGATCAGGATATTGTGGAAATATTGAAGCTGTATTTGACCGGATCCGGATTTCATGTAATTGATGCCAAAGACGGAGAGGAAGCGTTGCAGCTGCTTTCCGAAAATCATGTGGATATGGCTATTTTGGACATTATGATGCCAAAGATGAATGGTTATGAGCTGACGGGGGAGATTCGGAAAAAGTCCTCCATTCCAATTATGATTTTGTCTGCGAAAAATCAGGATACGGATAAGATTCTGGGGCTTGATTTGGGGGCAGATGATTACATCACCAAACCTTTTAACGCATTGGAGATTGTAGCAAGGGTAAAAGCATCACTTCGCAGGTATTATCATTTGAATGACCAGGCGCAGCAATCCGAGGATCAGGTGCTCATTGGTGATTTGAAGCTGGACAGAGCCAGTATGACGCTGGAAAAGCGAGGCGAAATGGTGTATTTAACTCCTACGGAATATAAGATTCTGGCGTTTTTGATGCAGCATCCGGGCAGAGTTTTTACCAGGGTGCAGATTTATGAAAACGTCAGCGCAGAGTGCAGCTTTGGCGATGAAAGTGCCATTATGGTGCACATCTGCAACCTGAGGGAAAAGATTGAAGACAACCCAAAAGAGCCAAGATATTTAAAAACCATTCGGGGACTTGGTTATAAAATGGAAAAGCAAAAGTAGAGGAGCTTTATGACAAAAGCACAAGGTAAAAAGAAGTTGCACAGCCTGTATACAAAAATTATAGGCAGCTTTATTATTTTGATTTTGGCCGCAGTTTTACTGGGGCTTCTTCTTATGAGAGTGGTGGGAGAGTATACTTCTTATTCCACAAAAGACGAGGATGACATTCGGTTTTCAGCTTGGGATCAGGCCATTACAGCCAAGGATTACCAGGATATTATGGATACCGATGTATACGGTAAAAAGGGTTACATCGAAGTGCTGGATTCGGCACTGAATGTGGTGTATAACTCCAAAGGAAAGGCAGAAGGGTCTTATTCTGAAAAATTTGTAAATCTCCTTCCGAGCATACAATCCGGTGCTTATTATGAGGTGGAAATAGAACAAATTGGAGAGCATTATCGCGTAGTGGCCACTTTATATGAAGAGGATAGTACGGAGAATGATTTTGGCTTTATTCCCATAGGAACTTTTATTTTTGATGACAACGGAATGATTTTATATTCTGATTTGGATTTTTTGGAAAAAGGAGAGCTTTTATCCTATAAAGAAATGGACCTGCTGTTTCAGGAAGGGGATGGAGGCAGCAACATCAGCAAGTACGTCTCCACCAGTGAAGGGGAGACTTATTACGTTGTGATACACGATCGAAGCAGTGAAGATCATGTCTACGAGGAACACTATAAACGATTGTTATACCTTGGAATCAGTGCCTATGTGATTGCTCTGGTGCTTCTCATTTTCCTTGTGGCCATGAGTATTAAAAACAGCATTAAGATTCCTTTGGATGTGCTGAGAGAGGGCATGGAGAATTTTGCCACGGGACAAAAAGAGCGACTTCCTTTGGTGGAGGGCCCAACGGAGCTGAGGGACATGATTGAAACTTTTAACAACATGTCGGATACCATTGCCAAAGGAGAGCTTGAGAACAAAAAGGAAAAAGAACAAAAGCAGAAAATGCTGGCGGACATTTCCCATGATTTGAAAACGCCAATCACTGTGATTTTAGGCTATTCCAAGGCCATTGATGACGGTGTTACAGGGGAAGAAAAGACCAAAGCCTATTTGAAGGCCATTTATAAAAAAGCAGACCTTTTAAATGAATTGATTAACCAGTTTGCGCAGTACAGTCAGCTGGAACATCCGGATTTTTCTTTGGATTTGAAAGAAGGGAACTACACAGAGTTTGTGAGAGAGTATTTTGCCCAGGAATATGAGGCGCTGGATCTTTCCGGATTTGAGCTGGATGTGGATATTCCGGAGGATGAAATCAAACTGAAGTTTGACGGTGGGCAAATGCAGCGGGTATTTGGAAATATTGTGGGCAACGCCACAAAACATAACCCTAGCGGCAGTGTCATCCATGTAAAACTGGAAAAGAAGGAATCTGAGGTGACCCTTTACATCGGTGATGATGGGGAAGGCATTTCAGAGGAGCTAAAAGACCATATTTTTGAGCCTTTTGTGATTGGGGATGATGCAAGAAGGAGTGGAAAGGGCACCGGCCTTGGACTTTCCATAGCAAAACGTATTGTGCTTGAGCATGGAGGAGACCTTACCCTTTTGGACAATGAAAAAGGCTGCTGGTTTGCAGTGACCTTGCCTTGCGACTTGCCAAACAACTAATCTTTTTATATAATTTAGTTGTTTTTGAAAAAAGTGACGGAGGGATTTTGTATGGAATTTCAAGAGGTAATTAAAGCACGCCAGAGCGTGAGAAGTTTCAATGGTGAACCGGTATCTGCCGAGGTAGTGGAAGAGATGGTACTTGCCGCAATGGAAGCACCGTCCTGGAAGAATTCTCAGACTTCAAGGTATTATTGCGTTACTTCAGAGAATATGGTGGAACGTGTAAGAAGTGAAGTGCTCCCTGGTTTTAATCAGAACAGTACAGCAAAAGCACCTGCTTTTATTGTAACAACTTTCAAGAAAAATATATCCGGATTTAATAAAAATACAGGAGAGCCGGACAACGAAGTAGGTAACGGATGGGGTGCCTATGATTTGGGACTTCATGATATGTTGCTGATTGCCAAGGGCAAGGAACTTGGTGTGGATACTTTGATTATGGGACTTCGTGATGAGAAGGTTTTAACCGAACTTTTAAGCATTCCGGAAGATGAGCAGATTATGTCTGTCATTGCAGTGGGATATGCAACGGAAGGAATTTCTGCAAAACCAAAGAGAAAATCCGTTGATGAAATCGCACGATTTTTCTAGGAAATAATCAAGATTAAATATAATTAACATACCCTTTTTATCTGTGAAAGGATAAAGAGGGTATTTTTTTGGTTCAATGCTTTTACATTGTAAAAAAATGTTGTATTTTATAAAAAGCCTCTTGCACGGAGTGTTTGTTTGCTATATAGTATGGAGTTGGAGTTAGAAGAAACTAACCCAAAAAACGGTGCAGAGGAAACATTGAATAAAATGAAGGAGGCAGTACTTTTGAAGGGTAATGTCTGGAATATTCCTCTTTTGGAGAATTTGCCGGAGGAAGTGCAGGAAAAATTAATAAAAAATTCGGAGCATATTACGTATCAAAGGGGAAGCTATCTTTTTGAAGAGGGTCAGCAGGTGGATTCTGTCATGGTGATTCTCAGCGGAAGGGTGAAGCTTTCACGTATTGATGTTCTTGGCAGGGAAAATATTATTATGATTCTTTCCGATCAGGACACCATTTGGGAAAGTATGTTTCTTGGTGACTGTGAATATCATTATTCTGCTGTGGCATTAACCAAGGTATCCATTGTTAAGATTCACAAAAATGATTTTATCAAAATTGCAGAGGACCCGGAAATGTCCATGCGAATTATTATGATGCTCAGCCGAAAACTTCATGATGCCAACGAGCGCAATATGTTGCTTGCCACTAAAGATCCTACCGCAAGACTTGCGGGCTTTTTGCTGTATACGGTGGAACGCAGTCACGACAGAGACGTGGCATTGAAACTGGAAGATATTGCAGCTGTGATTAATCTTCGGGCAGAAACCGTAAGCAGAAAGTTCCAGATGTTGGAACAAAGCGGTGCCATCAAGCGACTGGGACATGGTCAGATACGTGTGTTGGATCGTGATGTTTTGAGAGACGTCTATCAGGGCTAAAAATATTGTATTTTAAATTTAAAAATTTAAAAGCCAATTTGGCGACTTTTAAAAAAAACTCAACAAAACTTGATTTGAATCAATGTTAGAACTGTGGTTAATTGTTATAGTATCACATGACAAAAGATTAACGAACACCGGTAAGCGCTTATAAAGGATTTATTAAAGGAGAACAAACATGAGAGATGAATGGAAGGGCTTCAATGGAGGCCATTGGTTAACTGACGTTAATGTACGTGACTTTATCCAGCATAACTATACACAGTATGAAGGGGATGAATCCTTCTTAGCAGGACCAACAGATGCAACAAACACTCTTTGGGGAGAACTTCAGGTACTTCAGAAGAAAGAACATGAAAACGGTGGAGTTCTTGAGTGTGAGACAGAAGTTGTAACAGGATTAACAGCATACGGTCCTGGATATCTTGATGAAAGCAAAAAAGATCTTGAGAAGATTGTTGGCCTTCAGACAGATAAGCCACTTAAGAGAGCATTTATGCCATATGGTGGTATTAAAATGGCTGAGCAGGCTGCAGAAACATACGGATTTAAAGTAAATCCTAAATTCCACAAGATTTTTACCGATTATCATAAAACACATAACCAGGCAGTATTTGATGCTTATACAAAAGAGATGAAAGATGCACGTCACTGCCACATCGTAACAGGACTTCCTGATACATACAGCCGTGGACGTATTGTTGGTGACTACAGAAGAGTTGCTCTTTACGGAATCGACTTCTTAATCGAAAAGAAACAGTATGACCTTGCAAACTGCGGTGATAACACAATGACAGATGACACCATCCGTCAGAGAGAAGAACTTGCAGAGCAGATCAAAGCATTAAAGGGTATGAAAGAAATGGCAAGCCTTTACGGATTTGATATTTCAAAACCTGCCCAGAATGCAAAAGAGGCAGTTCAGTGGTTATACTTTGGATATCTTGCAGCAATCAAGACTCAGAATGGAGCTGCAATGAGTGTAGGTCGTGTATCTACTTTCCTTGATATCTATATTAACAGAGACTTAGAAAACGGAACAATCACAGAAGTTGAAGCACAGGAATTAATCGACCATTTCGCAATGAAATTACGTATGGTAAAATTCGCTCGTATTCCATCTTACAACAACCTGTTCTCCGGTGACCCTGTATGGGCTACACTTGAGGTTGGTGGTCTTGGTGGAGACGGACGTCACATGATTACTAAGACAGATTACCGTTTCTTACATACATTAGAGAATATGGGACCGGCACCGGAACCAAACTTAACAGTTCTTTACTCTAAGAGACTTCCAAAGAACTTCCGTAAGTATGCGGCTCATATTTCTGTAGTAACATCTTCCATTCAGTATGAAAACGATGATGTTATGCGTCCTGTATGGGGCGATGACTACAGCATCTGCTGTTGTGTATCTGCTACACAGACAGGTAAAGAAATGCAGTTCTTCGGAGCAAGAGCTAACCTTGCAAAAGCACTTCTTTACGCAATCAACGGTGGACGTGATGAGAAGTTCCTTGACAAAGCCGGAAAACCAATGCAGGTTGCACCTGCATATGCGCCAATTACTTCTGAATACCTTGATTATGATGAAGTAGTTGCAAAATATGATGTAATGTTAGACTGGTTAGCAGATTTATATGTAAACATTTTAAATCTTATCCAGTACATGCATGATAAATATTACTACGAAGCAGCTGAAATGGCATTGATCGATACCAATGTACGTCGTACATTCGCTACCGGTATTGCTGGTTTCTCACACGTAATCGATTCCCTTTCTGCGATTAAGTATGCAAAGGTAAAATGTGTTCGTGACGAAGAAACAGGTCTTGTTGTTGACTATAAGGTAGAAGGAGACTTCCCTAAATACGGAAACGACGATGACAGAGCTGACTCAATCGGTGTAGAACTTCTTAAGAAGTTTATGACAAAAATCAAGAAACATCATACATATAGAAACTCTGAGCCTACAACATCCATTTTAACTATTACCTCCAACGTAGTTTATGGTAAGGCAACAGGAGCAACACCTGATGGACGTGAAGCATTCACATCCTTCGCACCGGGTGCATCACCATCTTACGGAGCAGAGCAAAACGGACTACTTGCTTCTTTGAACTCCGTAGCAAAAGTTCCTTATGAGTGGGCATTGGACGGTATTTCCAATACTCAGACAATGAACCCATCCGCACTTGGACATGATGATGAGGAAAGAGCAGAAAGATTGGTAGACGTTTTAGATGGTTACTTCGATCAGGGATCTCACCACTTAAACGTAAACGTATTCGGTAAAGAAAAACTTATCGATGCTATGAATCATCCGGAAAAACCGGAATACGCAAACTTCACTATTCGTGTATCCGGATACGCTGTTAAGTTTATTAACTTAACAAAAGAACAGCAGCTTGACGTAATCGCACGTACTTGCCACGAAAGCCTGTAATTTGATATTAATATAAAGAGGGGCCGGTTGCATACAGCAACTGGCCTTTCATTTTAGGAAAATTTGAAGATATTATAAGGAGAATTAATTATGAAAGGTGCAGTTTATTCCATAGAAACTTTTGGTTCCGTCGATGGACCGGGCGTTCGTTTTATCATATTTTTACAAGGATGTGATATGCGATGCAAATATTGTCACAATGCAGACACCTGGGCTCATAAAACAGATAAAATGCGTCTCATGGAAGTGGATGAGCTTTTAAATATGGCAGAGAGATATCGCCCTTACTGGGGAGAGCTGGGAGGAATTACCGTCAGCGGAGGTGAAGCCTTATTACAGATTGATTTTCTTTTGGAATTGTTTGAAGAGGCAAAAAGACGTGGTATCAACACCTGTCTGGATACCTGTGGACAACCTTTCACCAGAGAAGAGACCTGGTTTAAAAAGTTTGAGCGCTTAATGGAAGTAACTGACCTTTTACTTTTTGACATAAAGCATATCGACCCTGTGGAGCATAAAAAGCTTACCGGTCACGAGAATGCTAACATTCAGGACTGTATGATGTATCTTTCCGAAATAAAGAAACCAATCTGGATTCGTCACGTTTTGGTCCCGGGAATTACAGATAACGATGACTATTTGAGACGGACAAGGGCCTTTATTGAGACCCTTGATAATGTAGAACGTATTGAAGTTTTGCCGTTTCATAATATGGGTGCTTTTAAATGGGAAGAACTGGGTATTCCTTACGATTTAAAAGATACCCCTTCCCCATCCAAAGAACGGGTGGAAAATGCGGAACAGATTTTGCGTGGTGAAAAATAAAAAAAGATACAAAACAGAATGCTGAGTTCAAAAATGACACCAAAGTGTACCGACTACAGTACAAGAAAATTGTGAAGAAATATTGAAATAGTTGTGAAAACATGGTATAAAGTAGTTGGTGGTGAAAACGGAATATGAATATAGGTAGAATGGAACAAGGCAGTAGGCTTTCACTTATTGCCAAGAAAGACAAGAAAAAGGTGATGTTCGAGACGAGAGTCCTTCGAAAAATTTCTCCTACTACTATTCAAATTGATCCAATTCGCTATAATCATTACGCAGTAAGCTTTGCAGGCGCAAAGATTAATGTGGAAGTGAAAATTGACAATGCGAAGGATCATAGGTTATATGCCTTTCCCGTTGAAAAGATAGTTTCTGTAGTCAATAACGGAGAGAGAGAGTATTATGTTACTGCAAGTGCAGAAGCAGAATCGACCAATCGTAGAGGAAGAGAGAGATTCAGTGTTAATAAGAAGGGACATTGCAGCATGGGTGATTCCAGGGCCAACTACGAGGTTACTGTAAAGGACCTTAGTGGTTCCGGTGTTGGACTGATTTGTGACAAAGATGTTTCAATAAATATGGATCCGAATTTTGTATTGCGATTTGAAGATCCGTCTTTAGGAAGCAAGTTTACCGTCTCAGGACAATTGGTAAGAAAACAGGCCATTGGCGACGGACGCTATATTTACGGCGGACGTTTTAGCGATGAAAGCAGAGAAGTGAACAGCTATCTGGTAGACTTACAACAGCATAAGATGATGTAATGAATAGAATGCCCAAGGATGACTTTTCCGGTGGGTATTCTTTTTTATAGGAAGAAATATATTGGATTAAAATTGGCTTTGAAAAAAAGTTAAATTGTCTACATAATATTAATGATAAAACCGTGAACGTGTGGAAAATTACAGAATTATGTTGTAAAATAATATTAGTGCATTTTCGATTATCTTAAAAGGGAGGAGACAATCTCATATGAAAAAAACAAGCTTAAGGACAAAAATGGTTGTGGGAATTATTCCTGTAGTAATCATCGCCATGCTGGTTGTAACACTTGTGAGTACAAGGAAGTCAAGTGAAGCAATCCAGAGTATCACACAGGAGAAGGCGTCTGAGGTTCTTAATACCAATGTAACCAGTATTGAGGGAACATTGACAGAGTTGAAGGCAACTGCCACAACCCTTTCAAGAACCGTAAGTAACACTTACGATACTGCAAGTTTAAAGAGATACGAAAGTATTTTCTCAAAAGTGATTCAGGATCATGATTGTGTACTTGGAAGCGGTATCTGGTTTGAATCCGGTGTATATAAGAATCAGAAATACGCAGGCCCATATTGGTACCGTGGTGACGGAGGTAAGATCGAATATACCGATGAATATTCCAATGCCAAGTATAATTATTTTGAGCAGGAATATTACAAATTGGCCAAAGCTGTTACCGGAATGGAAGCACAGGTAACCAATCCATATTATGACGAAACAAGTCAAACTATTATGGCAACCACCTACGCTCCGATTTACGATAAGAATGATAAGTTTATTGGATGTATTACAGTAGATATTCAGTTGGCAGCTATCCAGGATCAGGTTTCCAAGATGACCGTAGGAAAGAAGTCTGAGCCGATGTTCTTTGATTCCAAAGGAACTTATCTTTACAGTACCGATGCAGACAAGGTTTCCAATGCAGTAACACTTGACAAGGATTCCAATGCAGCCCTTGCAGGAATTAGCAGCAAGGTTATGGGAGATGAATCCGGAGTTACCGAATGCAAATTAAATGGGGATCCTACCATGGTCTTCTTTGATACCGTAGACAGTACCGGATGGAAACTTCTGGTTACTCTTGACAAGGCGGAAATGAATGCCACAGCCACTTCCATTCGTAACTTACTAATTGTAATTCTTGTGATTGCAGTTATTGTTACAGCGGCAGTTATTTTGTTCTTTGTAAACTCCATTGTAAAGAGTGTAAAGAGAGTACAGGCATTTGCCGGAGAATTGGCCAAAGGCGATTTTACCGTTGCTAAGATTGATGCAAGAGCAAGAGATGAGCTGGGACAGATGTCCAGTTCCTTAAATGACATGTACGAAAGCAACCGTACTGTCATTGGACAGGTTTCCGATGAGTCATTGAAGATCAGTGATTCCAGTCAGGAGCTTACCGGTATGGCAGATACATTATCATCCAACTTCGATGGAATTCGTGGAAACATGAGAGCTGTGAACGATGCCATGATGAGTGCATCTGCAGCAACGGAAGAAGTAAATGCTTCTGTTCAGGAAGTGGATGCATCTGTACAGATGCTTTCCGGAGAAGCCAACAGAAGTAGAGAGAACGCAGAAGGAATTCAGAAGAGAGCACTGAGCATTGAGGCTGAATCACAGCAGGCTTATAACAATGCCATTAAGATTTCCGAAGAGCGTCAAAAAGATATCGAAAAAGCAAACGAACAGGCCGGCATTGTACGTGAGATTGGATCACTGGCTGATTCCATTGCAGAGATTGCAGATCAGATCAACCTGTTATCCTTAAACGCTTCCATTGAGGCAGCACGTGCCGGAGAACATGGTAAAGGATTCGCCGTTGTTGCAACCGAAATCAACAACCTGGCAAATGAAACTG
>JAILCP010000062.1 GCA_024680055.1 Lachnospiraceae bacterium | reverse complement strand
GGGTTAAGAAGTATAATGGTCATGAGAAGCTTAAGGCTTCCGGAACGGGAGGAACTGCCATCATGACTAAAGGGAGAAAAACTACTTTTGATGAACGAGTGGAGATTGTTCAATACTGCATTTGTTCGTGGCTATTTCTTTATTTCATAGCCGTGTATAGTAACCACTATCTGCGTTATTTAATCTTATGACTCTTGCACTTCTTTGCTACTAGCTTGTAAAGACCATCTATCTGATTATATATCTGCTTTCCTGAAACTCCTTTGGAGTCCTCTCCCCAAATCGATACACAGGCACCGTAAATGTTCTTGTAGGTTTTACTTTTGCACGATGAATCTGAATTCCACTTGAGCAGGTTCCAGTTTTCTTTTGCATCTTCTACTGCATACTCTGCATCCTCATCATTGGTATTTGACAAGTTTGGTGTGTAGTAGAGGTAATAAGAATTATAATTTAAAACTCTGAATCCTTCTTTTTGCAGTGCCGGGAAAGAAGCTCTCACTTTCTTTCTCGCTTTGCTTTCCGACTTGCTCTCAGTGTCACCGTCATAACTCCAATAAGTAACAATGATATCATGATCGATGTTCTTTATATTGCTCTTTGTTAAAAGATCGTTCCAGACCATGACTTCAAAGCCTTTTTTCTTTACATATTTGCTAATCTCATTTATGTATTTTGCATTCTTTTTAGAAGAGCCTGACCAGAACTCGTCGGAGCCTATATGAAAATACTTACAGCCCTTAAACAACGTCATATACTCTTTATAGATTGCCTTTGCAAACGACATGGCTTTTTTATTTGATATAAGAAGCTCTCCCTCGTATTCTTTATTAAAAATCTTCTTATTCAGCTTTCCGTATTTGTTTTTGTAAAGCTTCTCAAAGCCTCCCACATGTCCCGGCATATCAATCTCCGGAATGATAGCGACCTTTTTCTTTTTTGCATAGGAAAGTATTGTTTTTATCTGCTTCTTTGTAAGGAAAGACTTTCCCGTGTCCGGATTGCAATACTCATCGGTTCCATGAAGATAGTTCTTGTTTGCTGTCTGATCGAGATACGCACACTCTATGCCGACATTTTCATCTCCGGTAAAATGAAGCTGCACATATCCGTTCTTACTTTTTGAAGCAAGCCTTATGTACTTCTTTATCTCCTTAACGCTATAATATCTGTTGCCAACGTCAAGTGTGATACCGCAGAGCATGTTTTTGTTTGCACTTTTTCGCACTACAGCTCCGTACACGCTCTCTCCCGCCCCGCCAAGTATGGCAGAAACCATAACAAAAAAGGCCAGACAAAAAGCAGCTATTCTTTTTTTGTCTCTTTTCATAACTCGAAGTCCTTTCTTCATATTCATAGTGCCGTAATGTCCTTCCGAAAACGCCTCTATGTTCTTTACAAACTGCTCTCTTCCCATGTCAAGCTGTCTTAACACTGCCAAAAACAATTTTTTTCTAATAAACCCCATAACTCCACAAATTTCTCATCTGCCCCATTAACTGAGCAAGATCCCAGGTCTGTTTGCTTCGTTTGATGCTGTTTGGATCGTGCACAATCACCTTGCCATTTTGATCTACTCCACATAACACAATAAAATGTCCCTCTGTGGTAAAATCCCCCGGGCCTAGAATTGCTATCATTGGAACACCGTTCTTCAGGTCCTGTAAAATGGAATGCTCTTCAAATTGATGCACTCTGGCAATCAGTCCCATTTCTTCTGCCATGGTTGTCATCATATCCCAACTTGTTCCGCTTCCTTTTACGTAAAAATCTTCCTGCTCTGCCTTTTTTGCAACCGTGTAGGGGTCATAGACGGTTTGACCGGTTAAGCCGCTATAAACCATGGATAAACAGGTTGGACCACAACCATTAATGGCCATAAAGTCGTTTCCGTAATGCCGGTAACCCCAGCGTTCGTCCCACTGCAAAAACATTGCAATGGTACCCTTTTTTACATCCTTTTTTATACTGAGTTTCTTTGGATGTATTTGATTTATCTTGTAATGAGCCACAAACTCTTTGGTCTCCGGGTTCTGTTCACACAGTTCCTGTAACTGTTTTGGTGCTCCTTGGGTACTTAGTAGTGCTGCCGTGAATTGTAATTTACTCTTTTGAAATAACGTAAACCCTGCCAACATGCTTAATGACATTAACGTGATAACCAGGGTCATTTTCATTCTTCGTAATTGTCTTGTTCTTTGTATTTTTACTATTTCCGCTCTTGTCATGCTCATACCCCTCCTCTGATGAGTTAAGTATGACAGATTCCAGACAATGGAGTTTTTCCACCTTCTAACGTAATTCTTACAATTTTCTTAAGAAATTGCTTTAGGGAAGGGTTAGGGTAAATACAATTTGTTCATCTGCACTGTCACAGGTAATGGTTCCGCCATGCAGTGTTACGATTTCCTTGCTTACTGCAAGACCAAGCCCGGTGCCTCCCGTGGTAGATGATCTGGAGTCGTCTACCCGATAAAATTGTTCAAATAAGTGGTCCAATTTTTCCGGAGAAATGGTTTTTCCTTTGTTCACTGTGGTGAGCCGCATACCTTTTTCACCAAAATGTTCCAGGTGCAGCCCGATTTTGGAATTTGCATAACTGTAGTTTGCTATATTTTTTAACAGATTGTCAAAGACACGCTCCATTTTGCTCACATCACATAGCACTTCCACATCTTCAAACTCCATGTTGCAAGTCAGATTCCGTTCATGAAAAATAGGATAAAACTCTGTTACCATCTGGCGTAACATTCGGGTCATATTCACCGTCTGTTTTTCCAATATCATGTGGCTGAAGTTAAAACGTGTAATCTCAAAAAATTCGTTGATTAACTCTTCCAGGCGAAGGGATTTGTCCAGCACGATTTTCTGATACTTTTCACGAATTTCTTCCGGCAGTGCCCTTTCCTCGGTCAAAAGTGTTAAATATCCTATCATAGACGTCAACGGTGTTTTTAAATCATGGGCCATATACATTATCAGGTCATTTTTCCGCTGATTCGCCTCGCTCTCTGCCTGCTTGGATAATTCCATTTCCATGCTGTACTGGTGTAATTGTACGTTCAGTTCCGCCAGTTCCTCCGGAATATGACCGTTATCCACCGCTTCTCCTTTAAAATGCTTTCCAATCTCCCACAATCCGTTACTTACGCGCAGGAACTGGAAATAGGCTATCACCATGGCACATACCACCAAATAAATGCAAATCATGGGCAACGCCGTATCTTTCAAAAAAATTAAAAAAGGATACAGGATTTCCGTTCCGGTCCATACCGCACGGATTCTTGTACAATACCAGAATCCGATACCATAGATGGTCAATGCAATCAATAGGCATAGCAGCATCTGAAACAAAAATCGATACATCAGGCGTCTGGCCAGTTCTTTTCTCTTGCTCATTACGAATCCTCCAATTTATATCCAACACCCCAAACTGTTTTGATAAA
>JAILCP010000057.1 GCA_024680055.1 Lachnospiraceae bacterium | reverse complement strand
CTGAAGGCGTATGACAGAGACAGCTTTTATCTTGCATCAAAATTTCCGGGATATGATGTGGCCAATTTGAAAAAGGTGGAAGAGGTATTTGAGGAACAGTTGAAAAAATGTCAGGTGGATTACTTTGACTTTTACCTGTTTCATAATGTTTCCGAGACCACCATTGATGGCTATTTGAATCCGGAATACGGTCTTTATGATTATTTGATGGAACAAAAAAGGAATGGAAGAATCAAACATCTTGGTTTTTCTTCCCACTGTGATATTCAGCATATGGAGCGTTTCCTTGAGGCCTACGGAAAGGATATGGAATTTGCTCAGATTCAGTTGAATTACCTTGATTATACCTTCCAGGATGCAAAAGAAAAGGTGGAACTTTTAAATGATTGGAACATTCCAATTTGGGTAATGGAACCTTTGCGAGGTGGCCAGTTGGCATCGTTATCCGAGGAAGACGTAAAAACGCTCAAAGAAGTACGACCAAAGGAAGATGTGGCGGCTTGGGCGTTCCGTTTCCTTCAGGGAATTCCGGGAGTTACCATGATTTTATCCGGAATGTCCAATATGGAACAGTTAAAAAAGAATATTGCCACATTTGAGGAAAATTTGCCTCTAAACGAGGACGAAGAGAGCGTTATACTGGAAGTTGCAGATGGGATTATAAAAAGAACCACCGTTCCTTGCACAGGTTGTCGCTACTGTATTCCAAAATGTCCTCAGGGACTTGATATTCCTCGACTTTTTGAAATTTACAATAGCGCCATGGTGGCAAGAAGCGGTGAGATTAGTGTTCCGGGTGCGCTAAAATCCATTGATGAAACAAAACAGCCACAGTGTTGTATCGCATGTCACAGCTGCGAAAGTGTGTGTCCGCAAAACATTCATATTCCGGATGAGCTAAAGACCTTTGCCACAAAGATTGGCAGAGTTTAAGAAAAATATGCTATAATGTAGGGGCAAAAAAGCGGAGGTAAAGTCATGTTACAATCCATTTTGGGAATTGTGCTTCTTTTAGTATATGGAGCCTTTCTCTTATTAACGCAAAAAGTACCCATCCATGCCATGGTAATGGCAGTGATTGAATTTATTATGGTAATCCTTTTTGGGGTTGCAGTTTATTTTCAGTGGATGGAGGGACATGGAAGAATCAAATGGATATTGATGGTATTATTTGCATTTATTGCCCTGATGTCAATTGCCAGAGGTGTGCAGTTGGTAATGAAATATAAGAAAGAAAAAAGAACACAGTAATTAAAGCTGATCCCGTATCAGTTTCTTTAGATTTTCAGCGACGATGATATTGTTAATGGCATCCATTGCCTTACGATACTCATCGTCCTTTTTCTTTTGTGCGGCAAAAAAGTCGGCGCTTCGTTGTTCCTTTTGTTTTTTCATCTGGGTGTTAAAGGCATGGTACTCCGCCATACGATTGGGCATGGTGGTGCCGCTTCCGATGATGCGGGAAGTGGTAGGAGGTGCAGGGTGATTGAGAATGTACTGATAGGCCTCGTGGATTTCCCTATATTTGGAAGCATCAAAAAAATACCCGGCATCCGGATGATACACTTTTACCAGGCGTTTGTATGCTCTTTTTGCTTCTTCTAAGGTGGCGTGGCTGTTAATTCCAAGAATGCTGCACGCCATGGCTCTTGATTGAATCATTTCTATCCTCCAAAATGCCTTTTCTTTTACCTTTTCTGTAGTATAATCATAGCAGTGGAAATTACGGTTTGTAAAGTGAAAATGAAAGGAAACAACAAATGTTAACCAATTATACGGATGCAATGAAAAACTGGCAGGGTCGTGTGGACAGTACCACAGACTATGATGCCTTTCGCTGGCATCAATGGGTGAAGCCCATTGATTTAAATCAGGATACCCTTGATGTAACAGAGGGAAAACTGAAGTTTTGTTTTATCGGATTTTGTTCGGAACTGGGAGTAGAGAGAAATAAAGGAAGAATCGGTACCGCTCTTGGACCTGATTTTACAAGAAAAGCCATGTCAGGTCTTCCTTGTGCTTTTTCCAAAGAAGTGGCACTTTATGATGCAGGGGATATTCATCTGGATCATATTACCCTGGAGGAAGGGCAAAAGCTTCTTGGGAACGCAGTGGCGAAAATTATGGAACTTGGCATGTTTCCCATTGTTCTTGGAGGCGGGCATGAAACCACTCTTGGACATTACAAAGGGGAGATGACCCATGCCTGGAAAAAAGCAGGGGTGAATAAGCCGGATATGGCCATTGTCAGTTTTGATGCCCATTTTGACATGAGACCTTATGAGAACGGAGGGTCCTCCGGTTCCATGTTTTTGCAGATTGCGGATTATTGTAAAAAAGAAGGCTTAAAATACGGTTATATGCCAATCGGAATTCAGCGTCATTCCAATACGGTGAGTCTGTTTAAAAAGGCACAGGAGCTGGGAGTGGATTATCTTTTGGCAAAGGATATTCAGGAGGGAAGTCTGGCCACAGCGCTTGAGAGGGTGGATAATTTCCTCTATAAGCATGAGTCCGCCTATATTACCGTGTGTACCGACGTATTTTCAACAGCATTTGCACCGGGAGTCAGTGCGCCTCAGGCACTGGGCCTTGATCCAAAGGATGTGGTTCCGATTATGAAGCATGTGCTTCGCACAAGAAAAGTACGGGGATTTGATATTTGTGAAATTTCTCCTCGTTTTGACCAGGACAGCTCTACGGCAAAACTTGGCGCCGTTTTGATTTTTATGCTGGTTACCACTATGGCAGAGCTGTGGGATTTAGAATATTAAAAAAAACATTGACTTTCGCTTTGGGCGGTGCTATTATCATATCAACGAAAATGATTCGTACTATTAATTTAATTGATTGATAACATCGCTGAGCGAAAGTAAGTACCTTTTGGATGGACTTTTCAGAGAGCCTGTGGTTGCTGTGAACAGGTAAGGACGCCACTTGGGAATGGATTCGTGAGATGCTTTGGAGAAAGGGTTACTAAGTATCTGAAGCCGCGTCCTCGCGTTACAGGGGCAGGATATAAGAGAAATCTGTATCTGAGAGGTTATGGAAATAACAGGTGGCTAATTCCCGTTTACGGGAATTTTTTTTATCTTTTTTTCATAATGAAGCAGGGTGGCACCACGGTAAGTATCGTCCCTGGCAGAAGTTTTTTCTGCCGGGGATTTTTTAATGGAAAAAATAGGAAAGGATAAGGAGATAGCAGTATGAAGCGCGTATTGAGATTGTACAAAAAGACAGTAAGCATTGTAAATGAGAAGGCCACACAGATGTATGAGGCACTGACAAAGGATCACACCGGGTTTTTACTGGAGAGTTATGACAAGAATTACGACCGGTATACCTTCATGGGTGAGATGCAAAAAGAAGTGATTCGTTCCACCAGGGAGGGCCTTTGTATTTACTACAGTGACGGCAGATGTGAGGAGAAAAAGGGAAATCCCATGGAGCTTTTAAAGGACTATTATAACTCTTTTGAAATTTGTGGCGAAGAAGACGGTCCTTTTACCGGAGGCCTGGTGGGAAGCCTTGGGTATGATTTTATCCGATATGCAGAGGAACTTCCGGACAGTAATAAGGACGAAATCGGAGTGGAAACCATAGAAATGATGTTGATGGATCATTTCCTTGTAATGGATCATGTGGGAGAAACCTTAAGTGCCATAGTGCTTGAGGAGGACACGGAGGAAGGAAAAAAACAAGCGGAAATACTCATAAGAGAGATGCTTGAAACAGTGCGTGAGAAAACCCGGGAGAACGAAGCACAGCCGGTAAGGCCCGGAGAAATTATAAAAAAATCCCATACCAAAGAAAGCTACGCAGATCAGGTAGAGCAAATCAAAAAATACATTAAAGACGGCCATATTTATCAATGTGTATTGTCCCAGAGATGGACCATAAAAACAGAGGCAAATGGATTTGACTTATACAAAAAGCTTCGAAAACTCAATCCTTCACCATATTTATATTACTTTAATTTTGGGGATTTTGAGTTGATTGGTTCTTCCCCGGAAATGTTGATGAAAAAACAGGGAGATACGGTGTATACCTGTCCCATCGCAGGCACAAGACCAAGGGGAAAGAACAAAGAGGAAGATGAAATTTTAAAGGAAGACCTTTTGGCAGATGAAAAAGAGAGAGCGGAACATGCCATGCTGGTGGATCTTGCAAGGAACGATATGGGAAGAATCAGCCGTTTTGGAACGGTGAAGGTTACCAGATTTATGGAGGTGCAAAACTATTCTCATGTAATGCATATCTGCTCCATGGTGGAAGGAAAAAACAAGGAGAAGTGTGAACCCGTGGATCTTGTCACTTCCTTTTTACCGGCAGGAACCCTAAGTGGTGCCCCCAAAATCAGAGCCATGGAGATTATTGATGAATTGGAAGATGTGCGAAGAGGACTTTATGGAGGAGCCACCGGCTATATGGATTTTAACGGAAATACGGATTTTTGCATTACCATTCGTTCCATGATCAAAAAGAAAAACCTGGTATATCTCCAGGCAGGAGCCGGAATTGTGGCAGATTCCGTGGCGGGAAAAGAGTATGAGGAGTGTTGCAACAAGGTCATGGCCCTGGCAAAAACTCTGGTAAAGGAGGAAGACTTATGATTTTACTGATTGATAATTACGATTCATTTACCTATAACCTGTACCAGTATATTGGAGTGTTTACAAAAGAAATTTCTATTAAAAGAAACGATAAAATAACTATTGAAGAGATAAAAGAGATGAATCCAGAGAAAATTATCCTGTCCCCGGGGCCGAAAAGTCCTATGGAAGCAGGAATTTGTATGGATGTGGTAAAAGAGTTTTACGATAAGATTCCAATCCTTGGCATTTGCCTTGGACACCAGAGCATTGGTGCAGCCTTAGGGGCGAAAGTGGGCTACGCAAAGGAATTGCTTCATGGAAAGCAATCCCTTATGTACCATAACCAAAAGGGACTGTTCCGGGACATAGAATCCCCGGTGAAGGTTGCCAGATATCATTCACTTGCGGTAAAAGAAGAAGGACTTCCTCAATGTCTTGAAGTGACGGCAAGGACTGAGGACGGGGAAATCATGGCCATGAAACACAAAGAATATCCGGTGTACGGATTGCAGTTTCATCCGGAATCGGTATTTTCAGAGCACGGGAAACGAATGATGGAAGCATTTATCAATGAGGTGTAGGGATGGAAGGAATATTACAACAGATTGTATTGGATAAAAAGACTCGTATCAGAGAACAGAAAAAAAGATGCTCCTCAAAGGAGATGCGAGGGGCAGCAGAAGAGGCGGTAAAAGGAGAGTCGGAACAGAGAAGATTTTACCGGGCCCTGAAGAAAGAGGGAATATCCATCATCGGTGAAATGAAAAAGGCATCTCCAAGTCTTGGAACCATTGGAAAAACCATGGAAGTGGAAGCGCGGATTGAAGCTTACAATCATTGCGTGGACGCGGTGAGCTGTCTCACAGAGGAGGATCATTTTCACGGAAGCGCGCAAATATTTAAAAATGTGCGGCGTCTATGCACCTTGCCGATGCTGCGAAAGGATTTTATGGTAGATGAATACCAGTTTCATGAGGCAAAAGTAATGGGAGCAGATGCGGTACTTCTCATTGCAGCTATTTTAGAGGATGGTCAGTTAAAAGAATTTTACCACCTGGCAAGGGAACTGCATATGGATGTGCTGATTGAAACCCACAATGAAAAAGAAGTGGAAAAGGCCCTTTTGTTGGGCGGGGATATGATTGGAATCAATAACCGGGATTTAACCACATTCCGCACAAATCTGGAGATTACAAAGCGCCTAAGCAAGTTGATTCCCGGGGATAAGGTGCTGGTATCGGAAAGCGGAATTTTTACACCGTATGATGTGGAATTTGTAAAAGAGCAGGGAGCAGATGCCATTTTGGTGGGGCAGGCGCTTATGGAAACCGCAGATCCTTGTGAACTTGTGAATTACATGCTTGGGAGGAAAGTGACAGTATGACAAAAATTAAAATCTGCGGCATTACCGGGGTGGAAGAAGCAGAGTATTTAAATGAAGCCGGGGTGGATTATGCAGGATTTGTTTTTTATGAAAAGAGCAAACGCAATGTTACCGTTGAACGGGTAAAAGAAATTAAAAAACACCTGAATCCTTCCATAAAAGCGGTGGCTGTGGTGGTGGACCCCAAGGAAGCATTGATAAACGAATTGAAAACCTTATCCATGGATGTGCTACAGGTACATGGAGCCATGGATTTGAAAATCAAAGAACAATGGACAAAAGAATTATGGAGAGCCGTAAATCTAAAAGACAATCAGGATATAAAACGGGTATTCACAGAACCGGCGCAGGGATATGTGCTAGACGGAGCTAATTACGGAGGGGGAGTGCCCTTTGACTGGCAGGGGGCAGAAGGGTTTCTTGCAGAGGCAAAGGACAAAAAAATTATTTTGGCAGGAGGCCTTTGTGTGGAAAACGTTACACGGGGTATGGAAATTTTTGCTCCGGACATTGTGGACGTAAGTACCCATGTGGAAGGAACAAAGGGAAAAGACAGAAAGAAAATTCAGGAATTTGTAAGAGAGGTAAGAGCATATGACAGAAAGTAAAAAGGGGTACTATGGAGCATACGGAGGACAGTATGTGGCAGAAACCTTGATGAACACTTTAAAAGAGTTGGAAGAAGGATTTGAACAAGCCATGAAAGATCCCTCTTTTTTGGAAGAGTTTCATTATTATTTAAGCCAGTATGTGGGAAGGGAAACTCCCCTTTATTTTGCAGAACGACTGAGTAAAAAGTACGGGACAAAAATCTACCTGAAAAGGGAGGATTTAAATCATACAGGTGCTCACAAAATCAATAACGTGATTGGACAGATTTTGCTGGCAAAGAGAATGGGAAAGACCAGAATTATTGCAGAGACCGGCGCAGGTCAGCACGGAGTGGCCACGGCTACAGGAGCGGCGCTGTTTGGCATGGAGTGTGAAGTGTACATGGGAGCAGAGGACATGGAGAGACAAAAGCTCAATGTACTTCGTATGGAATTGCTTGGAGCCAAGGTGGTACCGGTGAAAAGCGGAAGCAATACTTTAAAGGATGCCACCAATCAGGCAATTCGAACCTGGGCTGCCAGGGCAGAGGATACCTTTTATATTATCGGTTCCGCAGTGGGACCGCATCCTTATCCTAAAATGGTAAAAACCTTTCAAAGTGTTATTTCCAAAGAGGCAAAAAAACAGCACTTTTTGGCGGAAGGAAAACTTCCGGAGCGGGTGATTGCCTGTATTGGCGGCGGTTCCAATTCCATTGGTATGTTTGCCAATTTTTTGGAGGAAGAAAAGGTACAACTCATCGGTGTGGAAGCCGCGGGAAAAGGTCTTGATACCAAGGAGCATGCGGCCAGTATGGCAAAAGGAAAACCGGGGGTATTGCACGGTATGAAATCCTACCTTTTATCGGATGAGGATGGAAATGTGCAACTGGCCCATTCCATTTCCGCGGGGCTTGACTATCCCGGTGTAGGTCCGGAACATGCTTATTTAAAGGATATAGGAAGGGTTTCCTACGTAAGTGTCACCGACGTGGAAGCTATGGACGCACTGATGGAATTAAGCCGTGAGGAAGGCATTATTCCCGCCATTGAAAGTGCCCATGCAGTGGCCTATGCACTGAAACTTGCAAAAGAACTGTCAGAGGAGGAGTCCATGATTGTGTGTCTTTCCGGAAGAGGAGATAAGGATGTGCACACCATTGCAGATTACCTTTCCGGAAAAGGCTATCAGAACTAGGAGGAAATACATGAATCGTATAGAAGAAAGATTAAAGGAAAATAAGGTAAAAAAGAAAAAGTCTTTTATCACTTACATCACCGCAGGACTCCCGGACATGGAAGGGATGAAGGGGTTGATTCACACCCAGGAACTTGCGGGAGTAGATGTGATTGAACTTGGGGTTCCCTTTTCAGATCCTGTGGCAGACGGAGAGGTGATCCAAAAAGCCTCCCAAAAATCCATTGAACAGGGAACCAATATCAAAGGAATTTTTCAGGCGGTAAAACAGTTGCGACAGGAAGGCAGCCAGGTTCCCCTGGTATTTATGATGTATTACAACACCATTTTGACCTATGGGATTACAGAATTTGTAAAAAGCTGTAAAACCACGGGAGTAGACGGATTGATCGTTCCCGACCTTCCTATGGAAGAGCAGCAGGAATTGCAAGAAGCTCTGGAACAGGAGGAGGGACCTATTTTAATTCAGCTTGTTTCTCCGGTGTCAAAGGATCGCATTAAGTTCATTGTGAAAAAGGGAAAAGGTTTTATTTATTGTGTCTCCTCCATGGGGGTGACCGGAGGGGGCAGTTTTTACAATAAGGTAAAAGACTATCTCATGGAGGTGCGAAAAAGCACAGATCTTCCCATTATGATGGGATTTGGAATCAAAGAGCCAAAAGATGTGGAACCTTATATGGATGTAATTGACGGTGCCATTGTGGGAAGCCATTTTATCAGGCTGATGGAAGAGAGTAGTTATAATAGAAACAAGGCAAAAGAATATATTGAAAATTTTAAAGCGCAATTATAAAAGGAGAGATTGGAATGATTAAAGAAGCTATTGTAAAAATTGTAGATAAAAAGGATTTGACTTATGATGAGGCCTATACCGTAATGAATGAGATTATGAGTGGTGAGACCACGGCCACCCAGAATGCTGCATTTTTGGCGGCACTTTCCACCAAAAGTACCAAGTCGGAAACCATCAGTGAAATTGCAGGCTGTGCAGCAGCCATGAGAGAGCATGCTTTAAAAGTGGATGCAGGAGAGATGGATACTTTTGAAATTGTGGGCACCGGGGGAGACGGTTCGGGAAGCTTTAATATTTCCACCACCTCCGCTTTTGTGGCAGCAGCGGGAGGAATGAAGGTGGCCAAGCATGGAAATCGGGCAGCATCCTCCAAATCAGGTACTGCAGATTGCCAGGAAGCTCTTGGAATCAACCTTTCACAGGATCCGGAAAAATGTTTGAAACTGTTAAAAGAAGTGGGAATGTGTTTCTTTTTTGCACAAAAATATCACACCTCCATGAAGTATGTGGGAGGAATCCGAAAGGAGCTGGGTATTCGTACGGTGTTTAACATTCTTGGCCCAATCACCAATCCCATCCATCCAAAGATGCAGCTTCTTGGAGTATACGATGAATCTTTGGTAGAGCCTTTGGCCCACGTTCTGGTAAGCCTTGGGGTAAAACGGGGCATGGTGGTTTTTGGCAGGGAAAAGCTGGATGAAATTTCTGCCACAGGTCCGACCATGGTGTGTGAGTTCCATGGAGATTCCTATAAAACCTACGATATCAAACCGGAGGATTTCGGATTGGCAGCAGGGGGCGCAGATGAGTTAAAAGGAGGCAGCCCTGAGGAAAATGCTGAAATCACAAAGGATATTTTATCAGGTAAAGAAAAGGGAACAAAGCGTAATGCAGTTCTTTTAAATGCCGGAGCAGCTCTTTATATCGGAGAAAAAGCAGAGACTCTTGCAGAAGGGGTGAAGCTTGCCGCAAATCTGATTGACAGCGGAAAAGCAAATGAGAAATTAAAGGAGTACATTCAGGCCTCTTTAGGTTAAAACTTTTCTGTTGTAGCTTATGAAAAATTTTGCTATAATGTGATTTGACTTTGAAAAGAGGTGAAATTTTTCATGGAAACAGCAATTGAGTTTCAACATGTAACCAAACGTTACAAACTCTATAAAGATGACAGACAGAGACTGCATGCAGTTTTTAATAAAAGAATAAAGCCAACCATTAAGTTGGCCATTGACGATTTTGATTTAACCGTGAAGAAGGGAGAGTCCATTGCCCTGTTTGGACGAAACGGTGCCGGTAAATCCACCCTGTTGAAAATGATCACCGGGGTTATTTATCCAACCAAAGGAAAGATTCAGGTGAACGGCAGAGTCAGCGCATTGCTTGAATTAACCGCAGGATTCGACCCGGATTTTACCGGACGTGAGAATATTTATTTCCGTGGACAGTTAATGGGAATTCCCAACGAAGAAATCAAAGTGTTAGAGGAGTCCATTGTGGACTTTGCAGATATCGGCGATTACATGGATCAGCCGGTAAGAACCTATTCCAGCGGTATGAAGGCAAGACTTGGATTTGCCATCAATGCCAACATTGAACCGGAGATTTTGATTGTGGATGAGGCGTTAAGTGTAGGTGATAAGGCCTTTCGCTTAAAATGCAATCAGAAAATCCGCGAGATTTTGGAGAGCGGAGAGGTGACCTTTTTATTTGTAACCCATACCACAGAAGTAGCCAAAGATTTCTGTGAACGAGGCATTGTATTAAAGGACGGAAAGCTGATTTTCGACGCCCCGGTAGAAGAGGCGGCTGCCTTTTATGAGGATATGGTGGATAAGGAGATTGCAGCCTCCGGTAAAAAGAAGAAGAAAAAGAAAAAGAGCATTATGCAAATGTAGCAAGACAACAAGGAGGATGAATGTTCATCCTTCTTTTTTTGCTGTTAGCGCTTTCTTTGAACCGGGAGAGATAATTGAATTCCAAGTAGTACTATGATACAATGTTTAGTTGTAAATTGTTAATGTGGAGGTTTGTGCCATGGACAATAGACCTATCGGAGTTTTTGATTCCGGTGTAGGCGGTTTAACCTGTATTCCTACACTTCAAAAGCTATTGCCAAATGAGCGGGTGGTATATTACGGCGATACAGCCAGGACCCCATACGGATCCAAAACCATTGATACCATTCGTGAATTTTCCTATCAAATCGCAGATTACCTAATCAGTCATGATGTAAAGATGATTATGATTGTATGTAATACGGTAAGCGCGACTTGTTTAGACGCACTTCGAAATAGATATCCGAATATTCCTATCATCGGCGTGGTTGAACCGATGGCCAATCGTATTGTGAGAGATGCGAAGAATGAGGAAAATAAACCAATCGGAGTAATCGGAACCAAGGTGACGGTAAAGAGTGGAATATATTCCACCCTGGTTCGTAAAAAGAATCCAAATATAGAAATGTATTCCAAAGCCTGTCCGGTATTTGTACCGCTGATTGAAGAGGGCATTGTGAAAAACGAGATTATGGATTTAACCATTCATTATTATTTGGATGATTTTATCAAGGAACATGACCTGAAGAAATTGGTTCTTGGTTGCACTCATTATCCTTATATAAAGAAGAATTTGAAGCGTTTGTACCCGGATTTGGAATTGTTAAATCCATCTGCGGAAATTGTAAACGAGGTAAAAGAAATTCTGACTGCCAGGGATATGCTGGCAGGAGAGGATAATGTAGGCGAGCATCAGTGCTATGCCAGCGACCTTTCGGAGAATTTTTATCATATGATCAACCTTGTCTTTGAAGATGATAAAGACGTGAAAGTCAGCTTCAAGAAGTTTAATGAATAGGAAGGATAAAAATCTATGAAAATCATTGTTGCCATGGGCAGAATTTTATTGTCTATGGTGTATGGAATCTTGAAGTTGTTTCCAACAAAATCAAACAAAGTACTTTTTTTAAGTCGTCAATCAGATGAATTGTCTTTGGATTTTCGTTTGTTGAAAGAAGAACTGAAAAAGCAACGAAAGGACGTTGAAATTGTGGCAATCTGCAATCGTTTAGACGATAGCAGAAAGGGACTTTTCGGGTTTCTTTTAGACACCCTTCGCAGTATGTACCATATGGCCACTGCCTCGGTGTGTGTGTTGGATGCCTATTGGCCCGCAGTTTCTCTTTTATCACACAAGAAAAAGCTGACTGTAATTCAGATGTGGCACGCCATCGGTAAAATTAAAAAATCCGGCTACCAGACCCTGGATAAAGAATCAGGACGAAGCGCTAAAACAGCAAAACTTATGCGTATGCATCGGAATTACGACATTATTATTGCAGGTGGAAAGAAATTCAATCCGTTTTACTGTATGTCTTTTGATACCACAGAAGATAAACTGTTAAATATCGGATTGCCAAGAATCGACCATTTACTGATGACAGAAGAAGAAAACAGGAAAAAAGCCTATGAGGCCTACCCTTGTTTAAAAGAGAAAAAAGTAATTTTGTACGCACCAACCTTTCGACGAAATATTCAATTGAAATGGGAACCGCTTTTAAATGCCATTGATTTTGAACATTACGTATTGATTTTAAAAAGTCATCCAAATCAAAAAATCACCTGCCATAAAGAGGGCGTGCTTATGTGCGAGGAGTTTACTTCCGTGGACCTTTTGGCAGTATGTGACTATTTGATTACGGACTATTCAGCCATTGCCCTTGAGGGTGCTGTGCTTGATAAAAAGACTTATTACTATTTATATGATTACGAAGAATACACCAAAAAGAACGGGATTAATGTAAATCCATTTGAATCCATGCCGGGATGTGCCTTTGTAGATGGAGAAGAGCTGATCAAAACCCTTCAAAAAGAAGACTATCCAATGGAGGTTTTAGAAAATTACCGTAGAAATTATTTGCCAAAAGAACTGGGTACTTCTACCGTGAAATTGGCGGAAACAGTAATCCAGCATTTAAACGAATAGGAGACACATCATGTATAAGTTTTTACGAGTTTGTTTTAACAAATTTCGATTGTTTATTTTATATTTTCGAAGAATCCTTTTTGTAAAGAACAATTTTCGTTGCTCTTTTATAAAGAAGCTGAGAGCCAACTTTGGCGGAGGCTTTTTGGCAGATCAGTGGATGCTTTATGATTTTGACCATAACGATAAGCACCAGTATTTATCAGAGTTTGACTGGTATCGCTCAAGATACATCAATGCACCTTTTGATTTCTTATTGAATAATAAAATTGCGGCTGCGGAAATTTTAAAGCAGTACGTTAGAGTGCCAAAGAGTTATGCCATAAAAAACGGCGGATTTCTTACCAACTTTGAAAGTAAGAAAATGGAGTACAGTGAAGTGGTATCACTGATCAAAGAAAAGAAAACCATGTTCATCAAGCCTTATGGCAAGGGTAAGGGAAACGGCGTAAACATTTTGCTTTATAAGGACAATCAGCTGTATGTGGATCGTACTCCTTACACAGATGAAAAAATGGTGGATTTTTTGAAAAACAGAGATGACTGGTTTTTAAGTGAGTCCATCATGCAGCATGATTATGCAAATCAGCTTTATGACCAGACGGTAAATACCATTCGTATGATTACCCTTCGTGATCCGAAAACCAACGAGTTTAAGATTTTCTTTGCTGTGCAGAGAATCGGAACTTCCGATACCATTCCGGTGGACAACGGAAGCAGAGGTGGATTGGTTAGTAAAATCGATCTTGAAACCGGAGTTTTAACTGAGGCAAGATGCCTTCATAACCGTAACGTATATAAGGTGCATCCGGATTCCCAAAATCCAATTGAAGGAGCTAAGATTCCTTATTGGGACAGGGTAAAAGAAGAGATGTTAACCTTAACACGCAGATTCCCATATATGTATTTTATTGCATGGGATATTGTAATTGATAAAGACGGACAGGTATGTATTATTGAAGCAAATACATCATCCGGAGTGAATATTATACAGCTTTGGGGTGGACAGCGTCATGACGAGCTGGGAGATTTTTACCGCCATCACAAGGTTATAAAATAAGGAGTTTCCCATGAAATACATTATAATGGCGGATGGAAAAGGGACCCGCTGGGATAATTACAATCATATACCGAAACATTTTATCAAAATCGGGAATGAAACATTACTGGAAAGAACGGTGCGACTTTTAAAGGAGAGAGAGCCTTCCTCCACCGTATACATTACCAGTCACGATCCCCGTTATGAGGTGAAAGGGGCAATTCGCTATGAGCCGCTTCACAATGTGCTGGAGATTGACCGTTTTACAGAGGAGTTAATTGCAGACGATGTTTGCTTTTTATACGGAGATACCTATTATTCGGAAGAGGCAATGGATCGCATCACAGGGGAAAAAGTGAAGGATCTGATGTTTTTTGGAAATGAGAAATCCATTGTGGCAATCAAGGTGAAGGATGGAGCATTGTTTAAACAGCATGTGGATAGGGTGAGAACATTATTTTTACACCATCTGATTTCTTCCTGTAAAGGATGGCAGGTGTATCAGTCTTTTGCGGGACTGCCGTATACCCATAAGGAAATTGGAGAACATTACATTTATCTTAAAGATGAGACCAGAGACTTTAATTCGCCAAGCGATTTAAAATAAAGCAAACAAAGGAGAGTTTTTATGAAAAAAGTAGCAGGATTATTAGCTGTATGTCTTTCTTTGGGGATGATGATAAGCGCCGTACCAATGATGACAAAGGCTTCCGATGATGAAACCATGTATGTATGTGTTAGAAACATTACGGTACATACAGATGATAATAATAATTCCTCAACAAAGTTTATTCCTTACAGAGAAAAGGTGACCATTGTGGATGGAGATTATGACTATGATGAGGGACATTGGTTAGAGTTAAAATACAAGGGAAAAACCTGTCAGATGTATAATCAGGAAGGAGAAAGAAATTTCAAATACTCCATGCCAAGCCCAAGCTTTTCAAGCAATAACAAGTACCAGAAAAAAGCAATGGCATTGGCAAAGAAGATTTATACAAACTGGGATACAGGATATGGACATAATGCTTCTAACGGAAAGAAAAGTTCCAACGGAAAATACTATTTTGACTGTTCCGGATTTGTAAGCTATGTGTTAACCACACCTATGACAAGTTATGTTCCAACCTATAATCTTTCCAAGAATATTAAAACACTGTATAACACCAAAAGTGTTTACAACAAAGGATACAAAGGAAATTGTAAAGTAAAAACCGTATGCAGCTCAAAGCTGGACGAAAGTAAACTTTTGCCGGGCGATGTGTTATATTTTAAAACCACATCCGATGGGGGAAGCAGTTTAGGAATCTA
Organism: Lachnospiraceae bacterium; assembly: GCA_024680055.1. Taxonomy (GTDB): domain Bacteria; phylum Bacillota; class Clostridia; order Lachnospirales; family Lachnospiraceae; genus XBB1006. Next base: position 78,747 of record JAILCP010000057.1, on the reverse strand, counting down.
TAATCATTGCGGTATTTACATCGGAAACGGTGAATTTATTCATGCCAGTTCTTCTTTTGGCGGCGGTGTTCGTCTGATGCCAACCGAGGGTTATGAAGAGTGGTTTGTATGTGCCAAGAGATACCTTCCGACAAAGGTAACACCGGCCAACAAAACCAAGACCGTACGTTCCATTACCCAGGCGTATAAGAAAAAGAACAGTGGCATTGTGAAAACACTTCGCCCGGGAAACAAGGTAAAAGTGTTGTATACAGATAATGGAAACTGGTGCTATGTAAAGCTTTCCAACGGAAAGAAAGCATACGTCCTTTCCTCAAAATTACGTTAATAACAAATAAACAAGGTGGTTGTATAAATTGAAGAAATATGGATTGCGCATAAAAGTTTTAACATTGGCTCTGACTGGGGCAATGCTTCTTACACCGCTAAGTGCGCAGGCGGGAATTGTAATTGATAACTCAAATGAAGCAGAACAGACAATAACAAGTACTACCATGTACGTTGGTACAAGGTCACTTTATTTGTATGAAGGAGCCAGTTCAAGTTCTGAAAGTTTTGCCATTCCTTATATGGAGGAACTGGTGGTAACCGATATGGAAGTAAGAGCGGGCGGAGAAACTTTTATCAGGGTTTATTATAACAATATCGGATATTATATTACGGCTTCCAGCAAAGAGGAAAATCTGGTGGATCGTAAATCCAATCCGCAGTATCAGGGTGATACTCCATATCAGCAGCAGGTGCTGGATGTGGCAAGGAAGATTTTGGAAAACTGGAAAACCAAATATGCTCACCAAAGTTCCAACGGTATTCCTGATGATGACGGATATTACGGATTTGACTGTTCCGGTCTTGTGTCTTATGTATTTAACACAGCCATTCAGCCAAGGGTACCGACCTATCGATTGTCTTCCAGTATTGTAACTCTTTACAATACCAAAGGAATTTACAACGAAGGATACGAAGGTGCTTTTGAGGCAACGGAAGTTCTTCGCGGAACTTACGAAGAATCCAAATTGCAGCCGGGGGATGTGTTGTTCTTCAACCTTTATACGGAAGAAGACGGACGTCAGCACGAGAGAGGTTATAATCACTGCGGTATTTATATTGGTAACGGCGAATTTATTCACGCCAGTTCCTCTTTCGGAGGAGGAGTTCGTTTAATGCCTATGAGCGGTATTTATACCAAGAACTTTGTATGTGCAAAGAGATATTTGCCAACCGGTGTAAAAGCGGCATCACTGCTTCGCTACACCAAATTAACAAAAACCAAAATTTATGCGGAACGAAGTACCTATTCCAAGGTGGTTACAAGACTTGAAATTGAGACCCCTGTGGAATTGTTATATACCAACAATTTGAGTTGGGCTTATGTAAAATTATCAAACGGAAAGCACGGCTTTGTATTAATGAAGAATCTTTCCGAAAACATTGCTGCAGAGCAGATTTTATGCAGCACAAAGGATACCACAAAACTTTGCAGAGATTTTACCATTAAGAAGAACTACCTGAAGGTTACGGAAGGAACCGAGGTAACTTATGTGGGACGTGTTGGTGTAAGTAATTATTATGAGGTGTTATACCAGGGCGTAAGCTACTATATTTATGCAAAAGACGGTATCAGTGAGAAACTGACCACAGCCGGTTAAAATTAGACTTTTTTAATTGAATGGTTTGTGATAGAATATACGGGTTGCAATAGCAAACACCAAAGGAGAGTACATATGTCAAAAGTAGATCGGCGTAATAGCCAGTACGAAGACGAGCGTGAGGGACTAAAAGCCTTTCAGTACCGCATAAAAAAAGATAAGAAAAAAGAAAGTAACGTTCCGAATAGAAAGTTATTTTACAAAAAAGGTTTCTTACCGGATACCATTGATAACTTGGATATTGAAGGAAGCGGTTATTTAAATTATATTTCCCTGCGTGATTATCTTCAGGTTACATACGGAAATTTAGAGGCATCTAAATTTCTTAAGAACAGTATTAACAGAGTTAGTTACGAATTAAACGACACCGGTAGCAAACAGTCCATTCGAATTTATTTCAAGAAAGACGTTGGACAGTTGCCTACCGTACTTGATGCATTTTTGTATGATATGCGTCAGGGAGAGTATGTGGAACATGTATCCATGAGTGGCGAGTTGAGATCAAAAACTAATTTTACCACACTGGATATTACCACTGCATATCAGAGAATTGCTCAGGCATTGCAGGAAGATGAATACGTTAAATTTGCAGCCTTTGAATACGTAAAGATTCAAGATAAGGTATTTTTGAACAATATCTTCTTGTATCCTCCATATCCAAAGGGACTGGGATTTGGTCCGGATGCCAACGAGTATTTAAAGGGTCTGCGTTTTAGCCAGATTTGGAGATATAAGAGATATCGTAAGAGCAGATTCAGCAGAAGATTCCATCGATTCTTTTTTAATATTCAAAGATTTTTCCTTGTCACCAAAGGTTTTACCGCAAAGAGAGCGGAGCTTTGGTTATATAAACTTGCGGTGGATAAGGAAATGACCAAGGGAGAGCCGGGATTTCGAATTGCAAAACGACAGGGCTATTCCTTAAGCACTGCAAAGAGACTTGGAATTAACATGGAAAACTGTAACGATTACATTTCCGAGAAGGATTATTATCGTCTTGTGCCAATCAACTTAAAATACCAGAAATGGATTGCCACACTGCCGACCATGTACTATGTGTTTAAGCCATTCCGAGACTATATGGCAAAATTCTATTATCACATTATGGTACGTGACGGAGAGGCATTGATTTTACCGTATGGAGATCAGCAAAGAACCGATGATTACTATACACAGATCAAAGAGTTGTTGGATGCAAAGGGAAGTTTTACCGTTGTTAATATTTACGGTAAAAGAATTATGGACTTCCACTCCAAGTACGGTGAATACTTTGCAGGAAATCGTAAGGTAGACTTTATTTACATTTGGAAATACCTTACCAAAGGTAAACAGGAAATGGTGATTGTGGAAACCAAGGATGATGCTTATTCAAGAAGTAAGGTTACCCTTAGAAAACCATCCAACCTTTACCTTTATATTTACAACAGAAACGGACAGGGCGCTCACAATGGCGGAGGACGCCTGAAGATATACAATAACTTGGGCTATTACACTTCTTATGCAGTGGACGGAAACGGACATTGTATGGTGGATGGAAGAGAACAGATGGTGGACAAGTGGGATGAAATTCAATCCTTGATTGAACGCATCGGAAGACATGTTCCACAGTTGGAGTTCTTTGGTATGGAATTGGAACTTCGTGAGGATTCCATTGAAATTAAGAATATGGCTAACCATCCGGAGTACATTACGGATCACAGGTTCTCAAAGGAAGTTGTTCAGTTCTTAAAAGAAAAGACCAAGGAAAAAACTTCCTTCTACGGAAGTGCAGGAAATGCCGCAGATCGTGGTGCAAGTACAGGAAAGAGAAGATTCAAACATCGTTTTGCCCAGATGTTCTATCCAAAGGGACTGGTTCCTTATATTTCCGTGACATGGCCGCGTGATATTTTGAAGGATCTTTTTACCAACAAAGATTGTTCTTTATCCAGAAAGAAATGGGCTTATAAGCATGGATTTTTATCCTATCGTCTTGATCAGTATGGAATTACTCCGGATAACTGGGAGAATTACATTTCCGACTTTGAGTATAAGTGGATTCGACACATCAATCCATATTACAAGACCTGGATGGAAGACAAGATTACATTGAAGTACATCGCCAACCGTTACAATCAGTATTTCCCGGGATATTATTATCACGTAATCTGTAAAAACGGTGAGATGAACATCATTCCGTTAATGGACTGCCCTGAGCAGTACGGACGTAAACTTGAGGATATTATTTCTCTTGTAAAAGATAAAAAGGTTATGGCATTCAAGCCGGATGAAGGTTCTCATGGAGACGGATTCTTCCGTTGCGATTACAAAGATGAGAAATTCTACATCAACTATGAAGAAGCAACAGAACAGGATATTATCGATCGTCTGTCCAAGAATGACAGTGCCTATATTATCACTGAGTACATTCAGATGCATCCACAGTTGAAGGAGATTTATTCCGGTTCTGTAAATACCATCCGTATGATTGTATTTAAGCGTGACGGTATTCATCCGGAAATCGGAAATACCTACATTCGTATCGGTACTTCCATGACAGGTACCATCGACAATATTTCTGCAGGAGGTATGTTTGCCACCATCGATCCGGAAACCGGTCGTTACGGTCATGCACGTATTTTCCTTGATGGAGATATTAGAGATTGCGATCACCATCCGGATACAGGTACATTAATTGAAGGTACCATTCCGAACTGGGAGTTAACAAAGAAACTGGTTCTTGATATTGCTTCTGAGATTCAGGAACTTGAATGGTTTGGTTTTGACCTTGCGGTTACAGAAAACGGAATTAAGATTCCGGAAATCAACCGTTCACCTGACTATCCAAAGATGGAGAAATATACAAGACCTGTAATTGATTACTTATTGTACAAATTAGATTGCAAGAAGCAACGTTACGGTTACAATCGAAGACCGAACCATACACTGGTTCATCTTCCATATCGTACTCCAAAAGAAAAATAAATGGAAAAAGTAATAGACATGTATGCAGAAATCATCTCGGAATTCTTGCATACAGACAAAGAAAAGGTCAAAGAGCATATGCTGTATGCAAGGGATACGTTTCATATTCCCATAAAGTATTATGCCAATCATCAACTGTTTTATTGTAACAGTGATGAGGAACTGGCCGGATATGAAAAACAACTGACAGAAAGCCGCATCCAGTACGAGAAGCGGCTTTCTGATATTACCGGGAAGACCCCCGATGAGGCCAAAGAATATATGACAACCACGTGTGCTTCCTGTCATATCACCGGAAAGGAGATCCTTGACGGTGAGCTTTACAAAATGACGCCGGAGGAAATTGTGCAGTGGAAGGCGGCAAAGAAAGCCCGGGCAGATGCCAGGGTAAAACGCCTAATGGAAAAATCCGGTAAAGATGAAGCATTTATCAGAAAACATATGGCAAAATGCAAATGTATTTTTGGCATTGCCATGGGTGAATATGAAAGTACCCGCTGTTATGAGTTGTCGGATGAGAAGCTTTCTACCTATGCAAATTTGGAAGACAGTCGAAGGCTTCGGGCAAAATACATTACAGTGGATGATGAGGTTTTAACCAATAAAATTCTGTTCAACAAAACCTACAAAGAATTTTTGGGAAGAGACTATTGGGTAAATGAACATACAAGTTATGAAGAATTTGCCCGATTTATAGATGGAAAAGAAGAAGTTTTTTGCAAACCTATTGACTTACACGGTGCACTTGGTGTATATAAGGTAAAGGTTGAAAAGGACACCAAAAAACTTTACGACGATTTTATGGCACAGCCCAAATTACTGGTGGAAGAATTATTGTGTCAGCATCCTGCCATGAGCAGCTTTTACAGTAAAAGCATTAATACGGTGCGTGTTTTTACCATTTTGAAAGACGACGTGTTTGATGCCTTTGCTGCCTTTGTCCGTTTCGGAAAGGACGGTATTGCAGATAACATTTCTGCCGGAGGAATCGGCTGCGGTGTGGATGAAAAAACAGGGAAAATCATTACCCCGGCCATTGGTATGGACGGAATTCTCTATGAGAAGCATCCGGTATCGGGAAAAGAATTTCTGGGATTTCAGATTCCTTTTTGGAATGAAATACTCACAACTTGTGAAAAAGCTCTCAGAAAAGTTCCGGGAGTGAATTTTGCAGGCTTTGATGTGGCAATTACAAAAGACGGCATTGCCATTGTGGAAGGCAATTGCATTCCATGCCTGAGCATCTATCAAAGTTTCTTTGCGTACAAATACCAAGGACGCAAATATAAATATGAGAAATATCTAAAGGATTAAAATTAGAGGATTACTATGATAAACACAGCAAAAGAGATTATGAAGGATCATTGGCGGTATCGTAAGCAGATTTGGAAACTGGCCCTCAATGACATGAAAAAAGAATACAAGGGAGCAATGCTTGGACCTGCGTGGATTTTGGCAAAACCGGCCATTCGTATTTTTGTCTATTATTTCGCCTTTGCAATCGGTCTTCGGCAGGGAAGCCCGGTGGAAGGATTTCCCAAGTTTTTATGGCTCCTGTGCGGACTGGTTCCATGGTTTTATATGCAAAATATGATTCCCGGTGGTTCCAGCGCATTGCGAAGGTACACTTATTTGATTACCAAGATCAAGTACCCTATCAGCACCATTCCAACCTTTGTGAACCTGTCATTCTTTTTGGTTCACTGTTTATTGGAAGTGGTTGTTATTTGTATTTTTACAGCCATGGGATATCCGCCTGATATCTATCTTTTACAGTTACCGCTATATATGCTGATGCTGTTTCTGTTCTCCAATATGTGGGGATTGTTTGCAGGAATGCTGGGAGCCATCAGCCGTGACTTTGTGAACTTTATGAAGTCCATTACCATTGCGTTTTTCTGGTTGTCCGGTATTTTGTACGACTCGAATAAGATTAAAGTACACTGGCTTCGCAGAGTTATGGGATGGAACCCTGTAACCATTATGGTCAACGGATATCGTAACTGTTTTGTTTATAAGAGATGGGTGTGGGAGACACCACATGCCATGAGAAATTTCTGGATATTGTTTTTCCTGTTAACCTTATTGGCCCTTTGGACCTATCGGAAAACACACAAAGATATTCCGGATGTATTGTAAAAACTATAGAAGTCAATGGAAAGAACTTCCATTGGCTTTTTTCATATGATCTTCCACCTCTTTGGCTTTGTTTTCAATGGCCTCTTCGTAGCCTGTGAGGGCTGCAAAAGGGGAAAACTGTGCTGCCCGGTCAATGAGATCCATAGGCGGATGATGATCGGACTTGTGGTGGGGCAGATTTATAATATGGTCATAATTGGTCATGCTTTATGTCCTCCAATCTGGGCATTGCGTTCCATGGCGGTGGCACCTTCCTGAAGATTCATACCCTTTAACATTGCATTTTTTCCGTACTTCTTTTTTACCTGCAGCATGGCTTCCTGCATTTTTCTTTCTTTTTCCAAAGACGCCTCTTCTTTTTTAGATTCCATAGAAGTATCTTCATAATTTGTAAATAGATTTAACTGCTCATACCCGGAAGTGTCTTTACAACTTCCTTCTTTTACCACGTGATTGGCGGTAATGTTGATGCGACGAATATTCAAATGATCCGGAACGATGTTGTCGTAAAGGGACAGAGCACCGTCGATAATCAGTTTGCCGGAAGAACTCATGCGGCTTAAGTTGTGGGTGCCGTGGGCGTGTTTTGGGATTTTTCGTCCGTAAAAGTCGGTTTTTAACTCTCCTTTGTAGGCGGCGTTATCAATATCAAACCCAATGGTAAGTACAATCTGGTCTGTAATGAGATTTTTATCCACCAGATCCAGGGATAAAAGGTCCGCCATCTCATGTACAATGAGTCTTGCTTCCTCTTTGGTGTAAGGCCGCTGCAGCACCTGGCCGGAGCTGATACTGTTGCTTTGCGGTTTGTAGGCCTTGATGTGGGCCATGGTGGTAGGTTCATACCCCCAGGCGTGGTCAATGAGAAGTTCTGCATTGACACCAAAAAGGTCATAAAGCAGGTCTTCGTTGTAAAATTCATCACTTTTTCCAAGAGAACATTTTGCAATATCCCCCATGGTGTAAAGCCCGTTGGCATTTAGTTTCTTCTCGTAGCCCCTTCCTACACGCCAGAAATCCGTAAGGGGTTCATGGGACCACAGCAATTTCCGGTAACTGAGTTCATCAAGAGATGCAATACGGGCTCCGTAGGAATCCGGTTCTGCATGCTTGGCAACAATGTCCATGGCCACTTTACATAAGTAGAGATTGGTGCCGATGCCGGCGGTGGCAGTAATGCCGGTCTCTTCGTAGACCTGGCGAATCATTTTTCTGGCCAGCTCCTCAGGTGTCATATGATAGGTGTTTAAATAAGGAGTAACGTCCATGAACACCTCGTCGATGGAATAGACGTGAATGTCCTCCGGTGAAACGTATTGCAGGTAGATTTCGTAAATTTTGGTGCTGTGTTCAATGTAGTGGGACATTCTCGGAGTGGCTGCAATAAATTCCAGCTTGTATTCCGGGTGTTTTGCCAATTCATCTGCATCAAAAGAAGACCCGGTAAAATGGTGCCCCGGGGCCTTCTGAAGTCGTTCCTTATTAATTTCATCCACCCGTTGCAATACTTCAAAAAGTCTGGCTCTTCCCGGAATATGGTAGGCCTTGAGACTTGGTGAAACTGCAAGACAGATGGTTTTTTCGCTTCTTGAGGTGTCCGCCACCACAAGGTTGGTTTTCAACGGATCCAGAACCCGGTCCACGCACTCCACAGAAGCGTAAAAAGATTTCAAATCAATTGCTATATACGATGGCATTCATTGCTCCTTTTATAGGTCTTAAGTAATTCAATGAGCTTATCCACATCTTCCTCTTTGGTATACCAGCTTGTAACAAGACGAATCACAGTATGCTGTGCATCGATTTTTTCCCAAAAGCCATAGTTCACCAGGTTCCCGAATTCTAAAAGGGCAGCGTCCTCCATAACGAAAAACAGCTGATTGGTAGCGGATTCCTGATACAGTGGATACCCCAGTTCTTTTAAGGTGTCTTGAATGCGGATGGCACTTTTTATGGCGGTTTCGCCACATTTATAATACAACTTATCGGTGAAAAGTTCTTTAAATTGAAGTCCAAGAAGTCTTCCCTTGGCAAGCAGCGCACCATGTTGTTTTATAATGGTAAAAAGATAAGGAATCTTTTTCGGGTTTGGCAGAACAACCGCTTCACCAAACAGGGCTCCGCATTTGGTACCTCCAATATAAAATACATCTGTATATTTGGCCAAATCCTTTAAAGAAATGGTATTTTCCGGAGAGGCCAGGGCATAGGCAAGTCTTGCACCGTCCACGTAGAGCGGAAGGTGGTAGGTGTCACAGATGCTGCGGATTTGTTTTAACTCATCAAGGGAGTAGAGGGTTCCAAGCTCTGTGGGCTGGGTCAGATACACCATGCCAGGTATCACCATATGCTGATAGGTTTCATCAGAAAAAAAGCGGTCCAGATAATCCGCAAGGGTATGGGGCATCAGCTTTCCGTTTTCGTGTGGAAGGGGCAGAACCTTGTTTCCGCCAAATTCCACTGCGCCTGCCTCGTGCACATTGATGTGACCGGTGTCTGCGCAAACAACTCCCTGGTAGGAGGAAAGCAGAGCGTGAATCATGGTTGCATTGGCCTGGGTCCCCCCGAGGAAAAATGCCACATCACCGCCGTTACAATCACAGGCGTTTAAGATTCGTTTCTTGGCATCCTCACAAAAAGGATCCAAACCGTACCCATCTGTGGAGAGGTGATTGGTTTCCATTAGAGTTTCCATTACTTTCGGGTGGCCTCCCTGCATATAGTCACAGGCAAAAGGCAATTTTTTTTCCATAGTTTCCATGTCTTTTTCCTCCAAGTCTAAAAAAATAACCAAATAAACACGATTATTTGTTAAGGTTTAGTATAGCATAAAATGTTTTTGTATAAAATGACTAAAAAACGGAAACAAGGTTTGTGAAGTCGTTTTATTGTGAAGCAAAAATAGACCGTGATAAAATGGAAAAAAGAGCGGAAACTGAAAAGAGGTGAAAAGTTTTTATGAAAAGCGCACAGAAGACGCTGGCTGCCAGGGAAAAGGTTCTGGAAACTGCTATTTCCGTGTTCAATAAAAAGGGAATGAAGTTTACCATGGATGATGTGGCAGCGGAAGCGTCCATGAGCAAGAAAACAATTTATGTGCTGTTTCATGACAAGAATACCATGCTGATAGAAATGGTGGACTATTGTTTTGATCAGATCAAAGAAAGTGAACGCAAAGTACTGGACGACCAAAGGTTAAGTACTGTAGAGAAAGTGAAAAAGATACTTGGCGTGTTACCGGAAGGATATAAGAATGTGGACTTTTCTCAGTTGTATCAGTTGAAAGACAAATATCCGGATATTTACCAAAGGCTGGAAGAGCGTTTGGAGAGCGGATGGGAAGAGACTCTGAACTTGATGAAACAGGGAATGGAAGAGGGGAGCATCAGAAAGGTGAATCTTGTGATGGTAAAGACCATGTTTGAAGCAAGTCTGGAACAGTTCTTTAAACGGGATGTGTTGATTTCTCATGATATATCCTATAGGAAAGCCTTGGATGAAGTGGTTTCTATCTTAGTAGACGGAATAAAAGCGCGATAGGGAGAAAGACTATGAGTAAAAGAATTTATTTGAATGAGGATTGGGAATTTTGTCAGGAATTTAGGGAAGAGTACAAGGATGGCAACGTGGAGTTTGAAGAAGGAAAAATCGTTCGAATTCCTCACACCACCAAAGAATTACCTTTCCATTATTTTGATGAGTCACTGTACCAGATGGTCAGTGCTTATCGAAAGAAGGTGGTAATTCCAACAGAGGCGCAGGGAAAGAGAATCTATCTGACCTTTGAAGGCGCGGCTCATGAAGCCACCGTTTATGTAAACGGAGAAAAAGTGGTTCAGCATGAATGCGGATACACGGCTTTTGGCGCTGAGATTACAAAGAATATAAACTACGGGGAAGAAAACAGTATTCTGGTTCGCCTTGACAGCAACGAGAATTTAAATATTCCGCCATTTGGAGATTCCATTGATTACATGACCTACGGCGGCATTTACCGTGATGTATATCTTGACGTAAAAGAAAAGGACAATATAGAAGATGTTTTTGTCACCACCAAGGTGGTGGGAAAAGAGGAGAACAGCGCCTTTTTAAAGGTGGATGTTACCATTGACGGAGTGGTTGAAGGAGCAGAAATCAAGGCCTTTTTAATGCGGGGAGAAAGGGAAAGTGAATTACCTTTTACCGCAGAAAAAAAGGAAAATCATATTATTTTAACCGGTGATGTGCACAACATCCTTTTATGGGATGTGGAACATCCAAATCTTTACAAATTGAAAGTGGTTTTAAACGGAAAAGAAGAAGCTGTGGTCAGATTTGGATTTCGTGAAATCACCTTTTTGGCAGACGGATGTTATTTGAATGGGAAAAAAATTAAAATCAGAGGCCTGGATCGCCATCAAAGCTATCCTTATGTGGGCTATGCCATGCCAAAAAGTATGCAGCAAATGGACGCGGATATTTTAAAATATCAGCTCTCTTGTAATGCGGTAAGAACTTCCCACTATCCACAATCCAGATACTTTGTGGACCGATGCGATGAAATCGGACTTTTGGTATTTACGGAAATTCCGGGCTGGAATTACATTGGAGATGAATCCTGGAAGAACATTGCAGTGGATACGGTAAAAGAGATGGTGATGCAATATCGCAACCATCCTTCCATTATGCTGTGGGGTGTTCGAATTAACGAATCTGCCGATGATGATGAGTTTTACACAAGAACCAATCAGGTGGCCCATGAGCTGGATGACAGCCGTATGACCGGAGGCGTGAGAGTTTTTCGAAAGAGTCATCTCTTAGAGGATGTGTATACCTTCAATGATTTTATCCATGACGGAAAAGAAAAGGGATGTCGGGAAAAGAAAGATGTTACTCCGGATATGTCAAAGGGTTACATGGTTACAGAATATAACGGACATATGTTCCCAACCAAAATGTACGATAAAGAAGAGGAGCGCTTAGAACATGCTCTTCGTCATACAAGAGTTCTGGATGCCATTGCATCCCATGATGATATTGCAGGAAGTTTTGGCTGGTGTATGTTTGATTACAATACCCATCAGGATTTTGGAAGCGGCGACCGGGTGTGTTATCACGGTGTGCTGGATATGTTCCGAAATCAAAAAATGGCCGGTAATGTGTATACTTCTCAGGGAGAGGCCAATACTTTTTTGGATGTGAGCTCCACTATGGACATAGGAGAACATCCTGCAAGCAACCGGGGAGAGGTCTATGTTTTTACCAACGCAGACAGTGTAAAAGTATATCGTAACAAAAAGCTGATTCGGGAATACAAAGGAAGCGAATCTCCTTTTACCCATCTTGCCCACGGACCGATTTTAATATCCGATTATGTGGGAGAAGCTTTGGTAGAAGAGGAACATTTTTCAAAAGGAAAGGCGGATGCGGTAAAAGATGCATTGAATACCGCAGGGATTCATGGATATCGCAAATTTCCGCCAAAACCGTTTTGGAAATTTTTGAATTGTGTTCTGTTCCATCATACAAGCATCAAGGAACTGGAAACATTATATGGCAAGTACATCGGTGACTGGGGAAACGAGGCCACAGTTTACACCTTTGAGGCTATCAGAGATGGTAAAGTGGTGAAAACCATAACCAAGGGACCGGTGAAAAATATATCTTTATCGGTGGATGTAAGTCACACCCATTTAATAGAGGAAAGTACTTATGATGTGGCAGCAGTGAGATTGACTGCAGTGGACCAATATGGAAATAAACTTCCGTTTTTTATGGAACCAATCAAGCTTAAGGCGGAAGGAGAAATTGAACTGATCGGAGCGGATGTGATTTCTTTGCAGGGCGGATCATTTGGTACTTATGTAAAAACAACAGGTCGCAGCGGAAAGGGATATCTAACCTTGGAAAATTCCCAAATGGGCAGATATACCGTGGAATTCCAATGTGATGTAAATACGAAAATAACAAGATTATAAAGGAGGCACCATTATGGGGGATATGAATGTGAGTGAAGCAGTAAAATATATAGGAGTCAATGATCATGATCTGGATCTTTTTGAAAGCCAGTATCCGGTGAAAAACGGAATGAGTTATAATTCCTATGTGATTTTGGACGATAAAATTGCGGTAATGGACACTGCAGATAAACGTGTCACCACACAGTGGATGAACAATTTAAAACATGTGTTGAAAGACCGCAAACCGGATTATTTGATTGTATCTCATATGGAACCGGATCATGCAGCCAACATTGCCAACTTTGTGGAAGAGTTTCCGGAAGCAAAGGTGGTGGGAAATGCCAAGACCTTCCAGATGATGGAACAGTTTTTCCACAAGGATTTTTCCGGTGTGGCTTATCAGGTAAATGACGGAGATACCTTATCCCTTGGAAAACATGAATTGACCTTTTTCTTTGCACCAATGATTCATTGGCCGGAGGTTATGGTAACTTACGAAAGCACAGAGAAAATTATGTTTACCGCAGATGCCTTTGGTAAATTCGGCACCCTTGATATTCAGGAAAAATGGTCCATTGAAGCCAGAAGATACTATTATAACATTGTTGGAAAATACGGAGTGCAGGTGGGCAATCTTTTAAAGAAAATGGACACCATGGACATTCAGGTAATCTGTCCTTTGCACGGACCAATGCTGAAGGATAACATTGATTACTATATTCGTAAATATAAAATCTGGGCAAGTTACGATGCGGATAAAGAGGGTGTACTTATCTGTTATGCATCCATCTATGGAAATACCAAGGCAGCAGCGTTAAAACTTGCGGAATATGTAAGAGAATGCGGAGAAAAACGTGTGGTGGTAATTGATTTAACAAGAACCGATGTTTCCATTGCCCTTTCCGATGCCTTCCGTTACGATCATATGGTACTGGCAGCGCCAAGTTATGACGGAGGATTGTTCCCATGTATGGAGAACTTTTTAAATCATTTAAAGGCAAAGAATTACCAGAGAAGAGTGGTTGGTTTAATCGAAAACGGTTCCTGGGCACCGGTGGCTGCAAGATGTATGCGTGAAAAACTGGAGGCTATGAAGGGAATTACCGTTGTGGGACCACATGTTACCATTAAGTCTTCCATGAATCAGGAAAACCTTGACCAGTTAAGAAATCTGGCCAAAACAATGACCCAAAGAGAAAAATAAAAAAAGTTGAAACTTTTTGCGTCAAAGGGTAATCTAATCTATCGTGAATGAAAAACACAATAGGAGGACGAGTTAAAATGGAAAGACGAAACATGATGGGAGTGTATGTATTACTTGCAGCCATTCTCGTTGTAACCGTTGGCAGTGTAGCTGTAAGCGGAATGATGTTTAGCAAGATGAACAAGATGGGAAAGACCATCACAAAGCTGGAAGAAGCCAATGCCGAAGAGAAAACCAAAGAAGATGATGTGGTAATTGCAGATCAGTATACCATTAAATCAACAAAACAGATTTCAGATGCATATAAGGCAGGCGATGACAAAGACCTATCCAAGGCTGATAAAGAAACATTGCAGATGGCAAAGAAGGTTCTTGATGAAGTGACAGATGAGAAAATGTCAGACTATGAAAAAGAATTAGCTGTTTATGAGTGGATGGTTAAGAATATTAAGAGCGGATCCAATTCCCTTTTAGCAAGCAACCAGACACCGGAAGCTGTTTCCACACCACATGGTGTATTAAAGGGACACAATGCAGTATGTGTTGGTTATGCAACCACCTTCCGTCTCTTTATGCAGATGATGGACATTGAGTGTAAGGTTGTTCATAACAAAGAAGCATATCATTCCTGGGACGAAGTAAAACTGGATGATGACTGGTACTACGTAGATGTATATTCTGATGCAGGAAGCGGATCAGCTAGTTATGCAAACTTTAACATGACAGATGACATGGCAGCTTCCGGACATGATTGGGATAGAAGTTTCTGGCCATCCGCAGTAGGAACAAAATACAACTACGCAATCTTAAATGCAAAAGAGTGCAACGATATCTTTAAGATTCCTGCTAAGATTCGTAAATCCCTTGAAAAGGGAGGAGAGGCCTTATTCTTAAACATCGGTAAAGATGAGGAAGGAAAGAAGGAAGCATTGTTATCATCCATGTATGAAAACTTCCAGGGGCTTATTGGAGAATACGGTGATATTACCTTTGCACTTCAGGAAGCAGATAATGAGGATCAGATTCTTACCATCAGCTTTACAAATTACAGTAAGCAGAACGATCAGAGTGGTGAGATCAGTGATAAGGATGCAGAAAAACTTTCTAAGGCAATTTCCAAGGCAATGGATGGTTACTCAGGCGAAGGTATGACAGATGGAAACGGATCTAAAGATACAGAATACAGCGAGACAACCGGTGCAGGTGACGGTGTAGAACAGGGAGCTGTAGAAGATGGAAAAGATGTAACCGAAAACTAAGAGATGTTGGAGAAAAACATATGAAGAAGATGAAATTTTTATGCGCACTTTTTATGGTGGCAGCAATTTCAGTGGGAACACTGTTTGGATGCGGAAGCAAGGAAGCGCCGGAAGCGAAAGTTGATTTTGAAACGTTACAGAAAGATATGTTAAGTACAAAAGATGAACTTCCGAAAATGACAACGGTTTCTTCCAAAGATGATAACGGTAAAGAACTCTTTACATCTTTATCCGATGTGGAGTATGATAAAGTACAGGATTACTTTTATTCTTATGCCACAGAAGGATCTGCCAGTGAGGTGGCAGTGGTCTTTGTAAAGAATGAAGAAGATGTAAAGGCAATGGAAGAGAGCCTTAAAGAGCACTTGCAAAGCAGAAGAAGCACCTATGAAAACTATTCACCGGATCAGGTGGAAATTGCAGATGGTGCAGTGGTATTCTCAAAGGGAAATTATGTATGTTTTATTATGAATAAAGAATTATCTCATATTAAGGCGACCTTTGAATCCGCAATGGAGTAGTCCGAGTAAATACAAGGATGAAGAAGGAATAATGAACCACGTCGTACTAGGAATCCTGGCCCATGTAGATGCCGGAAAGACAACACTTTCAGAAAGTATACTTTACCATACGGGAGTCGTTTCCAAGATGGGAAGAGTAGACAAGAAAGATGCATATTTGGACACCTATGAGCTGGAGAAGGAACGTGGAATAACAATATTTTCAAAACAGGCTGAACTTCTCATAGAAGATCGGCCTGTTTCTTTATTGGATACCCCGGGGCATGTGGATTTTTCCCCGGAAGCAGAACGGGTACTGAATGTACTTGATTATTGTATCCTTGTCATTAGCGCCGTGGATGGGGTTCAATCCCATACAGAAACGTTATGGAAGTTATTAAAACGCTATAATGTTCCGGTGTTTATTTTCATTAACAAAATGGATCAGTTTGAAGGGGATAAGAGTGAACTGATTTCCCTTTTAAAAGAAAAACTTGCAATAGAGTGCGAAGAGGCCGACACCACAGAGTTTATGGAAAGTGTGGCCGCCGGGGAGGAAGCACTTCTGGAAAAATATCTGGAAGATTCCACCTTGGATGACGAAGATGTTGTAAATGCCATTCGAAACAGGAAAATTTTCCCTTGTTTCTTTGGATCTGCCCTAAGAGATCAGGGTGTGGATGAATTGCTTCATGGATTATATAAATATGCGTTGCCTAGAACTTACGGCAGTGAATTCGGAGCCAAAGTATTTAAGATTTCCACCGACGAAAAGGGCGTTCGCCTAACCCATATGAAGATCACCTCAGGATCCTTAAAGTTAAAAGATGTGATTACTTACCGTCATAAGGAGACGGGAGAAGAAATGGATGAAAAGGTGAACCGCATTTATATCTGCTCCGGAGCGAAGGAAACGGATGTAACTTCGGTGGAGGCCGGAAGCATTTGCTCCATTCCGGGGTTGGAGGATACCTACCCTGGCCAAGGGCTTGGAGTGGAAAGTGATTGCCTGGAAAGTGTTTTGACACCGGTGTTAACCTATGCGGTAAAATATCCATCCACCATAGACAGCAGAAGAATGCTGCAGAATTTGAAACAGCTAGAAGAGGAAGAACCGCAGCTTCACGTGGTATGGGATGAGCATTTAAAAGAGATTCAGATTCAGCTGATGGGAGAAGTGCAGATTGAAATACTAAAGCATGAAATCTCCAAGCGATTTGAAATCCCGGTGGAATTTGCCACCGGAAGAATCGTATATCGGGAGACCATTTCCGACACGGTGGAAGGTGTGGGTCATTATGAGCCGCTGCGTCATTATTCCGAGGTCCATCTTTTATTGGAGCCGGGAGCTAGAGGAAGCGGACTGGTTTTTCAAAGCAAATGCAGCGAGGATATTTTGAATAAGAACTGGCAGCGCCTTGTTTTAACCCATTTGGAGGAAAAACAGCATAGGGGCGTATTGGGAGGATTTCCAATTACGGACATGGTGATTACCCTGGTAGCCGGAAGAGCCCATCCAAAACACACCGAGGGCGGTGACTTCAGGCAGGCCACCTATCGTGCGGTGCGTCACGGTTTAATGAAGGCAACCGGTGTTCTTTTGGAACCGGTGTACGCTTTTACCATGAAGGTGCCAACCTCTGCTGTGGGAAGGGCCATGACGGATCTAAACAATCTTTTTGCCACCTTTGAAGCACCCGGTGTGGAGGGAGATTTTTCTGTGATTGAAGGAGTGGCGCCGGTTGCCACTTTAAATGGTTATCAGACGGAATTGGTTTCCTACACATCAGGACTTGGAAAATTAGAGTGTAGATTGCAGGGATATGAACCTTGCCACAATCAGGAAGAAGTGGTGAAGGCCATGGGATATGAACCGGAGAGGGATCTGAGAAACAGTCCGGATTCGGTATTTTGTACCCACGGAGCAGGCTTTGTAGTACCTTGGTATGAGGTGGAAAACTATATGCATATTCCCCTTGTAATAGACGGGAAAAGCGATACAGAGCTGAAAGAATATGAAATGTTCCTGGAGGCCAAAAAGGTTCAGGCCAACGCCAAACGTCAGGAAGAAGAGAGAAAAATTCTTGGTGTGGAACAACTTGACGGGGATGCGGCGGAAAAGGAATTAAAGGATATTTTTGAAAAAACCTACGGAACCATTACCACTAAGTTTAATCAGGACTACATCGAAGACACCAGGTCGCGGGGAACCTGGAACGGAAAGAAAAAAGAGAAAAAAGAAAAGGGCCCTGTGAGAAAAGAAAAGCCAAAGGATTACGACTACGACAAAGAGCGCAGACATAAACGGGAAGGCAAGGTAAAAAAAGAAAAATACCTGCTGGTGGATGGTTACAATGTGATTTTTGCCTGGAAAGAATTGAAGGAACTGGCGGATCAAAATATCGAAGGAGCCAGAAATAAATTGATGGAGATTCTATGCAATTATCAGGGATACACCGGTCAGAATGTGATTTTGGTGTACGATGCATATAAGACAAAGGGCCATGACACCGAGGTCAGTACCTATCGAAATATTTCGGTGGTATACACCAAGGAGGCGGAGACGGCGGATCAGTATATTGAGCGTTGTGCCCATGATCTTTCGGATAAGCATGAAGTTACGGTGGCAACCTCCGACGGATTGGAACAGGTGATTATTGCAGGGGCCGGAGCCATTTTGATTTCCGCAAGAGAGCTGGAAAAGGAAATGGAGCGGTTAAGCAGGGAATTTCATCAGGAAAAATCAGGGGTTCAAATGGAAAAAATCACAGATTCCCTTTCAAAATTCATGCCAAAAGATATGAGATAGGACTTTGTCATAAAAGATTTATCTGATATAATAGACACATATAATTAGTTAGAAGGATGATTGAAAATGAGAAAAGTAATTCTTACAGGAGACAGACCTACAGGAAAGCTCCATATCGGACATTATGTAGGATCTTTAAGGGAACGTGTTCGTCTGCAGAACAGCGGAGAATACGACGATATTTTTATTATGATTGCCGATGCCCAGGCATTGACAGATAATGCAGATAATCCGGAGAAAGTAAGACAGAATATTATAGAGGTAGCCCTTGATTATTTATCATGCGGTATCGATCCTAAGAAAGTACATATTTTTATACAGTCAGAGATTCAGGAGTTGTGTGAGCTTACCTTTTACTACATGAATCTTGTAACCGTATCAAGACTGACCCGTAACCCTACGGTGAAGTCAGAGATTAAGATGAGAGAATTCGAATCCAGCATCCCGGTTGGTTTTATGTGCTATCCAATCAGCCAGGCAGCGGATATTACTTTATTCAAAGCAGATACTGTTCCGGTGGGAGAGGATCAGCTTCCAATGTTGGAACAGGCCAGAGAGATTGTAAGAAGTTTTGGAAATACTTACAGTGATGACGTATTGGTGGAGCCGAAGGCGCTTTTACCATCCAATAAGACCTGTTTAAGACTTCCGGGAACAGACGGAAAGGCCAAGATGAGTAAATCCCTTGGAAACTGTATTTATTTATCCGATTCAGCCAAGGACGTAAAGACCAAGGTGATGAGTATGTACACAGATCCGGATCATATTCGCGTGGAAGATCCGGGTAAGGTGGAAGGCAATACGGTATTCACTTATCTTGACGCTTTTTGCAAGGATGAACATTTTGAAATGTTCTGGCCGGATTATAAGAATCTCCAGGAAGTGAAGGACCACTACATGAGAGGCGGTCTTGGAGATGTGAAGGTGAAGAAGTTCTTAATTAAAGTATTGGAAGATGAACTGGCACCGATTCGAGCAGAGCGTGAGAAATGGGAACAGGATATTCCTGCAGTCTATGATGTTTTGCGTCAGGGAACGGAATATGCAAGAGAAGTGGGAAGAAAGACCATGGCAGAAGTAAAGGCCGCTATGAAAATCAACTACTTTGAAGATACAGAATTAATAAAACAGCAGGCGGAAAAATATAAAAATAAATAAGAGTAGCAATGAAAGGCGAAATGGGAGTACTGTTTCGCCTTTTTGACTACGGAGGAGCTATGTATAATATTTTAGTGGCGGAAGATGATTTGGATATCATCAAAATTTTGAGATTATATTTGGAAAATGACGGAATGAAGGTGTATGAGGCCCACGATGGAAAGGCGGCTCTTACCCTTTTAAATGAAAATCCCATCGATCTTGCAATTTTAGACATTATGATGCCGAAAATCAATGGGTACGAATTGACAAAGAAGCTTCGGGAAAAGAGCAATATTCCCATTGTGATCATTTCTGCAAAAGCAGAAGACTCTGATGTGATTTTAGGACTGAACCTGGGAGCGGATGACTACATTACAAAACCTTTTAATCCCCTTGAAGTTGTGGCAAGGGTCCAAAGTAATCTGCGACGCTTTTACAGCTTGAATGAAGCGGAGACAGAGAACAAGGGAACAGTAATTAATGTGGGTAATCTGCGCCTTGATACGGTGACCTGCAGTTTGATGAAAGGGAGCAAGAAGATTTCTTTGACCTCCACAGAGTATAAGATTTTACAGCTTCTAATGAAAAATCCGGGTCGAATTTTTACCAAGGTACAGCTTTATGAAAGTGCCATCGGAGAGTACTTTGAGAGCGATGAAAACACCATTATGGTGCATATTTCAAGACTTCGTGATAAGGTGGAGGATGATGTAAAGAACCCCGAATATATTAAAACAGTGAGAGGATTGGGTTATAAAATTGAAAAACAAGAGAGTAAGTCATAAATCCATATTATCCCTACTGGTTAAGAATTATGTGGTGGTTACTGTTTTTGTTTTATTTTTTTGTACCAGTTTGATTGGATATTTTCGAAAACATGCCCTTCATGAGTATGATTATCCAAGGGTTTCTTATTTAGAGGCCCATGAGGATCTGTTGAGAGCCGGAGAATACGATAAAATCAACGACAAACGACTGCTTGGTTCCGGCGGATTCTTTGAAATTCTGGATGAAGACTGCAATATTATCTATACCACAAAG
This sequence comes from Lachnospiraceae bacterium, assembly GCA_024680055.1. GTDB lineage: Bacteria > Bacillota > Clostridia > Lachnospirales > Lachnospiraceae > XBB1006. The sequence continues at coordinate 58,103 of JAILCP010000057.1, read as the reverse complement.
AAAAAGGTTCCTTTTACCCAAAAGGAACTGAACTACCTGGATTATGTGGGGGAAAAGGTGCGACTTGTAATGGCGGAGGGAACCACAAAGGATGGTAAGCTTACCCAAGTGATTACAAAATCCTATTTTATCGATGATGAGATCAGTCACAGTGATTATATGGTGCTGGATAATGAATATAATATTATGTGCAGTGCCTGGGAAAATCATCCCACCAGACTTACAAGGCGGGAATACAATATTGTAAGTGAGCAGTTGCTCAAAGGCATGGACATGCGTCAATACCGGTTTAAAAACAGCGAGGATAAGTTCTACACCATGGTGACCTTTGTGGAAGACCAGGTTAATGGGAAGCGTAAAGATGCTTATGAAATGCTGGTGATGGGAATTGTATGTGGAATTCTTGCTTATTTTATACTGATCGCGGTTTCCATCCGATGGACCTATCACAATGTTATGAAGCCTTTGAATCTTTTGGATAAAGCAATCAAAACCTTTGAAGAAGGGGATGTGCCTTCACTGCCTGCCACAAGACGCAGGGAGTATATGGAAATCTTTGAAAGCTTCAGCAAGATGGTGGATAAACTGACCAAAAGTGAAGAAACAAGAAAGCGCCTGGAAGAAGAGCGAAGCCAGTTGTTTGCCAACCTTACCCATGATTTAAAGACCCCGATCACAGTGATTGTAGGCTATTCCAAAGCAATTTGTGACGGCTTGATTCCGGATAATGAGATGCAGATGTATTTTGAAAGCATCTATCAGAAGGCGGCCCATTTATCCGATTTGATTACTGCCTTTGCGGAGTATTCCAAGCTGGAGCATCCGGAATTTGTTTTGGATACAAAGCCCATGGATTTATGTGAAGTATTTCGCGTATATCTTGCAAAACTCTACGGTCAATTGGAAATTGAAGGTTTTAAGCTAGTGGCGGAAATTCCGGAAAAAAGTCTTTACTGTATGTTGGACGAGTTTCATTTTACCAGGGTATTGGAAAATATTGTGGGTAATTCCATAAAATATAATTCTTCCGGAACTACAATTTTTGTGAAGCTGGAAGAAAAAGAAGAACATATCGAAATGTACCTTGGCGATGACGGTTGCGGAATTCCGGAAAACATCAAAGAGAATGTGTTCCATGCTTTTTCTGTGGGAAGCGCAGCCCGCAACGGAGCAGAGGGGGTAGGCCTTGGACTTGCAGTTGCAAGAAAGATTGTGGAAAGCCATAACGGTACCATTACATTGGTGGAGCAACCGCAAGGCGGATGGAAGACCCTGTATCATATGGAGTTTCCAAAAACAAGAAGGAAACCTTAAGAAATTGTAAGGTTCTTTAAAGATTATTTTAAGGTAAAACCGATATAGTGTACATGGTGTAATAACACTGAATGAGTTTTTCTCTATACTCAAATTTTAAAGAAATGCGTAGTCTACCTCTCTCGGACTACGCATTTTGTCTGTCTATTATTAAGTTTTACGCATGTTCTTCGATGTAGTTTTCATATTCATTTACAGGAAGAGGCTTGGAGAAATAATATCCCTGAACATTATCAACACCGATTTCTTTCAAAAATTCTACCTGATCTTTGGTTTCCACACCTTCCACAATCAAATCGATATCCAGTTTCCTTGCAAGAGAGACTACGGAAGAAACAATTTTGTTACTTCTGGAGTAGCGATCTGTTTTGGTAAGGAAGTGTAAATCCAGTTTCAGAATATCCACAGGAGAATCTTTTAACATACTTAAGGAAGAGTATTCACTTCCAAAATCGTCCATTAAAATCTTAAATCCTTTTTTCTGCAAATGAAGGAGCTGCTCTTCAATGGAAGCGGTGTTTCGGTAATAGGCGCTCTCGGTTACTTCCAGTTGAAGATGGTCATAGTTTACATGGTACTTATCACAGATGTTACAAATGGTATCCGGCAGGTTTGGATAGGAAAAATCCATTCTGGATAAGTTAATGGAAATAGGAAGAATATCCTTTCCGCGTTTTTGCCATTTTTCAATGAGCTTACAGCTTTCTTCAATCAGATATAAATCCAGTCTAGTGATAAAACTGTTTTTCTCAAAAATCGGTATAAAAAGATCCGGAGAAATAATGCCATCCTTTGGATGTTGCCATCTTACCAGACATTCACCTCCAATGGCCTTCTCTGTGTGAAGGTTGTTTTTGGGCTGAATGAAAAGTTTAAACTGATGATCCTCAAGGGCCGCTTCCATTTCGCTGGTGATACGGTGCTCCTGAAGGAATTGTGTATGTTGCTGCGTGGTAAAAGTGGCCACGTGGGAATTGTATTGTCCATAAGCATTTTGGCTGGCCATTCTGGCAAAGTCGCACATCATATAAATAGGAAAATCAAAATTGTCAATGTAATAGATTCCAAAGCAGGCCACCAGGGTATTATCAATCTCGTAGTTATTTAACTGTTTTTGGAAGCTTTTGGAAAAAGCATCTCCCACATCTACGGTGGATGGAAGAAGACAGACAAAACAGTCATTTTCCAGTCGTGCGCACAGACCATTGTATTTTTCTACCATGGAAGATAAAATACTGCCGGCATATGTTAAAAATTCGTCTCCCGTTTCATAACCATAGACGTCATTGATGATTTTAAAGTGCTCAATGTTTACGGTGGTTAACAGGTAGGTGTTTGGCGGGTCTTTTTGAATCATCTCCCCTGCCTTTTGGAAAAAGGTTTCGCTGTTATAAAGCCCCGTAAGTTCATCGGTTTCGGATTTCAAACGGAACAAATCCTTTTCGTGTTCAATGGCTGCAGCCTGAATACGTCCCTTGGTAACGCGATAGGTTAAAAAGGTGATGACAAAAAGGGCAATTACAATGGCTGCAATGAGGGAGCGGTTCTTTTCCAAAAAATCAAGGACGGTGTAGTGATATGGATGTTCGTCGTTGATTTTTGCAATACGCTGTTCCATATCCGCCGAGTTGAGCTGCTCAATGGACTTATTGATAATACTGGAAAGACTTGGGTCGCCATCCAGTGAAACCATGAAATTTAAAGGCTGAATAACATGTATTTTATAATTTACGCTAAGCGTTTCGTAATGAGGACGATGTAACAGACGACCTGCAGTATAATGCCCCACAAAGGCAGCATCACATTTGTGGTCTCTTACTGCGTCCATACATGCCTGCACAGAGCTGTAAGTTTTTACATAGGTGGAGGCATTGTTGGCTGCAAGGTAGGATTTGACATAGCTGTAGTGGCGCGGTACAGCGATGGTCAAATGATCCAGACTGTTGTAGTTGGCATTTTCAGGCTGAATCAAAAGGGTATCCTCATGAAGTACATCGGTGGAACAAAAAAACTGTTCACTGTGCTTGGCGGTAGTGGCGATTCCGATGCCGGCAACAACCGGTGTGTTCTCGGTCAACTGGGAATCTGCAGAAACAGAGGAGTCAAGGGAGGTTGGGACAAAATGCAATCCACTGATCTTTGACAATTCCTCTAAAATATAAGGATAGATTCCACGAAGGGAATCTTCTTCATAAAATGCATAAGGAATGGTATCGGTATAGATACCCACATTCACATCATGGGTGCGGTGAATGTAATTCAATTCTTCTCTGGTAAAAAGAGGATAGCAGGAAGAAGCCTTCCCGGTAAAATAGTTGTTGTTTAAATTGGTAAAAAATCCCGGAGTATGGCTGTTGATTTTATCCACGGCCCGGTTTAACTGCTTGATAATTTGAGCATTCTTTTTCGGCGCCATAAAATAGCTGTCACATTCACCGAAGGTATCAACTAATTTATAGGGATTGGCCGGTGTATCCAAGGAATCGCATACAATGGCGTCCACTTCGCCGCCGTTCAATGCTTGAAATAAAGCTTCATTATTAGTGTAATATTTGGAATGATAGTTGATATCATGATTTTTTGCATGTTGTTTGAACTTGCTTGGTTGAATGGCTCCTTTGATAAAGCCAAAGGTTAAACCGTCAAAGGAATCGTATTCTTTAAAGCACACGTCCGTCTCTTTTAAGGTGTAAATCAGATTTTGGGACGGGCCGATTTTGGTTTGGGAGAATACATAGTGTTTCTTGCGGTACTCATTTTTTTGAATCGGAAAAACCAGATCCACTTTGTTTTGCTTAAACATTTCATCGGTATTGTCCGCTTCACATTCTACATAATCGATATTCCAATTGGTATAAAGGGATATTTCGTTGAAGTAATCCACAATAAAACCATGGTAGCGTCCGGTATTATCCCTGGAAATCAGGGGACTGTCCGATACATAGCCAACCTGTATGGTCTGTTTCTCTTGGGCGTGGATATTGGGTATTTGACACACACTGATTGTGTTGAAAATAAATAAAAACAATAAAATATATGAAAGAAATTTTTTCTTCACGAAAACCCCACCTTTATTTAAAATCTACTTTAAATATTATAAAGGGTTTTCGCGAAAGACGCAACCATGGAAAGGCTTGGTGAACCTTAAGAAGGTTGCATTTCTTTGAGCGCCTCCATGCAGGCAATGCTTAACTGGTCGGCACAGCTGGTGTTTTTTCCACCGCAGGTATTTCCACTTAAAATCCGGTTGATTTCGTCTGCTTTCATGCCTTCCACCAGTTTGGAAATAGCCTTTAAGTTGCCGTCACAGCCACCGATAAACTGTACGTTATGAATGGTGTTGTCTGTGTCCATATCAAAAAGAATCTGACGTGAACAGGTTCCTTTTGTCATATAGCTAAAATGTTCCATGCGAATTCTCCTTTTTGATTTCAAATCTCTCGCATGAGAGTATAACATAAAAAAAAGAAGGTGTCTTCCTATTTATATAAAGTTTATACATTTTTTGTTGTAGAAAAATGCCGTAGGTGTTACAATGTTCGTATTGTAGAAAAGGCAGGAGAAAGTAGAAGATGAGCATATTTACAAGTATATTTGGAACACATAGTGATAGAGAACTGAAGCGAATCTATCCTATCGTAGATAAAATTGAAGCACTCCGCCCGTCTATGCAAGCGTTATCTGACGAAGAATTACGTGGGAAGACCGGTGAGTTTAAGAAACGATTGGAAGAAGGAGAAACCTTAGATGACCTTCTTGTGGAAGCTTTTGCCACGGTAAGAGAAGCTGCAAAGAGAGCCATTGGGTTAGAGCCATATAGAGTACAGATCATTGGTGGTATTGTATTACACCAGGGTCGTATCTCAGAGATGAAGACCGGTGAAGGAAAGACTTTGGTATCCACCATGCCGGCCTATTTAAATGCCCTGGAGGGAAAGGGTGTTCATATTGTAACCGTCAACGATTACCTGGCCAGCCGTGATGCACAGTGGATGGGTAAGGTTCACGAGTTTTTGGGATTAACCGTAGGTGTTGTTTTAAATGATATGGATCATGATGAACGACAGGAAGCTTACGCATGTGATATTACATATATTACCAACAACGAGTTGGGATTTGATTACCTTCGTGACAACATGGTAATTTACAAAGAGCAGCTTGTTCAGAGAGACCTTCATTATTGTATTATCGATGAGGTTGACTCTGTATTAATCGATGAGGCCAGAACACCGTTGATTATTTCAGGTCAAAGCGGAAAGTCAACCAAGTTATATGAAGTGTGCGATATTCTCGCCAAGCAGATGAAGCGTGGTGAAGATTTGGCAGACTACACCAAGATGGACGCTTTGATGGGCGTAATTCAGGAGGAGAGCGGAGACTTTATCGTCAATGAGAAGGATAAAGTGGTGAACCTTACTGCAGAGGGTGTGAAGAAGGTGGAAGACTTCTTCAAGATTGAGAACCTTGCAGATCCTGAGAATCTTGAAATTCAGCACAACATTATTTTAGCTCTTCGTGCCCATAACTTAATGCACAGAGATCAGGATTACGTGGTGAAAGATGACCAGGTATTGATTGTAGATGAATTTACCGGACGTATTATGCCGGGACGTCGTTATTCCGACGGACTTCATCAGGCCATTGAAGCGAAGGAACATGTAAAGGTGAAACGTGAAAGTAAGACATTGGCCACCATTACGTTCCAGAACTTCTTTAATAAGTATGACAAGAAAGCAGGTATGACAGGTACTGCTTTAACAGAGGAGAAAGAGTTCCGTGATATTTACGGCATGGATGTAATTGAGATTCCAACCAACCGTCCGATTGCCCGTATCGATCATGATGATGTGGTTTATAAGACCCATAAAGAGAAACTTCACGAAGTAGTGGAAGAAGTGGTACGTTCTCATGAAAAGGGACAGCCGGTATTGGTTGGTACCGTTACCATTGAGGCATCCGAAGAGTTAAGTGCACTTCTTCGTAAAAGAGGTGTTCAACATAACGTATTGAATGCCAAGTTCCATGAACTGGAAGCTGAGATTGTGGCACAGGCCGGTGTACATGGTGCGGTTACCATTGCAACCAACATGGCAGGTCGTGGTACGGATATTAAATTGGACGATGAGGCAAGAGAAGCCGGTGGTTTGAAGATTATCGGTACAGAACGTCACGAATCCAGACGAATTGACAATCAGTTACGTGGTCGTTCCGGTCGACAGGGAGACCCTGGTGAATCCAGATTCTTTATTTCCCTGGAAGACGATTTAATGCGTTTGTTCGGATCTGAGCGATTGATTAATATGTTTAATGCTGTGGGTGTTCCGGAAAATGAACCGATTCAGCATAAGATGTTGTCTGATGCTATTTTAAAGGCACAGCAAAAGATTGAAGGAAATAACTTTGGTATCCGAAAGAATCTTCTTGAGTATGACCAGGTTATGAATGAGCAAAGGGAAATTATTTACAGCGAGCGTCGCAGAGTGCTTGAAGGCGAAAGCATGAGAGACTCCATTTATCAGATGATCAACGATACCATGGAGAATCAGGTGAACAGAGCCATCGGAAGTGTTCCGAGAGACGAGTGGGATTTGAAGGAATTGAATGAAATGATTCTTCCGATTTTCCCGGTTCGCCCGGTAACATCTGATTACGTGGAAGATATGAATCTTGGAGAAGTAACTCAGGCATTGAAGGAAGCAGCTGTAAAATGTTACGAAGAGAAGGAAGCAGAATTTCCGGAACCGGAAGCAATTCGTGAACTTGAGCGTGTAATCTTATTAAAGGTAATTGACCGTAAGTGGATGAGCCATATTGATGATATGGATCAGCTTCGTCAGGGAATCGGTTTGCAGGCATACGGACAGAGAGATCCGCTTGTGGAATATAAGAATATCGGATATGATATGTTCGATTCCATGACTTCTTCCATCCAGGAAGATACTGTAAAACTTCTTCTTCATGTTCAGATCGAACAGAAGGTAGAGCGTGAAGAGGTGGCTAAGGTTACAGGAACCAACAAAGACGATACCGGAGTGAGAGCTCCAAAGAAGAGAGAAGCAGCAAAGATTTATCCAAACGATCCATGCCCATGCGGCAGTGGAAAGAAGTACAAACAGTGCTGCGGAAGAAGATAACAAGATAAGGTAAGGGGGTGCATCGAAGGATGTACCCTTTACATTTCTAAAAAGAGAGGACAGAAAGTGGCCGGATTTCCAGGAAAAAGAAAGAGTACCTTGGTAAAATACATTGTGGCTTTCATTACGCTTTTGATTGTGGCCACCTTGTTTTTATGCCTGTATTTTGTGTGGCTGAAAAAGGGATTGGATAACAGAAAAGCAGAAAATGCATCCACAGATTCAAAGGATTTGGTGGTGGTCATTGATGCGGGACACGGTGGAAGTGAACCCGGGTGTGTTATAGGAAACATAATGGAGAAGGACATTACCCTTTCCATTGCTCATAAAGTGGAGAAGAAGCTGAACAGTCAAAATATTACCGTGATTATGACCAGGAATTTGGATGAATATCCCACATTGAAAGAGCGGGGAGAAATGGCACAGGGCGCTGACTATTTTGTCAGTATTCATTGCAACTCCAATACCTATAATACTTCGGCATTTGGATTTGAATGCTACTATTATTATGACAGGGATAAGAAACTGGCAGAGCAACTGATTCAAGAAGCAAGAACCAAAGGAATTGTGGAAAACGGCATGAAATACGGAGATTTCCAGGTGCTGCGGGATACGGATATGCCCTCGGTGCTGGTGGAAACAGGATATATGACCAATGAGAGAGAACTGGAAAACTTATGTAGCAAAGAGTATCAATTGGAACTGGCAGATGTAATTGCAGATGCCATTGGTTCCATGGAGGAAAACCAATGAACAAATTTAAGTTACATTCGGAATATAAGCCGACCGGGGATCAGCCCCAGGCAATTGAAGCACTGGTAAAAGGATTTAAAGAAGGAAATCAGTTCCAGACACTGCTTGGTGTCACCGGTTCCGGTAAAACTTTTACCATGGCCAATATTATTGAACAACTAAATAAACCAACTTTAATTATTTCCCATAACAAAACACTTGCAGCCCAATTATATTCGGAAATGAAGGAATTTTTTCCTGAAAATGCAGTGGAATACTTTGTTAGTTACTATGATTATTATCAACCGGAGGCCTACGTGCCATCTACGGATACCTATATTGAAAAGGATGCCGCCATCAATGAAGAGATTGATAAGTTAAGACTTTCTGCAACGGCAGCACTGTCGGAGCGAAAAGACGTGGTGGTGGTTTCTTCCGTATCTTGTATCTATGGTCTGGGAAGCCCGAAGGATTACATTGACATGATGGTATCTTTACGACCGGGAATGGAGAAGGACCGTGACGATGTAATCCGCCAGTTAATTGATATACAGTACGATCGTAATGAAATGGACTTTAAGCGAGGCACCTTCCGGGTGAGGGGAGACGTGGTGGAGGTGATTCCTGCCAACGTTGGTGACAGTGCCATTCGCGTGGAATTTTTTGGAGATGAAATTGACCGTATCACAGAGATTGACATTTTAACGGGAGAGGTAAAAGCCAGCTTGAATCATGTGGCCATCTTCCCTGCGTCTCACTATGTAATGCCGCCGCATAAAATCACCAAGGCCACAGAGGATATTCTGGAGGAATTGGATGAGCGGGTAAGCTATTTTAAACAAAACGACAAGTTGCTGGAGGCTCAGAGAATTTCGGAGAGAACCAACTTTGATGTGGAAATGATTCGGGAAACCGGTTTTTGCTCCGGAATTGAAAATTATTCCAGACATCTTTACGGTATGCAACCGGGAGAAGCCCCGGCAACCTTGATGGACTATTTTACCGATGATTATTTGATTATTATTGATGAGTCCCATATTACCGTGCCACAGATCGGTGCCATGTATGCAGGTGACCAGTCGAGAAAAAGTACTTTGGTGGATTATGGTTTCAGACTTCCTTCCGCCAAGGACAATCGGCCTTTGAATTTTGGGGAATTTGAAAATAAAATCGATCAGATGTTATTTGTTTCCGCCACACCTTCTAAGTATGAAGAAGAACATGAATTGCAACGTGTGGAACAGATTATCAGACCTACGGGACTTTTGGACCCTGAAATTGAGGTGCACCCGGTGGAAGGTCAGATTGACCATTTGCTTTCTGCCATTAAAAAAGAAACGGCAGGTGGCAACAAAGTTTTAATTACCACATTAACCAAGAAAATGGCGGAAGATTTAACGGACTATCTGCGTGATGTGGGTGTTCGGGTAAAATATTTGCATTCTGAAATCGATACCATGGAACGAGGGGAGATTATTCGTGACCTTCGACTGGGCGTGTTTGATGTGCTGGTGGGAATTAACCTTTTAAGAGAGGGACTTGATATTCCGGAAATTACCCTGGTTGCCATTCTGGATGCAGACAAAGAGGGATTTTTGCGTTCGGAAACCTCTCTGATTCAGACCGTGGGGCGTGCTGCGCGAAACAGCGAAGGACATGTTATTATGTATGCGGATAATATGACCGATTCCATGAAGAACGCCATTGAAGTAACCAAAAGACGACGTGAGTTGCAGCAGCAATACAACGAAGAACATCATATTACTCCAACCACCATTAAGAAAGCGGTGCGTGATTTGATCAGTATCAGCAAAAAGGTGGCAGAGGAAGAAGTGAAGTTCAAAAAGGATCCGGAGTCCATGAACCGAAAGGAACTGGAAAAGTGTATCGCCGATTTGAAGAAGCAAATGAATCGGGCTGCAGCGGATTTGAACTTCGAAGCAGCGGCAGAGCTGCGTGATAAAATGCTGGATGTTAGAAGAATGATTGAGGAGTTAGATCGTGAGTGATAAGAAATATATTCATATAAAAGGAGCCAACGAACACAATTTAAAAAACATATCCTTAGACCTACCAAGGGATGAGTTTATTGTTTTAACGGGACTGAGTGGCTCGGGAAAATCATCGTTGGCCTTTGATACTATTTTTGCAGAGGGGCAGCGCCGCTATATGGAATCCTTGTCTTCCTATGCAAGACAGTTCCTTGGCCAGATGGAAAAACCAAATGTGGAAAAAATTGAGGGACTTTCCCCAACCATTTCCATTGACCAAAAATCCACCAACCATAACCCCCGTTCCACGGTGGGAACCGTAACGGAAATTTACGATTATTTCCGTTTGCTTTATGCAAGGGTTGGTACGGTGCACTGTCCAAAGTGCGGCAAGGTAATCAGTAAACAGTCGGTGGATCAGATGGTGGATCAGATTATGAAACTGGAGGAGGGAACCAAAATACAACTTTTGGCCCCTGTGGTTTCCGGCAGAAAGGGAGAACACCAGAAAATATTTGAGTCTGCAAGAAGAAGCGGCTATGTCCGCGTGATTGTGGATGGAAATATGTACGAACTCACCGAAGAAATCAAACTGGAAAAGAACATAAAACATACCATCGAAATTGTGGTGGACCGTTTAAAAATAAAAGAGGGCTTAAACCGGAGACTGACCGATTCGGTGGAAACTACGCTGAATCTTGCCAACGGTCTTATGGTGGTGGATGTCATAGGAAAAGACCGAATGAACTTTTCCCAAAGTTTTGCCTGCCCGGATTGCGGAATCAGCATCAGCGAGGTGGAGCCAAGAAGTTTCTCCTTCAACAATCCTTTTGGCGCATGTCCGGAGTGTGCGGGACTTGGTTATAAAATGGAATTCGATGCAGATTTAATGATTCCGGATCGAACTTTAAGTCTGAATCAGGGCGCCATTCAGGCTATGGGATGGCAGTCTTCCGGGGACGAAAAAAGTTTTACCCATGCACTTTTGGCAGCTCTTGGAAAGGAATACGATTTTTCCCTGGATACCCCGTTTCAGGAGCTTTCACCTAAGGTACAAAAAATCATTATCAACGGAACCGGCGGCCATGAGGTGAAGGTGCATTACGTGGGACGAAGAGGCGAAGGAGTCTATGACGTGGCTTTTGAGGGCCTTGTGAAAAACGAGGAGCGAAAGTACCGGGAGACCGGCTCGGAAACCATTAAAAAAGAATACGAAAGCTTTATGAAAATCACACCGTGCAGCTGCTGCAAGGGACAGCGTTTGAAACCGGAATCCTTGGCAGTCACTGTGGGTGATAAAAACATATACGAAACCACCCAGATGTCCATTAAAAAGTTAAAAACCTACATGGAGGATCTGGAGCTTACAAAACAGCAGGAAAAAATCGGAAGTCAGATTTTAAAGGAAATCCGTGCAAGGGTACAATTTCTTGTGGATGTGGGTCTTGATTATTTATCCCTGGCCAGAGGAACCGCCAGCTTGTCCGGAGGAGAGGCACAGCGAATTCGTCTTGCCACCCAGGTGGGCTCCGGCCTTGTGGGGGTTGCCTATATTTTAGACGAACCAAGTATTGGACTTCATCAGAGAGATAATGACAAATTGCTGGCCACCTTAAAACATTTGCGTGACATTGGAAATACCTTGATCGTGGTGGAACATGATGAGGATACCATGCTTCAGGCGGATTATGTGGTGGATATCGGACCGGGAGCCGGTACCCACGGTGGACAAGTGGTGGCAGCCGGAAGTGCCAAGGACATTATGGCGTGTCCGGAGTCTGTTACCGGTGCCTACTTATCCGGAAGAAAAAAGATTCCGGTACCGGAATCACGTAGGGAGCCAAGCGGCTTTTTAACCGTAAAAGGTGCAAGAGAAAACAACTTGAAAAACATCGATGTGGATATTCCGTTGGGTGTTTTGACCTGTATTACCGGGGTGTCGGGATCCGGAAAAAGTTCCCTTACCAACGAGATTTTATACAAATCCCTGGCAAAAACCTTAAACCGTGCCCGCTGTATTCCGGGGGCTCATGATACCATTGAAGGGGTGGAACAACTGGATAAAATCATTGACATCGATCAGTCTCCGATTGGACGTACCCCAAGATCCAATCCGGCCACCTATACCGGAGTATTCGATCAGATTAGAGACCTTTTTGCCTCCACCCAGGATGCAAAAGCCAGAGGTTACAGCAAAGGGCGTTTCAGCTTCAATGTAAAAGGAGGCCGATGCGAAACCTGTAGCGGTGACGGTATTTTGAAGATTGAGATGCACTTTTTACCGGACGTGTACGTGCCGTGTGAAGTGTGCGGAGGAAAGCGTTATAACAGAGAAACCCTGGAGGTTCTTTACAAGGGTAAAAATATTTACGAAGTGCTGGATATGACCGTGGAAGAGGCACTGAGCTTTTTTGAAAATGTACCTTCCGTGAAACGAAAAATCCAAACCCTGTACGATGTGGGACTTGGCTATGTGAAGCTGGGTCAACCTTCCACCACCCTTTCCGGAGGAGAGGCGCAGCGTATCAAACTGGCTACGGAATTAAGCAAACGAAGCACCGGTAAAACCATTTATGTGCTGGATGAGCCAACCACAGGTCTTCATTTTGCCGATGTACATAAATTGGTGGAAATTCTTCATGCCCTGGCGCAGGGAGGAAACACCGTGGTTGTAATTGAGCACAATCTGGATGTGATCAAAACTGCGGACTATATTATCGATATGGGACCGGAAGGCGGCGACGGCGGTGGTACCGTTGTGGCAAAAGGTACTCCGGAAGAAGTGGTAAAAGTGAAGAAATCCTACACCGGACAGTATTTGAAAAAGTATCTGGAAAAATAAAATAAATAAAGCGCCTGAAAAACAGGCGCCAATGTTCGGGGAGTGTCCCTTATATCCAAGAATATAAGGGACATGAGTTATGAAAAATTATATTAGCTTATTAGCTAGTACATTATAGAGTATAGAAATCCAATGTGAAGGTTAGGTGAAGATAACCTGAAAAGTAACGGCGGTTTTATTAAATATGTGTAAAAACTTTAATAAATAAAAAAACATGGTAAAAAAAGTTTGAAAAACCAGATGAATCGTATATAATAGTATAGTATTGATATGTTTAATCTGATGGACTGCGTCCATCAATACGAATATAAAAGATGAATTTAGAAGAGATGAAGTGAAAGGGGAAAGAAATGGCTTCAACAGATATTGGAATTGATTTAGGAACCGCAAGTATTTTAGTATATATAAGAGGCAAGGGAGTTGTATTAAAAGAGCCTTCCGTAGTTGCTTTTGACAGAGATACACAGAAAATTAAGGCAATCGGTGAGGATGCTCGTTTGATGCTTGGTAGAACACCGGGTAACATTACAGCTGTCAGACCTTTGCGTCAGGGTGTAATTTCTGATTATACCGTTACAGAAAAGATGTTACGCTACTTTATTCAGAAGGCCATTGGCAAGAAGATTTACCGTAAATTAAACATTGCGGTATGTGTACCAAGTGGTGTAACCGAAGTTGAAAAGAAGGCAGTAGAAGATGCAGCAGTGAACTGTGGAGCAAGAGAGGTATTCATTATTGAAGAGCCTATCGCTGCAGCCATTGGTGCAGGTATTGATATAGAAAAACCATGTGGAAATATGATCGTAGATATCGGTGGTGGTACCTCCGATATCGCAGTAATTTCTCTTGGAGGAACTGTAGTAAGTACCTCTGTAAAAATTGCCGGAGATGATTTTGACGAGGCAATTGTTCGTTATATGAGAAAGAAACATAACCTTTTGATCGGTGAAAGAACTGCAGAAGAGGTTAAGATTAAAGTTGGAACATGTTATCCGTTATCTGAAGATATGACAATGGATGTAAGAGGACGTAACCTGGTAACGGGTCTTCCAAAGAGTGTTCCGGTATCTTCTTCTGAAGTGGAAGAAGCACTTAGAGAAACAACTGTCCAGATTGTTGAAGCAGTACACAGCGTATTGGAGAAGACTCCACCTGAACTTGCTGCAGATATTTCTGACAGAGGAATCGTATTAACCGGAGGCGGAGCAATGCTTCGTGGACTTGATGAATTGATTCAGTCAAAGACCGGAATCAATACCATGGTAGCCGATGACGCAATGACTTGCGTAGCAATCGGAACCGGTAAATACGTAGAGGCCATGACCGGAAAACTGGCCGATTAATAAGACTAGGGACAGTCGCACACAGCTTTTAACGAAAGGGGCGGCACAATGGTAAAAGGTTTATACACAGCATACACCGGTATGGTGAATCAAATGAATCGATTGGACGTTTTGACCAATGACTTGGCCAACTCTGCCACCATCGGTTTTAAGAAAGAAGGGGCAACCACACAGTCCTTTGATTCCATGTACAGTTACAGAATCAAGGATTCATCATCTTACTTTTTGGATCAGCAATTGGGCAAGGTAAGTCTTGGTGCGAAGATTGGAGAAAACTATACAGATTATTCTCAAGGATCTTTAACAGAAACAGAGAATGATACGGATTTTGCCATTGGTGGTTCCGGATTCTTTGCAATTGCATTTACCAATAAGAATGGAGAGTCCTCCATTAAATATACAAGAGACGGACAGTTTGTTTTGGATTCTGATGGATATCTTCGAACAAAAGACGGAGACTATGTCCTTAACCAGAATGGAGCAAGCAATTCCAACTTAAGCAGAAACAACTATATTCGGTTGGATCCTGCCCAACCTTTTACTGTGGACACTTCCGGTAATATTTACCAGAATGAGCGTTCAGTAGGAAAGATTGGTGTTGTGGATATTCAGGATTACCGTTATCTTGAACACTATGGTGAGAACATGTATCAGCTGGTTGATGGCGGCGCTGTGAAAGATGCTGAAGTGGAAGTATACCAGGGCGTTGTGGAACAGTCCAATGTGAACGTGGTAAGTGAAATGGTGGAAATGATTACTGTATCACGTGCCTACGAATCCAACCAAAAAGTAATCCAGGCCATTGATGAGACCTTGGATAAAGCTGTTAATCAGATTGGAAGATTATAGAATTTTTAAAAGGGGGAGAGAAAATTTTTTCTTTTCCCCTAAATTTTTACAAAAATATGCCGATAATGTATAATGAGAGTATATCATTTTTCGTGATAAGGAGAGACAAAGCCTATGATGAAAGCACTATGGAGCGCTGCGTCCGGAATGATCAGTCAGCAGACCAATGTGGATACCATTTCCAACAACTTGGCCAATGTAAATACAACAGGATTTAAGAATGACAAGGCAGAATTTAAAACCTTGTTATACCAGACAATACAAAGTAAAACCACTTCAGCAAACGGAGCTACCAAACCGGTGGGAGCACAGGTAGGTCTTGGAACAAGACTTGCAGCCATTACCACAGATTTTGGTCAGGGCCCGGCCATTGCCAGTGAAAGCGAAACTGCTTTTGCAATTAACGGCGACGGTTTTTTTGCAGTACGTGGCGGTGACGGAAACACCTACTACACCAGAAACGGTGATTTCAAATGGAGTATGGGAACTGCAGGAGTTACCCTTTCCACATCCGACGGTTTGCCGGTTCTTGACAGCAACGGAAAAGCCATTGTGATTCCAAGTAACGTAGCTACTTCCAAGGTGACTTTTACCACAAGCACCGGTGAAGTTGGTTATTTAGGAGATGATGGTAATTATGTAAGCTTGAATCAAACCATCGGTACCTGGCAATTTAACAATCCGGCCGGTCTTGAAAAAACCAGCAGCAGCCGTTACATCGTAACCGATGCATCCGGCCCTGCAATGAATGAGGCTTCCACAAGAGGTTTAACCAAATCTACAATTATGCACAAATATTTAGAGGCATCCAATGTTCAGGTTGCTGATGAAATGGTGAATTTGATTGTGGCACAACGTGCATACGAAATGAATTCCAAAGCCATTCAGGCAGCAGATGATATGATGGGACAGGCCAATTCATTGAAACGATAGGAGGGTTCTAAATGGCAATTGAGTCTTTAGCAGGTGCTTACACTGAAGCTGCAACAGGCAGCGCCGCATCTCAAAAATTGCAGAAATCTTTAAACGGAGATTTAAGCAAAGCCTCCGATGAAGAATTGATGGATGTGTGCAAAGAGTTTGAAGCATATTTTACCGAGCAGGTATTTAAAGCCATGGAAAAAATGGTTCCGGAATCCGAAGAAGATTCCAGTGCAGCCAACAGTCAGCTGAAGGACTATTACAAGGAAGAAATGATTAAACAATATGCAGCTTCCAGTACGGAACAAGGTGGACTTGGTATTGCAAAACAAATGTATGAACAAATGAAACGTAATTACGATATATAAGAATGCTTAAAAATGACCGGGAATGAGAATTTTCATTCCCGGTTTTTTGGATATTGGCCTGAAAATTCTTATAAGGATTCGTTTACATCTATGATGCAATCAAGAAAAATCAGTAGTCCCAGCCATCTAATGAAGGAAAAGATAAGGGAAGGTGGCTGGGAACCGGAGTTGACTAAGGAAAATTAACAATCCCAGCCACCTAATGAAGGAAAAGATAAGAGAAGGTGGCTGGGAACCGGAGTTAACTAAGGAAAATCAACAGTCCCAGCCACCTAATGAAGGAAAAGATGAGAGAAGGTGGCTGGGAACCGGAGTTAACTAGGGGAAATCAACAATCCCAGCCACCTAATGAAGGAAAAGATAAGGAAAGGTGGCTGGGAACCGGAGTTAACTAGGGGAAATTAACAATTCCAGCCACCTAACCAAAGGAATTCAACAGAAAGGTGGCTGGGAACCGGAGCTGACTAAGGGAAATCAACAGTCCCAGCCACCTAATGAGGGAAAAGATAAGAAAAGGTGGCTGGGAACCGAAGCATACCAAGGAATAAAGTTATTCCCCTTGCCCTCCAGAGGAGGAGCGATTACAATAGAAAGATAGAATTAGTTTAGAAACAGGAGAGAACATTTGGAAGAATTACAGGGATATGTTTCGGCGGTACGTTATCATAATGAGGAAAACAGTTATTCTGTATTTGATATTATAAGTGATGAGGAAGAATATACAGCGGTAGGCTATATCAGTGGGCTGGAACCGGGGATTAGTTTAAAACTGCTGGGAGAAATGACAACTCATCCAAGTTATGGTGAACAGTTTTCTTTTTCGGAATATGAAGAGGTGGCACCTGCGGATGCCATGGAAATAGAACGTTATTTGGGAAGCGGAGCAATCAAGGGAGTAGGAGTTGCGCTTGCTGCCAGGATTGTGCGAAGATTTAAAGAGGAAACTTTTAAAATTATAGAAGAGGAACCTGAGAGACTTGCGGAAATTAAGGGAATCAGTGAGCGAAAGGCCATGGAGATTTCGGATCAGATGCAGGCAAAAAGAGATTTGCGACAGGCCATGATGTTTCTGCAGAAGTATGGAATCAAAATGAATCTGGCGGTAAAAATCTATCAGCGATACGGAATCGATATGTATCGTATTGTGGATGACAATCCTTATCAACTGGCAGAAGAAATTGACGGAGTGGGATTTAAAGTTGCAGATGAAATTGCGTCAAAAGTGGGGATAGCCATTGATTCCGATTACAGAATTCGAAGTGGAATTCAATATACATTGTCTCAGTCAGCGGCCCTTGGTCATACATATTTGCCATGGCGGCTTTTGATATCAAAGGCGGCATCTATTTTGGAACTGAGTGCAGATGTGGTGGAAGCTCAGATACATAATCTTGCCATCGAACGGAAGGTGGTGCTGAAACAGGCCGCAGACGGATACGATGTGTATTTGAATAGTTTTTATCATATGGAGTACAATTCTGCTTTGATGTTAAAAGAGTTATGCTGCACTTACAGGGAAGATGAAGAACAGATTGAGAAAATTTTATTCAAAACTCAGAAAGAACAGAACTTAATACTGGACCCGATGCAAAAAGAGGCGGTGCACACTGCAGCGAAAAACGGACTTTTGGTGCTTACCGGAGGACCGGGAACAGGTAAAACCACCATTATTAATACCATGATATCTTATTTTGAAACGGAAAATCTGGATATTATGTTGGCGGCACCTACGGGACGGGCTGCAAAGCGAATGAGCGAGGTGACCGGAGTGGAAGCCAAAACCATTCACCGACTTTTGGAGGTGAACGGAGCAGGGGATAAAGAAGGTGCCTTTGGAAGAGACGCCAATCATCCTCTGGAAGCAGATGTGATTATTATAGATGAAATGTCCATGGTGGATATCACACTTTTTTATGCATTATTAAAGGCTGTGGTTCCCGGAACCAGACTGATTCTGGTGGGAGATTCCAGACAGTTGCCAAGTGTGGGACCGGGAGCGGTGCTTCATGATCTGATTGAGGCAAAAAAGATTCCGGTGGTTGCGCTGAAAAAGGTTTTTCGCCAGGACGGACAAAGCGATATTGTATTAAATGCTCATAAAATCAATAATGGAGAAAAGGTGATTCTGGATAATAAAAGCAGAGACTTTTTCTTTTTGAAACGATATGATGCAAATCAGGTAATTAACGTTACGTTACAGTTGATTTTAGAAAAACTGCCGGGGTACGTGGATGCATCCACCTACGATATCCAGGTGATGACGCCAACAAGGAAGGGCCTTCTTGGAGTGGAGCACTTAAACGAGGTACTGCAAAGTTATTTGAATCCAAAAGACGAGAAAAAGAGGGAAAAAAGTGTGGGTCATACCGTCTTTCGTGAAGGGGATAAGGTGATGCAGATTAAAAACAACTACCAGCTGAACTGGGAAGTGGCCAACCGTTACAATGTGGTGATTGACCAGGGCATGGGAGTGTTTAACGGAGACTGCGGCATTGTTCAAAGAATTGACGACTTGCTTGAACAGGTGACGGTGGAGTTTGATGAAGGCAGAAAAGTGGTCTATCCTTTTAGTAAACTGGATGAACTGGAACTGGCCTATGCGGTGACGGTTCATAAGTCCCAGGGTAGCGAGTACCCGGCGGTGATTATTCCCCTGTTGATGGGACCAAGACCTTTGATGAACCGAAATTTATTATATACTGCAGTGACCAGAGCCAAAAAATGCGTTACCATTGTGGGCGATGAGCGGGTTTTTGAAGAGATGATTGCCAATGAAAATCCGCAAAAACGTTACAGCGCATTGCACAGAAGAATGCAGGAAGTATGGGAGAATGCCTATGATTAAAGAGCTGTTATATCCGCCAAAGTGTGTGGCATGCGGCGCCATCATTCCGGGAAAAACCTATATCTGCCCAAGGTGTAAAAAGAGGCTGATGAAAATCAAAGAACCAATGTGCATTGTTTGCGGAAAACAGCTGGAAGATGAAGAAATGGAAATCTGTTACGACTGCAGCCATACAAAACATGAATTTGAGTTTCATCGCAGCGTTTTTTTGTATGAAGAGCGGGCAAAAAAGCTGATGTATGGATTGAAATACGGACATAATAGGGACTGCGGTGCTTTTTTTGCAACCGAAATTGTAAAAGATATGAAGCGTTTTATTCAAGCTCTTGGGGTGGACGGAATTGTGCCAATTCCCCTACATAAAGAGAGAGAAAAACAAAGAGGATATAATCAGGCAGAAATAATTGCAAAAATAATTGGAAAAGAATGCAACATTTTGGTGTACCCGGACTATCTAATAAGAGGTAAAAGAACCAGACCTCAAAAAGAGCTGAACCAATTGGAACGTAAAAATAATGTGGAAAATGCTTTTCATGTGAAGAAAAATGCGGTACAATTAAAAGAGATTTTGCTTGTCGACGATATTTATACCACAGGCACAACAATGGACGCTGCATCTAGGGCGCTGAAACAGGAGGGAGTAAGCAAGGTATACTGTTTGACAGCTTGTATAGGAAGAGGCTTTTAGGAGGTATTTTTCATGGAAGTTAGAAATTGTAAAGATTGTGGAAGATTGTTCAACTATTTAAGTGGAAGACCAATTTGTCCTGCATGTCAAAAGAAATTAGAAGAGAAATTTGCTGAAGTTAAACAATATATTCGTGACAATGGTGGAGCAACAATTAATCAGATTGCAGAAGCAAACGAAGTTGACCCGAAACAGATCAAGCAGTGGATCAGAGAGGAAAGACTTGTGATTTCCGATGATTCACCAATTAACATTGAATGTGAGAGTTGTGGTGCTCCAATTAAGACAGGAAGATATTGTGCTGCCTGTACAGCAAATATGGCTAACAATCTTGGTAGCGCTATTAAGAAACCAAAGGCTGCACCGGTGAAACAAGAACGTGATACAAGAGACAGAATGCGTTTCCTGGATAAGCTGTAAAGAAGAGAAGCAAAGCTACCCGGTAACGGGTGGCTTTTCTTTAAGGAGTACATATGGTTAACGAAAACAGAGTGCGGCTAATGACGAAGATGGCCATCTACGAAGAACACGGTGGACGGCAAGCCATTGCAACAGGTGAATATTATAAGAAAGATTACGTAAGCGTGCAGATGATTAAGAGTCTTTTTACCGGAACAATTGCCTATTGCATAATAATAGGCCTATTGATGTGCGCTTGTGGAGATTCTATGCTGGATAAACTGGCATCTCTCAACGTGGAGAAGTTGCTTTTATTACTGGCCGCAATTTATTTGTTTTTTATGTTTCTTTATATGGGATGCACCTATTTGATTGCATGCATCACTTATAAGAAAAGAGAAAAAATGCGAAAGGTATATGAGAGAGCATTGAAACGGTTGGAGAGTATGTATGAATAGATTAATAGAAATCAAAACATCCATATTGAATTTCATCGAGAAAAATGAGCCGTATGTATTGGCAGGAACCAAGTTTATTATGATGTTGATGGCATACTTGATGGTATATTTCAATATAGGTTACCTGTCTAAGATTCATATCATTTTTGTTCCCATAGTACTGGCAATGATTTCTGCAGTAATTCCCATGGGATTTGGAGCTTTTATTTTATCCCTTTATGTTTTAGGAAATTTATACGGGTTGGGCATTGAAGTAACGGCGGTTGCCGCCAGTTTATTTCTTTTGGCCTATCTGATTTATTTTCGCTTTGCACCGAAAAAGAGCTATATTATGGTACTTACACCGATTTTGTGGGTATTGAAAATACCTTATATTGCGTCGGTGGCGGTGGGACTCACAGGAACTGTGGGAACCGGATTGGCTGTTTTGATCGGTACAGTGATTTTTTATTTCTTAAAGGGCGTAAAAACTAACGAAGCGTTATTTTTAAACGCCGGAGAGTATGATTCTGTGTCAAAGCTTTCTGTGGCACTGCAACAATCCATTGGAAACAGTGAGATGTGGATTGTGCTGGCTGCTTTTGCCCTCACAATCATTGTGGTGTACACCATTCGAAGAAAGAGTATTGACAATGCATGGCGTACAGCCATTTACGTGGGAAGTGTGCTTCAGGGAATTGTAATACTTATGGGAAAACTTTTAACAGGAAGTGCGGCAGGAAGTATTGGTATCATTGTGGGAAGTTTGATTGCTGTGGGACTTGGCATCGTGCTGGAGTTCATGTTGTTTCACCTGGATTACAGTCGTGTGGAAAACGTACAGTTTGAAGATGACTATTATTACTATTATGTAAAGGCAGTGCCAAAGGTTACTGTTCGTGCCAAAGAAAAGAAAGTAACCACTTACGGGGCCGAAAAGACGGATAAAAAAGACCGTATGGAGAAAAAAGAAAAAGAAGCAGAACAAAAAGAAGAAGAATTAAAAGAGCAAATTGCGAAAGAATTGGATATCGATCCGGATATCTTAAAATAATAAAGGAAAATACTCTAGGAAAGGAGCTTTGGTATGCAAGGGTTAGAAACTTTTGTTAATAAATACCTGTTTTGGGTGCATCTGCCGGATATACGCATAACAGATATTGTGGAAATCGTAATTATTACCGTTTTGGTATATCATATTATGATTTGGATAAAAAATACACGAGCATGGGTATTGTTTAAGGGAATTCTTGTAATCCTTGGCTTTATTCTCATTGCGGCTATTTTCCAGATGAATACCATCTTATGGTTGGCAGAGAAAACGTTAAATGTTGGAATTATTGCATTGGTTATTATTTTCCAGCCGGAACTCAGAAAGGCATTGGAATCTCTTGGACAGAAGAAGTTTTTGTCGGGATTGACTTTTATGGATTCTCAAAAGAATCTTGCTGAGCGGTATTCGGACAGAACAATTTCAGAACTGGTAAAAGCTTGTTTTGAAATGGGAAGCGTAAAGACCGGTGCATTGATTGTAATTGAAAAAGACATTGTACTGCGTGAATTTGAAAGAACAGGAATTGCTTTGGATGCGTTGGTATCCAATCAGTTAATTATTAATATATTTGAACATAACACACCGCTGCATGATGGAGCGGTTATTGTGCGTGGAAATAAAATTGTTTCCGCAACCTGTTATCTACCGCTTTCCGATAACCTGGAATTGAGTAAAGCACTTGGTACAAGACACAGAGCAGCGGTTGGCGTAAGTGAGGTAAATGACTCTTTAACCATCGTTGTATCGGAAGAAACAGGAAAAGTTTCCGTAGCAGAGCAGGGTAAGCTGGAACGAGACCTTACTCCGGAGAGATTACAGGAGCGTTTGGAAGCGAACCAGAAACGGTTTGAAGAGAACGGAAAATTTGAAAAACTGAAGAGGAGGATGAAAGATCATGGCAAAGAAAATTCTCAGAAGTCTGATAAATAATGTCGGTCTGAAACTTGCTTCGGTTATTATAGCGACCATTTTATGGATGGTGGTTATGAATATTGATAATCCTCAAACAACTCAGACCTTTACCACTGTGGCCAAAATGGAAAATGAAAACATTATCACAGATAACGGCAAGGTATATGATGTGTTGAATAACTCAGATACAGTGAAGTTTTCGGTAACCGGACCAAGAACCATTGTGGAAGGAATGTCAGCTTCTGATTTTACCGCAGTGGCTGATATGAATAAAATTGATTTGGATCTGGGACTGGTGCCGGTGGAGGTAACGGCAGAACGTTATTCCAGCAAGGTTACCGTCAATGTAAAAACCACAAATGTGCAGGTTTCCATTGAAAATCTGGCTACCAAGCAGTTTGCGGTCAGCGCCACAACCACAGGAGAGCCAAAGGAAGGCTATGCAGTGGGTGAGGTAAGCTGTGATCCTGCCACAGTGACAATTTCAGGACCGGAATCTGTGATAGGAAATATTGATAGAGTGGCTGCTGCAGTGAATCTTGACGGAATGTATTCCACAAGAACTCAGACCGTGGTACCGACTTTATATGATGATGACAACAATGAAATCGAAAGCAATAATGTCACCATTGAGCCGGGAACGGTTTCGGTCAATGCAAAAATAATGAAAACAAAGAGCCTTGAGCTTTTTTATGAATACGAAGGAACATTGAAAAAAGGATACTCCATTGGCGAAATCAGTATTTTGCCGGAGCATGTTACGGTAAAAGGTGACACAAAAGCCTTAGAAGAGGTGGATAGTATTGCGATTCCGTCAAGTGCCATTGATTTGTCAGGGGCAACCGAGGACGTGGAAAAAACAATTAAAATCGATTCCTACCTTCCAAAGGGCGTGGAGTTGGTGGATTCCAGTCAAAACAGTGTAACTGTTACCATTGAAATTGACAGTAGTGCACAAAAGACATTTTCCATTAAAGTCAGCAAGTTAAAAACAAAGAACCTGGATTCAGACTACAGCGTAACCTACAGCGATAAAACCGTTGACGTTACGGTAAATGGCAAAAAGGATGATTTGGATGACTTAAAGGCAGAGGATATTGTTTTGACATTGGATTTTGATGGCTGTGAGGAAGGAAGCTTCAGTCTGAAGCCATCGGTAAAAGAGATTTCCGGTATTACATTTGAAGTAGGCAAGGTAAAGGGAAAACTGAAAAAAAGTTCATCGTCAGAAGATGATGAGTAATGGAGGTATATAGATATTATGAGTAGATTGTTTGGAACAGATGGTGTGCGTGGTATTGCAGGATCTGAATTAACCATTCATCTGGCAAGTCAGTTAGGTCAGGCGGGAGCCAGTGTTTTAACAAAGGAGACAGCCCATCGTCCTACATTGATTGTTGGTTGCGATACAAGAGTTTCCGGAGGAATGCTGAGCAATGCCTTGATGGCAGGAATCTGTTCTGTTGGAGCTAATTGTATTTACGTTGGTGTAATACCTACACCGGCAGTGGCATATCTTACAAGATTGTATAAGGCAGACGCAGGTGTGGTGATTTCTGCATCTCATAACCCTGCAGCATTTAACGGAATTAAGTTCTTCAACCGCGAAGGCTATAAATTACCGGATGCTTTGGAAGATGAAATTGAGAACTTGATATCATCCAACATGATGGGTGTAACCATGCCAATCGGAGATCAGGTTGGAAGCGTAAAATACAAATTCGACGCCATTGAAGATTACATTCGATTTGTAATGAAATGTGTGCCGGTACAGCTTCAGGGGTTAAAAATTGTATGTGACTGTGCGGAGGGAGCTTCCTATGTTACTTCTGTCACAGCTCTGGAGAGACTTGGAGCCGAGGTTGTGGCAATTCATACCAATCCGGACGGCTTTAACATCAACGACAAATGTGGATCTACCCATATGGAAGAACTTCGTAAGCGTGTTGTGGAAGAAGGCGCCAATATTGGTATAGCTTTTGACGGAGACGCTGACAGAATGCTGGCAGTGGATGAAAAAGGGAATATGGTGGACGGCGATCAGATTATGGCAATCTGCGGATTACATATGAAGAAACACGGCCGATTAAAGAACGATACCATTGTTGCAACCGTAATGAGCAACTTAGGGTTTGATATTATGGCAAAAGAAAACGGCCTCAACGTTAAAAGAACGGTTGTAGGTGACCGCTATGTTTTGGAATGTATGCGAGAAAAAGGATACAATCTTGGTGGAGAACAGTCCGGACATACCATTTACCTGGATGAAAACACCACCGGAGATGGATTACTTTCTGCTCTTCATTTATTAAATGTTATGGTGGAAACAAAGAAGCCTCTATCTGAACTGGCCTCTGTAATGGAAGTATTGCCGCAGGCTCTTGTAAATGCACAGGTTCCGAATTCCATAAAATCCAAATTCATGGAATATAAGGCAATTTCCCGTGCAATCGACGAGTTGGAAAAGAAATTTGAAGGAGAAGGCCGTGTGTTGATCAGACCATCCGGAACCGAGCCGTTGATACGAGTTATGATCGAAGGAAAAGATCAAAAACTAATCGAACAAGAGGCACAAAAATTAGCAGATTTGATTACAGATGTAATGTGCTAATACTTATTTGCGTTGCTATTTGATGAGTTTTATTGTAATATATAGCTTGTCATGTTTTTACACAAAGAAATGAGTATGGAGGCTAACATGTCCAGAAATAAAAAGAATTTAACAAAAAGGCAGAAGAATAAGCGTAAACTGATTGTGTTTATCGTAGAGATTTTTATTCTTTTGATTTTGCTTGGTGTATTCTGGTTCGCAATGAAATTCACCAAAATTAATCACAAAAATGTAGATGCAGTGGATACCAACGATTTAGACGATGATACCATGAAAAGCTTAGGTAAATATACCAATGTGGTTCTTCTTGGTCTTGATAACCGTGTGGTAGGAAACTACGACTCCGGAAATGCAGATTCCATCATTCTTGCAAGTATTAATAATGAAACAAAAGAGGTAAAACTGGTATCAATTTACCGTGATACCTACATGCAGGTTACCGATACGGGAACTTATTCCAAAATCAACTCCGCATACGGACGCAACGGTGGAGCTGTGGGAATGATGAGCATTTTGAATAAGAACTTAGACTTAGATATTGAAGATTATATTTCCGTGGATTGGTATGCATTGGTAAAAGCCATCAATGTTCTTGGCGGTATCGATGTGGAAATGACAGCCATGGAAGCAATGCAGGTAAACAAATACGTAAAAGATATTGGACCTGCAACCGGTTATACCACAACCAGAGTGGCAACAGAAGGAGCCAACCATTTAGATGGTGTACAGGCACTTTCCTATGCCAGAATTCGTAAGGGTGTAGGTGATGACTATAAACGTACGGAACGTCAGAGGGAAGTTATTTCCAAGATGGTTGAAAAAGTAAAGAGTGCAGGTGTGGGTACACTTTCCAAATTAATGGATGAAGTGTTCCCGGATATTGAAACATCCTTTACCTCTACAGAATTACTTTCCATGGGTACATCTATGATGGAATATTCTATGGGAGATACCATGGGTTACCCTCAGGAAAAACAGACCATGAGCATGGGAGCATCCGGTTCCTGTGTAATTCCGGTAAGTTTATTGACAAATACCGAACAGTTACATCAGTTCTTGTTTGGAAACGAAACATATACTCCATCTGCAACGTTGCAGGAGATTAGTAATAATATTATTTACACAACAGGTTTAGCACCGACTCCATCGCCATCTCCATCTGCAACAACCACAGAGGAAGGAACAACAACTACACAGCAGTAGAACGGGGATTTTGAATGGTAAGATTTATAAAGCAATTTTTTCGTCACTCAGTGATTGGTGGAATCGCTTTTCTCATTGATTATGGATTACTGTTTTGGTTCACAGAGATAGTTGGGATTTACTATCTTGTATCAGCAATAATCTCTTTTACCATATCCATGATTTTTAATTATGGATTCAGCATGAGATACGTTTTTACGCGAAGAGATGACATCAGTAGACGACATGAGTTTGTTCTTTTTGTTATTTTGAGTGTGATTGGTTTAATTGCAAATACCGTGTTACTGTGGGCGATTGTGAAATATACTGCGTTGCATTATATGGCAGCCAAGCTGGTAGCAACAGCAATTGTTACACTGTATAACTTCTGGTCAAGAAAACGATATCTTGAGAAGAGAAAAAAAGAGATTCGTGAGAAGCGAGCATTAAAAAAGTTAAAAGAATATAAAAAAATGGGGCCGGAATAGGCTCCATTTTTTTGAAATAAAATATCAAATGTTTTTTTGCTAAACTTCACCCAGCTTTCACTTTGGGAGACTAGACTATGCAAAGAATCATAAAGGAGGAAAAAGTTATGGAACCTAACAACAACAATAACGAGAACCAACAGGAAAACAGTAGTACATATTCTTATAGTTATGTAAACCCAACACCGGGACAGGAAAATCCAAATGAGACCACAGGGTATCAAAGCGGACCGGAGTATCAAAAACAAACTGAGTATCGAAGTGAACCGGAAAATAGCGGATATTATAATCAAAGTAACCAAGGCGGCTATGGTCAGCCCTATAGAACCGTGGAAATGCCAAAGAAAAAGAGATTTCAATTAAAAGGATTTCAAAAGACCATGGCCAAGGTGGTGGCCATTGCACTGGTCTTTGGTCTGGTGTCATCCGGTGTGTTTGTAGGTGTTTTAAAGGTGTCCGGAATCGAAGTGGGAGACGGATCTTCGGTGATTACTTACAAGAGTGACAAGATTTCCAGTACAGCGGCAGATTTGGAAGGCGCAAAGGACGTATCCGACATTGTGGATGCAGCAATGCCATCCATTGTAGCAATTACCAATACGGCAGAAAGTGAAGTACCAAGCTTCTTTGGAAGCCAGACACAGCAAGTGGAAAGTGCAGGATCCGGAATTATCATCGGTGAAGACAAGACTTACATCTATGTGGTAACCAATAACCACGTGGTGGAAGATTCAGTAGCATTAAAAGTAACCTTCTCAGACAGCGAAAGCGTGGATGCGACCATTAAAGGAACCAATGCAGGATCCGATCTTGCGGTTGTATGCGTGAAGAAATCCGATATGAAAGCATCCACACAAAAGACAATTAAGGTAGCTGTCATGGGAGATTCCG
Source organism: Lachnospiraceae bacterium (assembly GCA_024680055.1). GTDB lineage: Bacteria > Bacillota > Clostridia > Lachnospirales > Lachnospiraceae > XBB1006. The sequence goes on along the minus strand of JAILCP010000057.1, from coordinate 30,102 downwards.
ACAGCTTAAAGGTAGGTCAGTCAGTAATCGCCATCGGAAATGCCCTTGGATATGGACAGACCGTAACCACAGGATGTGTTTCCGCCAAAGACAGAAGTGTGACCATTGATGAAATGACCAGTACCTTATTACAGACAGATGCAGCCATTAACCCTGGAAACAGTGGCGGTGCTCTTTTAAACGAATCCGGTGAAGTCATCGGTATCAACAGTGCAAAATATTCCGATACACAGGTAGAAGGTATTGGATATGCCATTCCAATCAATGATGCGCAGCCGATTATTGAGGCAATTATCTCAAGAGAAACCGTTCAGGAAGGAGAACAGGGATATCTTGGAGTTTACGGACAGGATGTTACAGATGACATTTCTTCCGTATACAATATGCCAAAGGGCGTATTTGTAAAACAGTTGGTAAGTTCCGGTGCAGCGCAAAAGGCAGGAATTCAGGCCGGTGATATTATTGTAGGTATTGATGATTACAAGATTACCACCATGGCAGAACTTCAGAGTACACTGCAGTACTATAAGGCAGGCTCTACCGTAACGGTAAAAGCCAAGGTAAAAGACGGTGGTGAGTACGTAGAAAAAGAATTCAAAGTGACCCTTCAAAAAAATACCACTCAGTCTTCAGAACAATAAATAATTTTATGCAAAAATCATAAAAGGAATCCCTAAAATATGCAGGGATTCCTTTTTTTGCACAATAAGTTATGATATAATATCCTTTGCGTTAATAGAACGACAAAAGTAAGGAGGCCGGGTAACTATGGAAAAGAAGCAAACAAATACATTGGTTATGATTACAGCCGTGATTTTGGCAGTTTTGGGAGGAGTGCTTTTATTTGCACCACAGATTAAGCCAATTCACATATGTTATTTGATGTGCGGAGTGATTGTTGCGTGTGGTGTGTACTCTATTGTGCGTTATTATATGAGCAGTGCTTTTCGAAAATCTACGGATTATGGATTTTCGGTTGGTGTATTTTGCATTGTGACAGGAATTGTGGGATTTATAAAGAGTAACGTGATTGTGGTTTTTTTCCCTGTAGCAATCAGTATGTTGGTTATTTTATTCGGTGTGGTAATCTTGCAGGACGCCCTGGATTTGAAACTTTTAAAAAGCGGATTATGGTCAGCGGTTCTGGTGGTTGCTGCGGTGGTAATTATAGTTGCCATGGTGGTTTTAATCAATCCTTTTAGCGATATGGAAAAGAGACAGCTTGTTGCCAATGCACTGGTACTTGTAACCGGTATTGTTCTTTTGATTTCCAAGGTTTTTTTACAGACAGCGTACAGAGGTTATGATAAGCGTTTTGAAAATGAAGCCAAGGCAAAAGAAAGCGAATCAAAAGAAACAGATGTACAGCCGGTACAGATGGAAGAAGTAGAAAAGGAAAATGAGGTCGAAGCAGTAACCCATGAGGAAGAATAAAAATGAAATAGATATGGTTAACGGCGGCATTTTTAAAAAGCTGGTTCTGTTTGCCATTCCGGTAATTCTTTCCGGTATTTTGCAGCTGCTTTTTAATGCGGCAGATGTGATTGTGGTGGGAAGATTTGCCGGTCAAACGGCCCTTGCGGCAGTCGGATCCACCAATTCCATCGTGAATCTGTTGGTGAATCTTTTTATCGGTTTAAGTGTGGGAGCCAATGTGGTGGTTGCCAAGTTTACCGGGGCCAGACGGGACAGAGATGTTTCTGAAGCAGTACATACAGCCATTCTCACCGCTTTTTTAAGCGGTGCGATTTTGGTGTTTGTGGGATTGTTTTTTACCAGACCATTGCTGATTATAATGGGATCCCCAAAGGATGTATTGCCCCTTTCTGCCATTTATTTGAAAGTGTATTTTGCCGGTATGCCGGCCATGATGGTATACAATTTCGGCAGTGCGGTACTGCGTGCGGTGGGAGATACCAGAAGGCCTATGAAATACCTGATTATGGCAGGTATTTTAAACGTTTGCCTGAATTTGTTCTTTGTAATCTCACTTCACTTAAGCGTTGTGGGCGTGGCACTTGCCACCACCATTTCTCAGGTTTTAAGTGCAGGATTGGTGGTAAGAGCATTGATGAAGGAAGAGGGAGCCATTCATTTGGAATTAAAGGCTCTTCGTATACATAGGGATAAGTTGGGACAGATTCTTAAAATCGGATTGCCTGCAGGCTTGCAGGGAACTATTTTTTCCATTTCCAACGTTTTGATACAGTCTTCCATTAACTCCTTTGGTTCTGTGGCCATGGCAGGAAATTCTGCAGCAGCCAGTGTGGAAGGATTTGTGTATATGTCCATGAACGCCATGTATCAGACCGCCATTAGTTTTGTGGGACAAAACTATGGAGCCAAAAAGCTGGACCGTATCAAGCGAATTGCATTTTACTGCATGGGAATGGTGATTGTTATCGGGCTTGTAATGGGAATCGGAGCGTATGAAAGTTCTCATTATTTGTTGAGATTGTATTCTGACAAAGAAGAAGTGATTGCCTATGGTGTGGAGCGTCTATTCTATATTTCCGTACCATATTTTATCTGTGGTATGATGGATACCTTTGTGGGTATTATTAGAGGCCTTGGTTATTCCATTATTACGGCAATTGTGTCTTTACTTGGGGCATGCGGTTTCCGTGTGCTTTGGATTTATACGATTTTTGCATACAACAGGACATTGTCCTGCCTGTATATTTCATATCCAATCAGTTGGATATTGACAGCGGGATGCCATTTTATCTGCCTGATGGTGGTATGGCGTAAAGTAAAGAAATACATGGAAACTTAGAGAAGGAAAGGTTTATAGGGATAAGAGATGGATGAGTTTTTAGAGAATTTAATTAATGAATGCAGAAAGTATACCGATATGGGGAAGGTTGCCACCTATATTCCGGAACTTGCAAAGGTGGACCCGAACCAGCTTGGTATCTGCGTTATCGGTACCAATGGGAAAATTTTCCGTGCAGGACAGCATCAGAATAGATTTACAATACAAAGTGTGGTAAAACCAATCATGCTTTTGCTGGCACTTGCAGATAACGGTGAAGAGGTGATTCGTTCCAAGGTGGGTGTGGAAGCCACCGGAAAACCTTTTGACGCAATTAATATGAATGCGGGGAAACTGGAGAGCAAGCATGTGAATCCTATGGTGAACATGGGAGCCATTGCAGTTGCATCCCTGATCAAAGGGAAAGACGGTAATGAACGTTTTCAGCGTTTGCTGGAATTTACAAGAGTGCTTGCAGGTAATCCGGAACTGGATATTAATGAAGATGTATATTTGTCGGAAAAAAGAACGGGAAATAAGAATCGAGCTCTGGGATATCTGTTGAAAAATTACGGATTAATTGAGGGAGATGTGGATGAAGTGTTGGATACCTATTTCAAAGCATGTTCCATTCACATTAACTGTGAAGAATTGGCGCGAATCGGATACTGCTTATGTAGCCATGGAAAACTGTGGAAAAGCGATGAGCGAGTATTTGAAGCCCGTTATGCAAATTATGTCAACGCCATTTTAACCACCTGTGGTATGTACGATGGATCCGGAGAATTTGCAATCAATGTGGGGATTCCGGCCAAATCCGGAGTCGGAGGCGGCATTATGGGCGTTGTTCCAACCAGAATGGGCATTGGAATTTTTTCACCGGGATTGGATGACAAAGGAAACAGTTATGCGGGAATTCGTGTGCTGGAGAAGTTTTCAAAGGAAATGTTTTTAAGTATTTTTTAACCTGATTTGGAGGCCACATGCTATTAAAGCTGAAACAAATACTTTTATATGGCGGACTGAAGAAAGAAGATTACAAAGAGATTCTTCCTCGTATTGCAGAGGATAATCGCAAGAGTCTCGTTGCGTGTTCTTTTATTTGCGTGGTGTGCTTTTTGGGGATGTATGTGTTTACTTTGGTAGTAAACACAGGGATTCAAAAAAACAGATCTTTTTATTTGATTGGTTTTTTTATTTTTATAATTTTTGGAATTATAAATGGGACTTTTTCAAAACGGCACCCGGGTTTTGTTAAGTTTAACACCTATGCCTTTTCAGAGGTTCTTTTGCTACTTGGTATCTACATGGGGGTGGTGGCAGGTCCTGACGAGAGAACCACATTGTATCTTCCGTTTTTAATGGGATTTACTGCGGTGTTTTTTATGAGACCGTTGGGGGTATTGGCCGTAATCGCGGTATCCAATATTTTATATACGTATTTGATTATACAGGTGCAGGAAGGGGGATTGCTTCGTACCAATCTTATTAATGTGCACATTCTTGGATTTATCAGCTTTTCGCTGGGATGTTACTTAATGACCATTCGTACCGCCAGATATCATAGCGATTCTCTTATGGAAAAGTTCCTTGAAACAGATCAGCTTACCGGATTGTATAACCGTAGAAGCTATGAATTGCAGTTGGAGAGGCTTAATCACAGCAAGGAAGAGTATGTGGTGGTGATTTTTGACGCCAACGGATTAAAAATCGTCAATGACAACCTTGGTCATGAATGGGGCGATACACTTCTTATTGGAATTGCAACCTGTATTCGGGAGGTTTTTGGAGAATACGGAAAATGTTTTCGTATTGGAGGAGACGAATTTGTGGTGATTATGAATAAGAATCGCCAACAGATTGGTGTTATGGAAACCTTGTTTAAACAGCGGTTGAAAGAGGAAAGTGAAAAAGGTTCCCTTGAGTATTCCGTGGCTTACGGGGTGGCTTATTCCAAAGAGCATGCAGGCATCAGAGCTCAGGATGTGGTTGCCATAGCAGATAAAATGATGTATCAGGCAAAGAAAAAATATTATATGTCAAAATTAAAACCATAAAAAAAGCATCGCTGGTTGAATCGGCGATGCTTTTGCATTTATTTAATCGATATTTCCAATGGTATTTCCTAATTTACCATGTTTCTCATAATGAGTTTTTGTTACAATGGCGTTTTTGGAGTTTACAAATACCACATTCGGTACATGAGTATCTGCTTCCTGTGGTGTCATATTGGCGTAAGCCATAATAATAACGTGATCACCTACATTCACTTTTAAAGCAGCAGCTCCGTTTAAACAAATCATACCGGAGTTCGGCTTGCCTTCGATGGTGTAGGTTTCAAAACGTTCTCCGTTTTCCACATCTGCAATCTGTACGTACTGGTATTCGCGAATACCTGCGGCTTCAAGTAAAACTGGGTCAACGGTAATGCTTCCCACGTAATCTGGTTCTGCCTGAGTAACAACTGCACGATGAATTTTTCCTTGTAACATTGAAATTTCCATAGTTATTATCACACTTTCTTAAAAAATATTTAATACACAACCGCCATATTATAACACCATAACAAAGGTTTGAAAACCCCTATTTTCGACACAGTTGGATAAAATCCAAAATGGAAGGGGAGAGGTATTTGCTGTTATGCCAGCCAAGAACAAAGGTCTGGTAAGAACAGTATTCCGGCAGGGTCAGCTGAATTAAGGCACCGCTTTCCAGATAAGGTTTCAAAATACTGATTGGAAGCACTGTAATTCCAATGCCGTCCAAGGTAAATTGTAGCAGGGTGTCAAAACTGATACTTTCCATAAATGGTGTAATGCTATAGCCAAAACGGCTAAGGTATTGTTCCATGGAATCTCTTTCATAGGTGCCGCGGCCGGATAGCAGAAGTCTGCATTCGGATAAAAAGGCGGCATCCACTTGAGTCCGTCCCTTGATGGGTTCGTAATCAGGAGACGCAACAATTACCAGCCGGTCCTGGAAAATAGGCTCACTGTGTAGATCCGGAGCATAAGGGAAGTGGTCGGTTAAAATCACATCCAAATCATTGCTTCGAAGCATGTCAGCCAAGGCAGAGCTGCGGTTGACCTGAACCTGAATCTGCTCGCCGGGATGATCCTCCATATACTGGTGAATCATTCCGTTGATAAAGGATGTTCCCACCGTATCATTGGAACCGATGCGAAGAATCTGGTTGGAACTGCCTTGTTGCATTAGATCTTCCAACTCATTATTCATATCTGTAATACTGCTGGCGTAGTGAAACAGTAAATCGCCTGCTGCAGTGGGTTTTAACTCCTTTGGAAACCGTTCAAAGAGAACGACGTGATAATGATCTTCCAGTTCTTTGATGACCTGACTGACCGATGGCTGAGAAATGTAAAGGTCTTTGGCTGCCTTGGTCATATTATGATGGGTATACACGGATAAAAAAATCCGAAAATGTCGTAAAGTCATAAGTTATCACCTCTTGTAAGTGTAAAAAGCATATAAATAAATAATACCATGAACCATGTGAATAAAAAATATGAAATGTGTATAAAACCTCTTGTAATTCTAAATTTGGATGATATAATAATCTAGACCGACCGGTCGGTCGGCGATGAATCCCAGAAGAAACCATAAGATAAAATAAATATAGCGGGAGGAAAACGTATGCTATCAAAGTTTAGTGTTAAGAAACCATACACCGTGGTTGTAGGAATTGTATTGGTTTTGATTTTGGCAGTGGTGTCAGTGACAAAAATGTCTACAGACCTTTTGCCGAGTATGAATCTGCCATATGCCATTGTGGTAACAACGGATATGGGTGCTTCACCGGAAGAGGTGGAGAAGGAGGTGTCAGCTCCAATTGAGGCGGCTATGGCATCCATGACAGATATTAAGAAAGTACAGTCTGTTTCCAGAGACAATTATTCCATGGTGGTATTGCAGTTTGAGCAAAGTGCCAATATGGATGCCATTACGGTGGAAATGAGAGAGAGTCTGGACACCCTGTCAGCCCAGTGGGATGACTCAGTGGGAAGTCCAAGTATTATGAAAATCAATCCGGATATGATGCCGGTATTGATCAGTGCCGTTTCCGTAGAAGGAATGAGCGCTCAGGAATTGACGGAATACGTGGACAACAATGTGGTTCCGGAAGTGGAGCGTGTGGATGGTGTTGCTTCTGTTTCTGTGGCAGGAGGTGTGAAGACCACCATTCAGGTTACCATGGATTCGGATAAGATTGAAAAATTGAATAAGGACGTGAAGAAATCATTGGATAAAGAGTTTGCCAGCGCCAAGGGAAAAGTAAACAGCGCTAAGAGTAAGCTTAACAGTCAGAACTCAAAGATTTCATCCGGAAAGGATCAGTTGATCAAATCCACGTCAGAGACCATCAATCAGCTTACGGATCAGAAAACGACCTTACTGCAGACAAAAACTTCTTTACAGGAAAAAATTCTTGAAATGAAGGGAAGTTTAACCGGTGAACCTGCTGCAGATGAGATGATTAATAAAAGTATTGCAGAACTTGAGAAGAAGATAAAAGAAATTGACAAGGGCATTAAAACCATCAATGAGAACCTTGCAAAGATCAATGAGGCCCAGATTTCAGGTGCTGTGGACATGGGCAGCGCATCGGCTCAGATTGCCAGCGGCAAATCCAGCCTGGATGAGGCATTGACTTCCATTGAAGACAGTGAAGAACAGGCATACGATGCGGCGGATTTAACCAAAATTCTTACCATTGAGACCTTAGAGGGAATGATTACGGCACAGAACCTTGATATGCCGGCAGGAACGGTGGAAAAGGACGGAGAAAAATATGTGGTAAGAGTGGGAGATGATATCCCGGACATCGAGGCTTTAAATCATTTGGTTTTACTGAATCTTAATATGGATGGAGTAAAACCGATTTACCTGGATGATATTGCAACGGTGGAATATGTGGATGATTCATCGGATGTATACACCAGTATTAACGGAGAGTCCGGAATTCTTTTAACCATAGGAAAACAGACCGGATATTCCACAGCAGATGTATCCGGCGCAGCCATTAAAAAGCTGGCGTCCATAGAAAAGACCAATGATAAATTACATGCAGATACCATTATGGATCAGGGTATCTACATTAATTACGTGGTGGATTCTGTAGTCCAGAACATGATTGTAGGAGGAATCTTGGCGATTCTGATTCTCCTTTTGTTCCTTCGCGATGTAAAACCGACGCTGGTAGTGGCTTGTTCCATACCGGTCAGTGTGGTAACCGCCATTGTATTAATGTATTTCAGCGGCGTTACCTTGAACGTTATTTCCCTTTCGGGATTGGCTCTTGGAATCGGTATGTTGGTGGATAACTCCATTGTGGTAATTGAAAATATTTACCGATTGAGAAATCTTGGCATGGGAGCCAAGGAAGCAGCTATGAAGGGGGCAAAACAGGTAACCGGCGCCATTATAGCATCCACCTTAACCACTGCCTGTGTATTTTTACCGATTGTGTTTACCGACGGTATTACAAGACAGTTGTTTGTGGATATGGGATTGACCATTGCCTACTCCTTACTTGCCAGTCTCATTATTGCATTGACCTTTGTGCCAATGATGTCAGCAGGAGTACTGTCAAAGAATAAAGAGAAAGAACATCGCATACTGAACCGGATTCAGGATGTTTACAAAAATGCCTTAGGCTATACACTGCGATTTAAACCGCTGGTATTGCTTCTGGCCCTGGTGTTGTTGCTGGGAAGCGGTTATGCAGCCATTTCTAGAGGAACTTCTTTTATGCCTGCCATGGAAAGTACCCAGATGACAGCAACCTTAAAAGTTCCAAAGGGAATGGAGTTAGAAAAGGTAAAAACCTTATCGGATACCTATATTAAAAACATGCTGGACATTGAAGATGTGGAAAGTGTCGGCGCCATGTCCGGAGAATCTCAGAATACCGTGTCCATGGGACAAAACAATGATGAAGACAGCAATCAGGTGACCATGTATCTAATTCTGAAAGAGGATAAGAAAATGGATAACGCCGATATTGCCAAGGAAATTAAAAAGAAAACCAAAGATCTTCAGGGAGAGCTTGAGGTGGAAACTTCCGCCATGGACATTTCTTCTTATATTTCATCGGGAATCCAGATTCAGGTAAAGGGCCGTGATTTGGAAAAAATGGAGACCCTTGCCAAAGAGGTAAAAGAAATTGTAAAGAACGTGGACGGAACACAAGAGGTAAAAAGCGATATTGACACCATGACAAAGGGTGTGGATATTACCGTAGATAAAAAGAAGGCGGCAAAGTATTCCCTTACGGTGGCCGGCGTATATAAGGAAATCTCCGCAAAAATGAGTGATGCCAAAAGTGCCACCACCATTCATACCGATGCAGCGGATTACGAGGTATACGTAAAATCCGACGAGGAAGAGAAACTTGGCATCGACGATATTGAAAATATTAAAATCAGCTATACCAACCGGGATCAAAAGGAAAAACAGGTCTCCTTAAAGAAGATTGCCACGGTAAAAGAGGCAAGTTCCTTGAGCAAAATATCCCGTGATGCACAAAATCGTTATATTTCCGTTACTGCAGACATTGCAGAGGGAAAAAATGTGGGACTTGTTTCCGGTGAGATTCAAAAGGAAATCAAGAAACTGGATGTGCCAAAGGGTTATAGCATAGAAATGGCAGGAGAGGATCAAACCATTGATGAGGCAATGGAACAGTTGATGCTGATGTTGCTGGTGGCAGTTGCCTTTATCTATTTGATTATGGTAGCCCAGTTCCAGTCACTGTTATCACCGTTTATTATTATGTTTACCATTCCGCTTGCCTTTACCGGAGGATTTTTGGGACTGTATCTTACAGGAAGCGATGTTAGCGTCATTGCAGTGGTAGGATTTGTAATGTTGTCCGGTATTATTGTAAACAACGGAATTGTTTTAGTAGATTACATCAATCAGCTTAGAAGCGGCGGAATGACCAAGAAAGAAGCCATTGTAGAGGCCGGTCGTACCAGACTTCGACCGATTATGATGACGGCATTAACCACCATTCTTGCCATGTCCACCATGGCCATGGGAATGGGAATGGGAGCCGACATGGTACAGCCTATGGCAGTGGTTACCATTGGCGGATTGATTTACGGAACCTTGTTAACCTTGTTTGTGGTACCTTGTATTTATGATTTGTTCCACAGAGAGAAGCCAATGAATAAGGAGGAAGACAATGACCTGGAACTGTTGCAGTAAAGAAGAATCTTTTGAAGAACTTCCGCAAAAGGTGAAAAAAATGTTTGAAGCCTTTGCCTCTCTTATGGAACAAGGTGCGGACATTCATGAACTGAAGGTCAGCGATATTACAAAAGAAGCGGGCATCGGAAAAGGAACAGCTTATGAATATTTTTCCTCAAAGGAGGAATTAATATCCAAGGCACAGTTATACTATTTCAATGAAAAATTTATTTCCATGCGGGAAAGCGTGGAAGGTGCAACCACCTTTGAGGAAGCCATTGAACTGATGTGTGAAAAAACCGAAGTCTTCCTGGATAAACGATCGGGACTGGAAGTGATGCTAAGAAATGCGGCCAGAGAAGCAGATGCGGATTTATGTCATAGGAAAACAGAGGACCAGGCAAAAGAGGGCCTTAGCGGCTTTTTTACCTCCCTGGCAAAAAAAGCCGTGGAAGAGGGTTCGTTAAAGGAGAAGGATCCGGAAAGAATCAGTCTGGTTCTTTTAACGGAACTGATTGGCTATGGCATTGCCTATGCCATTCGGGAAAAGACCGTGGAGAAAAAAGAAACGGATGAAGCCTGGAAACAAAAGCACCGCACCTATTGCAAAGAAGCAATTTATGCCATACTGGGGTAAAACTTAGGCTTGATTTTTTGAAAAAAATGGCCTATACTAGTTGCCATAATATGTTTGAAAACATAAGAAAAAGGTTATGAGAAAGAGGAGTACATATTTGAAACTGGCAGAGAGGATTGCCCACCGGCTGAAAGGTAATCTCAGGGAAGGATATGGAAGGTAGCTTTTGAACCGATGCCTGAACTGTAAGTAGGGTATTCCGGGAGTTCCCGTTACAGAACCAATGAGATGCGCCAAGTTGCGTAAGTAAGGTGGTACCGCGTGTGAATACGCCCTTACAGAGATAAGGTCTCTGTAAGGGCTTTTTTTAGAGATAAAATGCCCGGTGAGCAATGAGACCAAAGAAGATCTTAGGAAAGAAAGGAAAAGCAATATGAGTAAAGAATTAGCAAAAACCTACAATCCAAAAGATATGGAAGAGAGATTGTACAAGCAGTGGGAGGAAAGAGGCTATTTTCACTCTGAGGTAGACAGAGACAGAAAACCTTTTACCATTGTAATGCCACCGCCAAACATTACCGGTCAGCTTCACATGGGACATGCCCTTGATAACACCATGCAGGATACTTTGATTCGTTATAAGAAACTGCAGGGATTTAATACCTTATGGCAGCCGGGAACCGACCATGCCGCCATTGCAACCGAGGTTAAGATTATCAAATCCTTAAAGGAAAAGGGCATCGATAAAAATGACCTTGGACGTGAAGGATTTCTTGAGAAGGCCTGGGACTGGAAAGAAGAGTACGGCGGACGTATTGTAAGCCAGCTTAAGAAGTTAGGTTCTGCCGCAGATTGGGAAAGAGAGCGTTTTACCATGGATCAGGGATGCTCGGATGCGGTGCAGGAAACCTTTATTGACCTTCATAAAAAAGGCCTTATTTACAAAGGAAACCGTATTGTCAACTGGTGTCCTGTTTGTAAAACTTCTATTTCCGATGCAGAGGTAGAGCATGTGGAGATGGAAGGACATTTTTGGCATATTAACTATCCAATCAAGGATTCCGATGAGGTTGTGGAAATTGCAACCACACGTCCGGAAACCATGATCGGTGATACCGCCATTGCAGTACATCCGGATGATGAAAGATATCAGCATTTAATTGGAAAGAAAGCTATTTTACCACTGGTTGGAAGAGAGATTCCGATTGTGGCAGATGAATATGTAGACAGAGAATTTGGTACCGGTTGCGTGAAGATTACACCGGCCCATGACCCAAATGACTTTGAGGTTGGAAAGCGTCATAACTTAGAGGAAATCAATGTTATGAACGACGATGCAACCATGAACGATCAGTGTGGAAAATATGCGGGAATGGACCGCTACGAAGCACGTAAAGCCATGGTGGAAGATTTAAAAGAGCAGGGACTCCTTGTTAAAATCGTGGATCACAGCCACAACGTAGGAACCCATGACCGTTGTAAAACCACAGTGGAACCTATGGCAAAACCACAGTGGTTTGTAAAAATGGATGAGTTGATCAAACCGGCTTTAACCGCCATTGAAAAAGGAGATTTGAAATTCGTTCCGGAACATTATTCCAAGACTTACTTCCACTGGCTTGAGGGAATGAGAGATTGGTGTATTTCAAGACAGTTATGGTGGGGGCATCGTATTCCTGCTTATTACTGCCAGGATTGTGGAGAGATTGTGGTAGCCAAAGAAAAACCAACGGTATGTCCAAAATGCGGAAAGAACCATTTTGAACAGGATCCGGATACTCTGGATACCTGGTTCTCCTCAGCTTTATGGCCATTCTCCACACTGGGTTGGCCACAGAAGACAGAGGATTTGGATTATTATTATCCAACCGATGTTTTGGTAACCGGTTACGACATTATTTTCTTCTGGGTAATCAGAATGGTGGTATCCGGATATGAGCATACAGGAAAATGTCCGTTCCACACTGTTTTAATCCATGGATTGGTAAGAGATTCCCTTGGTAGAAAGATGAGCAAGTCCCTTGGAAACGGAATCGATCCTTTGGAAGTCATTGATGAGTACGGTGCAGATGCGCTTCGTATGACTCTTTTAACCGGTAATGCACCTGGAAATGATATGCGTTTCTATAACGAAAGAGTAGAGGCTAGTAGAAATTTTGCCAACAAGGTATGGAATGCTTCCCGTTTCATTCTTATGAATCTGGAGGGCTTTGACGGACAGGAACCAAAGGAAGAGGATTTAAGCAATCTTGATAAGGCCATTATCGGTAAAATCAACGATTTAACCAAAGAGGTTACAGAGAATCTTGATAAGTATGAGCTTGGTATTGCCCTTTCCAAGATTTACGATTTTATCTGGGAAGAGTTCTGTGACTGGTACATTGAAATGAGTAAGCCATGTCTTTGGGCAAAAGAAGAAAATCCAAAGGCAGCAGCTGCAACACTTTGGACATTAAAGACCGTGCTCAGTAAGGCATTGATTTTGCTTCATCCGTTTATGCCGTTTATCACAGAGGAAATCTATTTAACACTTCATCCGCAAGAGGAAAGTATTATGTTGACTTCCTGGCCAAAATACGAAGAAAATCATACCTATGAAGAGTGCCAGAAACAGTATGAAATGGTAAAAGAACTGGTACGCGGTATTCGAAATACCAGAACCAGCATGGATGTTCCACCAAGCAAAAAGGCCAACGTCATTATTGTTGCGGAAGAAGAAAAGGTACGCGGAGCATTTAAGGTATTTGAAACTTACTTTAAGAACCTTGCTTCTGCCAGTGATATTGTAATTCAAGAGAATAAGGAAGGAATTGCAGAAGATGCGGTTTCTGTGGTAACAGCCGATGCGGTATGCTACATTCCTTTGGATGAGCTGGTGGACTTTGAAAAGGAAAGAGAACGTCTTACCAAGGAAAAACAGCGACTGACCAAAGAGCTTGAGCGTTCACATAAGATGCTGGGAAATGAGAAGTTTACCAGCAAGGCTCCTGCGGCAAAGATTCAGGAAGAAAAAGACAAGCTGGAGAAATATGAACAGATGATGGCTCAGGTGGAAGAGCGCCTTGCTTCCTTAAAATAATCTTGAAAAAAAAGTGAATATTAACAGAAATCTTGTTGAATGAAAAAAAGGATGGTACAATAGACTTGATATTGTGCTATCCTTTTCTGATTTGTGTAAATATTGAAAAGATGTAGACATAAAAACACTGTAAAAGGGAAGAAAAATGAGCTTATTAAATTCAAACAAACCGGAAGTAAAAATTTCATATGACAGCATGGAAGCTTTTTTAACACTCCCTATTCCGGAAGGCGACGCAGAGTATAGTACAAGAGATCTCGTTGATGCACTGGAAATGAAAGGTGTAAAAGCAGGCATTGATCAGGAAATGCTATTAAAAATGGTAAAGGAAAAGGTTTACAATCAGGAACGCCGTGTGGCGGTGGGAAAGAAGCCGGTGGAAGGACATGACGGAAGTTATGAATTCCTTTTTAACCGTAATTTCAACCGAAAACCAAAGCAGTTACCTGATGGATCTGTAGATTATCATATTATTAATTTAATTGCCACCGTAGAGAAGGATACTTTGGTTGCCATATATCATCCTTGTGAACAGGGAAAGAACGGATATACGGTAAAGGGTGGTCCTTTAAATGCCAAACGATGCAAGGAATTAAAACCGCTTCGAGGAAAAGGTTTTTACCGTGGTGCCAATGAGAATGAGTATTATGCGGAAATGAGTGGTAAGATTGAGTTTACACAGGATCGTTTAATGATCAGTCCCGTTTATGAAATCAGCGGAGATGTAGGTGTAAATACCGGTAACATTGATTTTATCGGCGACGTTACCATTCACGGAAACGTAAGAAACGGTATGTCCATCAAGGCCACCGGTACGGTTACCATTGATGGAATTGTAGAGAATGTTAGTATAGATGCAGGTAAGGATATTGTTTTAAAAAGCGGACTTATGGGTAATAACAGAGCCGTAATTAAAACAAAGGGAAGCTTGTTTGCCAAATTTATAGAATACGCTTCTTTGAACGTCATCGGTAACATCAATGCAGAGGTTTTACTGGAATGTGACGTGGTATGTGGAGAGCGAATCATTATAAGCGGTAAGAGCGGACGTGTAGTTGGCGGATTTGTTCGGGCAGTTGCCGGATTTGAAGCCAATAGCATCGGAAATGACATGGAAGTCAGAACAGAGATTGCCGTTGGTGTGGATGGAGACATTCACAGACGATTGAAAGTGTTGGAACATAAGATTGAGGTGGCCAAGAAGCAGCTCAGTGTCATCGATGAAAAGATTGCTGAAATTGAGCGTGAAAACACCCCGAAGACAGTAATGGACAAGCCTTCGGCAGATCCAAGAAAGATGTCCATGTTGCGTACCAAGATTCATGAAAATACAGTTATTCAGGAGAGTAAACTGGAACAGGATGAATTGACGGCCTTAATCGATAAGGCAGATGGAGCCTGTGTAAAAGTAGTTGGTACCGTATATCCGGGTGTCTTTATCTGTATTGACGGATTTGGCCATGAGGTAAAAGATGAACATTATGCCGTTACTTTTAAGAAGGTTGGAGACAACATTCGAATGGAGCGGGATGCGGACGCATTGATTTAATTGTATAAGAACGTTTGGACCTTTGGAACCTGTTGGTTTCAAAGGTCTTTTTTGGAATAAAACTTGAATTTTAACGGCACTATATTATAATGGTAACGTACTGAAAAACAAGATGAGGAAGTGCTATGGAGTATCAAGAGGCAGTAGCGTATATCTACGAAATTCCCAAATTTTCATCCAAGCACAGTTTGGATTATACAAGAGATTTTTTGCATCGGTTAGGAGACCCTCAGAAACAGTTTGAGACCATACATGTGGCGGGCAGCAACGGAAAAGGATCGGTGTGTGCCATGATTCACAGTGTCCTTTTTACCTCCGGGGTTCGCGTGGGACTTTTTACCTCTCCACACCTGGTGCATCTCACAGAGCGCTTTGTGGTGAACGGCGAGAAGGTTGAGGAAGAAACCTTTTTGAGGGCCTTTCACAAGGTGAAGAATGTGGTGGATGACATGGTAAAAGAAGGTGCATCCCACCCGACTTTTTTTGAGTTTATTTTTGCCGTTGGGATGGTGATTTTTAGAGAAGCAAAGGTGGATATGGCGGTGATTGAAACCGGACTTGGAGGGCGACTGGATGCCACCAATGTATTGCGTAAACCTTTTGCTACGGTAATCACATCCATAAGCCTGGAACATACAGAATACCTGGGGGATACATTGCAAAAGATCGCTTCAGAAAAAGCCGGCATTTTAAAACAGGGTGTGCCGGTGATTTTTGATGCCAAGATTAGAGAGGTGGCAGATGTTATTTTTGCTGCGGCCAGACCATTGAAGGCCCCAACCTATCCGGTATATCCCGGAGATATTGAAATTGTTTCAAGGGGGCAGGATGGAATTTCCTTTGTATTTGATTTGGACGGTCATAAGAAACCGGTGAAGATTCCCTTTGTGGCAGACTATCAGGTGGAAAATGCTGCTCTTGCTATGGAGGTATGTGAACTCCTTATAAAACGGGGAACCATTTCCTTAGAGTCCTTTTATAAAGGAATGAGTAAGGTGCAATGGCAGGGACGTATGCAAAAGATCGATGAGAATATCTATCTTGACGGAGCCCATAATCCCGATGGGATGAAACAATTTGTGGCTTGTGTCAGTCAAATGAAAGAAAAACCAAGGAGACTGTTGTTTTCCATGGTAAAAGAAAAGGATGCCACTTTGTCAATTTCCATATTGTCAAGGGGCCTTGCCTTTAGTAAAATAGTAGTCACCGAGATTGAGGGCGCAAGAAAGCTTAGCGCTTCATGGATGGCAGAAGAATTTAAGAAACACACCCATGCAGAAGTGATTGTGGAACCAAGCCCGGTAAAGGCATTTGATGCTGTGAAAAAAGGGGCAGAGGGTGAAACCATCTTTTGTACAGGATCCTTATATTTAATTGGAGAGATACTTAAGATAAAGGAGGATTATCATGATTGATTTTGAAGAAGAATTAAAGAAATTTAAACCATGTTTGGAAGTGGAAGATGCAGAGGATGCAATTTACAGTCATGATTTAGATGATATGACAGATATTTTACAGGAAATGTTAAAGGAAGCAAATAAGCAGAGAAGGTAGTGAGAAATATCATGAATTCATACGAGAAAATTCAGAAGGCCTCAGGTGCTTATTATAATCGGGGACTGGACGATGCATTAGTGCACAATTTATCCGGTGCCATTATGAATCTGAAGAAGAGCCTTCATTACGATAAAAATAATATAGAAGCCAGAAATCTTCTGGGACTTTGTTACTATGAAGTGGGAGAATGTATTCTTGCATTGAGGGAATGGGTGATTTCCGTGAACCTGAAGCAGGAAGATAACCCGGCGGCGGATTACATTAATGATATGAAGCCGGATATGGCACGCACAGGAAAGTTCAACCAATGTGTAAAGAAGTACAACATTGCTTTGGAATATGCCAATCAGGGAAATGAGGATTTGGCCATTATCCAGCTGAAAAAGGTGCTGGGAACCAATCCAAAGTTTGTGCGGGCATCCCTTTTACTTGGATTGATTTACATTCATCAGGGCCAGTACAAGCAGGCCAAGGCAGTGCTTTCCAAGGCCGCCAAGGTGGATGCCAACAACACCCTTTTGTTAAAATACGAAAAGGAAGCGGAAGAGCATCTGGAAAATAAAAAGAAAAAGAAGAAGGATAAGGAAGGCTCCGTGGAATACAAGAGCGGAAGCGAAACCATTATCCGACCGGCGTATTTAAAGGAGAACTCCACCATTGGTACCATGGTCAATATTATTTTTGGCCTTGTGGTGGGATTTTTGATTTCCTTCTTTTTGGTGGTACCGGGAGTGAAACGTTCGGCCACCGCATCCAGTGCAGCCAAGCTGGTGGAGGCCAACAATACCATTTCCACAAGAAATGTAACCATTCGAAACCTTCAGGAAGAAATCGATGCTTTAAACGGCAAGGTTAAGAAGGCAGAAAATACCAGTTCGGAATCCGAAAGCAACATGAATGTGTATAAGAAACTATTGGAGGCCTATGTGCAGTATACCGAAGGAGAATATGAAAAAGCGGGAGACGCCTTGAAAGAAGTAAAAGAAAGCAAGGTGGAAGACGATTTTAAAGACATTTACGAATTACTGGCAGGTCAGGTGAACGATAAGTATTTGAAGATTTTATATAAGAGAGCTACAGCCAAGTATAATCAGGGCTCTTATGAGGATGCCATTGAGATCTTTGAAGATATTTTGAAGATTCAGGAGGATTACGGAGACGGAGACGCCATGTTTATTTGTGCGCATGCTTACCGTATGAACGGCGACGATCAAAAGGCCATTGTGCTTTACCAAAAAATCATCAGCAAGTATCCGGACAGTTACAAGGCAACCAACTCACAGACCTATATCGATCAAATTAAGGGCGAGTAAAAATAAGCCAACGACAGGCAACACTGCCGTTGGCTTTTACCATATATAAAGGAGAATAGTATGAGTATTTTGAATGTTGAACATCTAAGTCACGGATTTGGAGATCGGGCCATTTTTGAAGATGTGTCCTTTCGACTGCTAAAAGGAGAGCACATTGGATTGATCGGTGCCAACGGTGAGGGAAAGTCCACTTTTATGAACATTGTGGTGGGAAAACTGCAGCCGGATGAGGGCAGCGTGGAATGGGCCAAAAATGTGAGAGTGGGTTACCTGGATCAGCACACAGTATTGGAAAAGGGCATGAGTATTCAGGCTGTGCTTCGTTCCGCCTTTGATTTTCTTTTTGAGATGGAAGAAAAAATGAACGAAATCTGCGACAACTTGGGAGCATTGCCTCCGGAACAGATGGAGGAAGCTATGCAGGAACTTGGAACCATTCAGGATCTTTTGACCCTCCATGATTTTTACATGATCGATGCCAAAATCGAAGAAGTGGCAAGGGCTCTTGGACTTTTGGAACTGGGCCTTGATAAGGATGTTACGGATTTAAGCGGAGGCCAGCGAACCAAGGTGTTAATGGCCAAACTGCTTTTGGAAAAACCGGATATTTTGCTTTTGGACGAGCCCACCAACTATCTGGATGAGGGACATATTGAATGGCTGAAACGTTATTTAAACGACTATGAGAACGCGTTTATATTAATATCCCATGATATTCCGTTTTTAAATAGTGTGGTGAATTTGATTTACCATATGGATAACAAACAATTGAATCGTTATGTGGGAGATTACAACAAATTCAGAGAAGTCTATGAAATGAAAAAGTCTCAGCTGGAGGCAGCATATCATAAGCAGCAAAAAGAAATTGCGGATCTGAAGGATTTTGTGGCAAGAAACAAGGCCAGAGTGGCCACCAGAAATATGGCCATGTCAAGGCAAAAGAAACTGGACAAAATGGATGTGATTGAACTGGCGGAGGAAAAACCAAAGCCGGAATTTCACTTTTTATATGACAGAGCACCGGGACGCTACATTTTTACCACAAAGGAATTGGTCATCGGATACGATGAAGCCTTGTCCATTCCGCTGAATCTTACCATGGAACGGGGAGAAAAAATTGTTCTTGTGGGCGCCAACGGAATTGGTAAAACCACCCTTTTAAAGAGTATTTTAGGTCTTATTAAGCCTTTGTCCGGTGAGGTGGAAGCAGGGGATTACCTGAGTATCGGATATTTTGAGCAGGAAATGAGCAATGTGGGAGACGCCACCTGTATTGATGAGATATGGAATGAATTTCCGTCCTTCAGTCAGTATGAGGTGCGCTCCGCCCTGGCAAAATGCGGCCTTACCACCAAGCATATCGAAAGCCTTGTCAGGGTGTTAAGCGGAGGAGAGCAGGCCAAGGTACGTCTTTGCAAACTGCTGAATCGTAAGAGCAATGTGCTGCTTCTTGACGAGCCTACCAACCATCTTGATGTGGATGCAAAAGAGGAACTGAAACGGGCGTTAAAGGAGTACAAAGGAAGTATTTTAATGGTGTGCCACGAGCCGGAGTTTTACGAAGGTTTGGCCACAAAAGTATGGGATTGCTCCAAATGGACCACGAAAATATTATAGAACGGAAACTGGATATACAAGCAGGGAAAAAAGTGTTATCATCTTAGTATATAGGGTGTAGAGATACGAGAAACGGAGGAAAGAGATGAAGCAAATCGATTTAGAGAAATACGGTATTAGCGATGTAACAGAGGTTATTTACAACCCTTCCTATGACATGTTGTTTGAAGAGGAAACAAAGGAAGGACTTACAGGGTATGAAATCGGACAGGTAAGTGAACTTGGAGCGGTTAACGTTATGACCGGAATCTATACCGGTCGTTCTCCAAAAGACAAATTCATCGTTATGGATGACAATTCAAAAGATACTGTATGGTGGACATCGGATGAATATAAGAACGACAATCATCCGGCATCAAAGGAAACATGGGAAGCAGTGAAAGACATTGCATTAAAGGAACTTTCCAGCAAGAGACTTTTTGTTGTGGATGCTTTCTGTGGAGCCAACAAAGACACTCGTATGGCCGTTCGTTTTATTATGGAAGTGGCTTGGCAGGCACATTTTATCAAAAATATGTTTATCCAGCCAACAGAAGAGGAATTGGCTGATTTTGAACCGAACTTTGTAGTATACAATGCTTCCAAAGCCAAGGTTGAGAATTACAAAGAACTGGGATTGAATTCTGAAACAGCTGTTGTATTTAATATTACCAGTCGTGAACAGGTAATTATTAATACCTGGTACGGCGGAGAGATGAAGAAGGGAATGTTCTCCATGATGAACTATTACCTTCCTTTACAGGGCATTGCTGCTATGCATTGTTCTGCAAATACAGATTTGGACGGAAAGAATACTGCAATTTTCTTTGGTTTATCAGGAACAGGAAAGACTACACTTTCCACCGATCCAAAGAGACTTTTAATCGGTGATGATGAACATGGTTGGGATGACAACGGAGTATTTAACTTTGAAGGTGGATGCTACGCAAAGGTAATCAACCTGGACAAAGAATCCGAACCGGATATTTATAATGCCATTAAGAGAGATGCATTACTTGAAAATGTAACACTTGATAAGGATGGAAAGATTGATTTTGCCGATAAGTCCGTCACAGAAAATACCCGTGTATCTTATCCGATCAATCATATTAAGAACATTGTAAGACCTATTTCTTCCGCCCCGGCTGCAGAAAATGTAATTTTCTTATCAGCAGATGCATTTGGAGTACTTCCTCCGGTTTCTATTTTGACACCGGAACAGACTCAGTACTACTTCCTTTCCGGATTCACTGCAAAGCTTGCAGGAACCGAGCGTGGAATTACTGAGCCTACACCAACTTTCTCTGCATGTTTCGGACAGGCCTTCTTAGAGCTTCATCCAACAAAATATGCAAAAGAACTTGTTAAGAGAATGGAAAAGAGCGGAGCAAAGGCTTATCTTGTAAATACCGGTTGGAACGGAACCGGAAAGCGTATTTCCATTAAAGATACAAGAGGAATTATTGATGCAATTTTAAATGGTGACATTAAGAATGCACCAACTAAGAAGTTACCGATTTTCAACTTTGAAATTCCTACAGAACTTCCGGGTGTGGATACCAATATCCTGGATCCGAGAGATACCTACAAAGATGTTTCTGAATGGGAGACAAAGGCAAATGATTTGGCAGAACGTTTCGTTAAGAATTTTGCCAAATACGAAGGTAATGATGCCGGCAAGGCACTTGTGAAAGCAGGCCCGCAGAAATAAGTAATCAGCACATTGAAAGTACATGATGGGGATTCGAAGATGGGTTCGAATCCCCTTATTTATACAAAGGAATGAGAAAATGACAAAGAAATTATACGATGAAGCGCCGTATGAAAGGGATTTTACCGCCAAGGTGACAGAACTTCATCAAGGAAAACAGGGCGTGGAAGTGGCTCTTGATCAGACATTGTTTTTCCCGGAAGAGGGGGGACAGTCTCCGGACCTTGGAACCCTGAACGGTATAAAAGTAAAGGATGTTCAAATTAGGGATAACGTGATATGGCATACCTTAGATGAAGGAAACCATCCGCAAGTGGGGCAGCAGGTGGAAGGTCACATTGATTTTGACCACCGCTACGATTTGATGCAGCAGCATTCCGGAGAGCATGTGTTATCCGGTATTGTGCATAACACCTTTGGATACAACAATGTGGGGTTTCATTTGACAGAGGAGATTGTAACTCTGGATTTTGACGGCCCGCTTTCTATGGAACAGGTGGAGCAGGTGGAAAAAGCGGCCAATGAAGCGGTACGTAAAAATTTACCGATTCGTGGCTATTATCCGGAAAAAGAAACCTTGAAAACCCTGGATTACCGCAGTAAAAAGGAGCTGGATGGACCTATCCGCATTGTGGAAATCCAAGGGGTGGATCTTTGTGCATGCTGTGCTCCTCATGTGGCAACCACCGGAGAAATCGGAAGCATCCATGTGGTGAACAGAGAAAACTACAAGGGCGGCGTTCGCCTTGAGATTATGTGTGCAAAGCGTGCCGAGGAGGAAAGCAGGACCATGCGCAAAATTTTAAAGGCGCTGACCAAAGAACTTTCCACCAATATGGAAGAACTTCCTGAGACGGTAAAACGAATCAAGGAAACCTCCCTGGAACAAAAGGGTGAAATCGGAAGACTTACCATGGAGCTTTTAACCGGGAAAGCAGAAAAGATTCCGGCAGGGGAAAGTCTGGTTCTTTTTGAAGAAGAGATGGACGCCACGGTGCAGCGTAATTACGTGAATCTGCTGATGCCGAAAGTGTCAAAGATAGCGGCAGTAATGGCAAAAACTTCTACGGAAGATGTTTATAAATACATTATCGGAAGTGAAACCATTGACCTAAAAGCATTGCAGGCACAATTAAAGGAACGGCTGCAGGCAAAAGGCGGAGGAAAGACGCCCATGATTCAGGGTACTCTGGAAGGAACCAGAGAAGAAATTGAGAGCCTTTTATTAAAATAATCTGAAGGAGAGTATATGAAAGAGATTTTAAAAGTGGATGGGATTTCCAAAACCTTTCATCTTAGCAAAAAGCAGATGAAATTGGAAAAAACCAAAGAAAAGAAAAAAGTGGCGGTGGACCATTTGTCCTTTAGCGCTTATGAAGGGGAGATTTTTGGCCTTTTGGGACCGAACGGTGCAGGTAAAACCACCACCCTTCGAATGATTGCAACCCTAATCAAACCGGATGAGGGAGACATTCTGGTAAAAGGAAGCAGCAGTGTAAACAATCCTTTTGACGTAAGAGGCAAAATCGGCTTTTTAACCAGTGAATTAAAACTGGAGGAGTACTTTACACCAAATTATCTGTTTGACTATTTTGCAACCTTGCATGGCATTGACAAGAGCACCATCAGGGAGCGTAAAAAGGAACTGTTTGACCGTTTTGGAATCAGTGAATTTGCAGAGGTGAAGGTGGCAGATCTTTCCACAGGTATGAAACAAAAGGTTTCCCTTGTGGTATCCATTGCCCATGACCCGCAGTTTATTATTTTTGATGAGCCTACCAACGGACTTGATGTAATAACAGCCAAGGTGGTGACGGATTTTCTTTTGGAACTAAAACGCCGGGGAAAAAGCATTATTCTTTCCACTCATATATTTGAGCTGGTGGAAAAACTATGTGACCGGGTGGGAATTATTATTTCCGGAAAACTTGTACGTTGCGGCAGCCTTGAGGAAATCAAAGACGGCGCCAGTCTTGAGCAGCGCTTTTTTGAAGTATATGAAGAAACGGTAGGTGAACAGTAATGAAAAATGATTTTTTAACCATTGTAAAAAAGGAATTCAAACGTTTTTTTGGAGATAAGCGATTATTTATTTCCACTGTTTTTTTACCGGGTATTATGATTTTTGCCATCTATTCTATTTTAGGTCAGGTAATGGGAGATATGTTTGCACCGGATGAGGACCATCCGGCCATGGTATATAGCGTGGATGCACCGGAATCTGCCAAATCCATTTTTGATGTGGCAAAGATTGATTATAAGGACGTATCCATAAAAGACGCTGAGAAAATTAAAAAGGAAATTAGAGATGGAGAGTCACAGGTCATGGTGACCTTCTCAAAGAATTTTGACAAAGAGGTGGAAGCTTATAATCCAATCAGCAGCAAAAAAGAAGCTCCCTTGATTGAAATTTTTTATAATTCTTCCAACACCGATTCCCAGGCGATGTATGGCAACTTAGAGGCCTGCTTTAATAATTACGAAAGCGCCATGACCAATAAGTTTGACATTAACCGGGATGAGACGGTGAACTACGATCTGGCCACCAAGGAAGATTCCGGAGCTCAGATTTTCTCCATGATTGTTCCAATGCTGCTGATTATGATGTTGATGAGCGGCTGCGTGGCAGTGGCGCCGGATGCCATTGCGGGAGAAAAGGAGAGAGGAACCATTGCAACCATTTTGGTGACGCCTATAAAACGAAGTTCTCTTGCCCTTGGAAAAGTGGTGAGTCTTGGAGTATTTGCCCTGTTAAGCGGTATTTCCTCCACCCTCGGAGTATTGTTATCCCTGCCAAAATTAATGGGAGGTGCAGGGGATGGTATCTCTGCCAATATTTATTCAACTTCCGATTATGCAGTGCTTTGTGTAACGGTGTTTAGTACCACTTTGGCAATTATTTGTATTTTTTCACTGTTATCCACCTTCGCGAAAACCGTGAAAGAAGCAAGCAGTTATTGTTCTCCGGTAATGATTCTTGGCATGGTGGTTGGCATTGCAGCAAGTGCTGCACCGGGAAATTCAGAGACAAAACTTCAATTTTTCACAATTCCTATCTATAATAGTGCTAAAATATTTAATGGAATATTTTCTATGAATTATAGCATGACGCAGGTTGGGGTTACCATTATCGCCAATTTAGTATTTGTAGGTATATGTGTGTATGCTATGACAAAAATGTTTGATAATGAAAAAATAATGTTTTCGAGATAAGGAGAAGCGCATATGAAACATGTATTTCAGGATTTACCAATGGAAATGGCGGAAATGAATCCTTTTGCACGATTTGGATTGGATTGGGCACTGCTTGTAACTGAAAAAGATGGAAAGACCAACGGAATGACAATTGCCTGGGGAGGCATGGGCGTTATGTGGGATAAGAACGTTGCCTATGTATTTGTTCGAGGCAGTCGATATACCAAGGAATTGCTGGACTCCACAGAGACATTTTCCGTAAATTTCTTCGGGGGAAAAGAGAAAAATGCACTGAAATACTTTGGAAAAGTTTCCGGCCGCGATGAAGATAAATTTGCAAACGTAGGTTTTGGCGTGGATTATCATAAGGGAATTGCATTTGCAGATGAAAGCAACTTTGTAGTGGTATGTAAAACCTTATCCTGTACAAAGATTGAACCGGATGGAATTTTAGATCCAACCATACTTTCCCAGTTTTATCCAAAGGGAGATTTCCATTATATGTATGTTGGTGAGATTGTGGAATTCCTTGCCCGTTAATTATTTAATGAATGTAAGGCAGAGAGCTTTGGCTCTCTGCTTTTTTTCTTGTGAAGCAGGTGAGAGATTGTTATAATAGCCGTAGTATGTAATGAAGAAGGAAATGTGTATGAAGAGATTAACAGTGGCCTTATTATTGGCGGTTTCTATTTTAACAACGGGGTGTGCCGTGGCCAATCCACATGAAGATAAGGAACTTTCTTATAGAGAAGCCGGAATAGCGGCAATTGAAAAGGGCGATTACGATGGCGCCGTTACCAATCTGCAAAAGTCCCTGGATGCATCCAACGGTCGAATCAGTGATGTGGAGTTGGATGTATGTTACTACAAGGGGTATGCCCTTTTGAAGGCAGGAAAAACAGATGAGGCCAAGAAGGTCTATAATGCCATAATTAACTATGATGAAGAGGCAACCGGTGCATATGTGCAACGGGGAAATTTATATGCCTTGACCAAACAGTATGCCAAGGCGGATAAAGATTATAAAAAGGCGTTGGAACTGGATCAAAACAACTTCCAAATATATATCAGCGCCTACGAGAATTTAATGGCGGGTGGCGCAGAGGAAGAACTGGCCAAGTCTTATTTGAATCAAGCCCTTACAAGAAGGGCACAAACCGGTGAAGAGTATCGGAATATGGGCCGAGTTTATTTGCTTCTTGGAGACTATGAAAACGCCAGAAAGATTTTTTCCAAGGCAGAAAACGAAGGGGACGAAGAGTCCAAGCTTTACATGGGTCAGGTATTGGAATCCATGGGAAATAAAGAGGAAGCTTACGCCCTTTACGAAAGTTACGCCATGGCTCACAAAGACAATAAAAAAGCATTTATGAAGCTGATTGAAAGCCTTTTAAAGCAAAAGGATTATGAACAGGTAAAACAGTACATAAAGAAGGCAAAGAACTCCCTGAAAGGGGATGACAAAAAAGAGATTATGGAACTGGAAATTAAACTGTGCGAAGAGGAAGGGGAGTTGTCTGAAGCTATGAACCTTTTGAAAACCTATACAGCAAAGTATCCGTCTGATGAAAAGGCGGCAAAGGAACTGAAATTTTTACAAAGCCGTGTAAAATAGTTGGAGGAATGGATGGCAGAATTATTTGAAAATAAAGAAACTCAGGAACGTGTGATTTTAGTGGGAGTCAGTTTGTGCGACGGAGATGACACAGAAGATTCCCTGGAAGAGTTAAAAGAATTGTGTAAAACAGCCCATGCCACCACGGTAGGGGTGTGTATTCAGAATCGAGAACAGGTGCATCCGGGCTACTATGTTGGAACCGGAAAGCTGGATGAACTAAAGGAGATGATTGCCCTTTACGACGCCACCGGCATTGTATGTGACGATGAGTTAACTCCTGCACAAATGAAAAATTTAAATATGGAACTGGACATCAAGGTGATGGACAGAACCTTGGTGATTCTTGATATATTTGCGGAAAGAGCCAATACCAGCGAAGGAAAGATTCAGGTGGAGTTGGCCCAGCTTCGCTACAGAGCCACCCGACTGGTGGGCTTTGGCCGTTCCATGTCCCGTCTTGGGGGAGGTATCGGAACAAGGGGACCGGGTGAAAAGAAGCTGGAAATCGACCGTCGATTGATCAAACAACGAATTTCTCAGCTGAAAAAGGAATTGGCCGAAGTGGTAAAACATCGTGAGGTGGCCAGAATGCAGAGGGAGAGAAACCACATTAAGGTGGCAGCCATTGTGGGTTACACCAATGCGGGAAAATCCACTCTTTTAAATCATCTTACCGATGCCAAGGTGTTGGAAGAAGATCAGCTTTTTGCAACCTTAGATCCCACCACAAGAAATTTGAAACTGGAAAGCGGTCAGGAAATTCTTTTAACCGATACGGTAGGGTTTATCAGAAAGCTGCCCCATCATTTGATTGAAGCATTTAAAAGTACCTTAGAGGAGGCAAAATATGCGGACTACATTATCCACGTGGTGGATGCCTCCAATCCCCAGAGGGAAAAACAGATGCATATTGTATATGAAACCCTGGAGCAACTTGGTGTTACCGGAAAGAAAATTTTAACCCTTTTCAACAAGCAGGATCTGGTAGAAAAAAATGAGGTTATTAAGGATCTGAGAGCGGAAAAAACGTTAAATATTCAGGCCGGAAATAATGTGGGTCTGGATTTGGTATGTGAGGCGTTGGAGGAATTTTTGAGAGGCGATAAGGTGCTTCTTGAAAAAGTATTTCACTATGAGGATGCGGGTAAGATACAGTTGATTCGTAAATATGGGGAATTATTGACGGAGGAGTACCGAGAAGACGGTATTTATGTCAAAGCCTATGTGACCAAGGAAATGTACAATATCTAGAAAAGAAAACAAAAAAAGACCAATATATAGTGCTTTTTGTATTGACGAGGTGGAAGGCTTTTTGCTACAATAACTCCATGAGTAATAAAGAAAACTGCGAAAGGATGGAGAAGTTAGGAGTATGTTTGAAGTAGTAAAGAGAGACGGACAAATCGCAGAATTTAATATCAGCAAGATTACGGATGCTATTGCAAAGGCATTTCAGGCAACGGGGAAGGAATTCAATGATGACATAATTGATCTGCTTGGTTTACGTGTAACAGCACACTTTCAGCCGAAGGTAGCCGGGGGACAGATTCAGGTGGAAGATATTCAGGATAGTGTGGAAGCTGTTTTGGAACAGACCGGATATACAGATGTTGCAAAGGCTTACATCCTGTATCGTAAGCAGCGTGAGAAGATGCGTAATATGAAATCCACCATTTTAGATTATAAAGAGATTGTAAACAGCTACGTTAAGGTGGAAGATTGGAGAGTGAAGGAGAATTCAACCGTTACCTATTCTGTAGGAGGATTGATTCTCAGCAACTCCGGTGCAGTTACTGCCAATTACTGGTTGTCCGAAATTTATGACCAGGAAATTGCAGATGCACATCGAAATGCAGATATTCATATTCATGATTTGTCAATGTTAACAGGTTATTGTGCGGGATGGTCCTTGAAACAGTTGATTCAGGAAGGACTTGGAGGTATTCCCGGAAAGATTACCTCGTCTCCTGCAAAGCATCTGTCTGTATTGTGTAATCAGATGGTGAATTTCCTTGGTATCATGCAGAATGAGTGGGCAGGAGCCCAGGCGTTTTCATCCTTCGATACCTATTTGGCACCGTTTGTTCGCGTAGACAACCTAGATTACAAGGAAGTGAAGCAGTGTATTCAGTCCTTTGTTTATGGCGTGAATACACCGAGCCGTTGGGGAACTCAGGCTCCATTTTCCAATATTACTCTGGACTGGACGGTTCCTGCAGACCTTGCAACACAAAAGGCCATTGTGGGTGGCAAAGAATTAGACTTTACCTATGGTGATTGCCAGAAGGAAATGGATATGATTAACAAAGCCTTCATCGAGGTTATGGTGGAGGGCGATGCCAATGGTAGAGGCTTCCAGTATCCGATTCCGACCTATTCCATCACCAGGGATTTTGATTTTAGTGAGACAGAGAACAACAAGCTTCTCTTTGAAATGACGGCTAAGTACGGCACTCCGTATTTTTCCAACTATATTAACTCCGATATGGAGCCAAGCGATGTTCGTTCCATGTGCTGTCGTTTGCGATTAGATCTTCGAGAACTTCGCAAGAAGTCCGGCGGATTCTTTGGTTCCGGCGAGTCTACCGGTTCCATCGGTGTAGTTACGATTAACCTGCCGCGTATTGCTTATCTGTCCGAGACAGAGGAGGAGTTCTACAAGAAGTTAGATAAGCTCATGGATATCGCAGCCCGTTCCTTGCACACCAAGCGTCAGGTTATTACGGACCTTCTGAATCAGGGACTGTATCCGTACACCAAACGTTACTTGGGCGGCTATGACAATCATTTTTCCACCATTGGTTTGGTTGGTATGAACGAGACCTGTTTGAATGCGCCTTGGATTCGCGCAGACTTAACAGAGAAGAAGGCTCAGGATTTTGCCAAGGATGTGTTGAATCACATGAGAGAGCGCCTTTCTGATTATCAGGAGGAGTACGGTGACCTCTACAACCTGGAGGCTACTCCAGCAGAGTCTACGTCCTATCGTTTTGCTAAGCATGATGTGGAGGATTTTGGAGATATCATTACGGCCAACATGTATGGAACACCGTACTACACCAATTCTTCCCACTTGCCGGTAGGCTATACTGAGGATATCTTCACCGCACTTGATATCCAGGATGAGTTACAGACTCTCTATACCTCCGGAACCGTTTTCCACGCCTTCTTGGGAGAAAAGTTGCCGGATTGGAAGGCTGCTGCTAACCTGGTGAAGAAGATTGCCGAGAATTACCGCTTGCCTTACTACACCATGTCTCCGACCTATTCCGTTTGCAAGAATCACGGTTATCTGGCGGGAGAGCAGAAGGTGTGCCCGCACTGTGGCGAGAAGACCGAGGTCTACAGCCGCATCACCGGCTACTATCGTCCGGTTGCGAACTGGAATGATGGCAAGGCCCAGGAGTACGCAGACCGCAAGGTTTATAACATTGGCAAGTCCAAGCTGACCAAGAAGAAGGTTGATGCCCCTGCAGCTGATGAGAAGGTTGCCGAGCCGAAGCTCAATGTTTCCGTTGCTTCGAAGTATATGCTGTTTAAAACCCCTACCTGCCCGAACTGCAAGATTGCTATGAGCAAGTTAGATGCAGCAGGCATTGAGTACGAGGTGGTGGATGCAACTGTAGATACGGACTTGGCTATGCAGTACAACATCATGCAGGCTCCAACCTTAGTTGGTGCACATGCCGATGGGTATGATGCCTATGCCGGCGTTGCCAATATCGAGAAGTTGATTCAGTCACGTGATGCTTAAGTGAATATGAGGAATTGTACCGCATGGGAGCCTTCCCATGCGGTCTTTTTGGTTTGCGCGCCATGGGCGCGCTCTAACGGGTGAAAGTCCCGAACACGCCCAGATAGTGGGAAGTGTATAGCCGAACAGCAAGGGTGTCCATCGTGAGGTGGAATCTGAAGGAAGCTGTAAGCAAATCTCTGGTCC